>DAITQD010000007.1:0-35581 GCA_036833255.1 Jatrophihabitantaceae bacterium
CGGTGAGCCGAGCCGACGAGACCCAAGCCGCACCCGCTCAGGCGACGCCGGCCGAGCAGCCGAGCACCCGCCCACGTCGCATCGGCCTGTTCGTCATCGTCGCAGTCGTCGCGTTCGGCCTGGACCTGTTCTCCAAGGTTCTCGTGGCCGGCAACCTGGGTGATGAGCACCCGCCGGTTCGCATCATCGGGGGTGCCATCTACCTCATCGAAACGCGCAACTCCGGGGCAGCCTTCTCGGTGGGTACCGGGGCGACGATCGTGCTCACCGTAATCGCCCTCGCCGTGGTCGGGGTGATCCTGCGGATGGCCGGCCGGATGCGGTCGGCCGGCTGGGCGGTCGCCCTCGGCCTCGTCCTCGGCGGCGCGTTGGGCAACCTCGCCGACCGGATCTTCCGCGCCCCCGGTGTCGGTCGCGGCCACGTCGTCGACTGGATCAGCCTGTTCGCGAAAGATGGGCATGTCTGGCCGGTCTTCAACCTCGCCGACTCAGCGATCGTATGCGGCGCCGTCCTGTCCGCTGTGCTCGCGCTGCGCGGGATCGACATCGACGGGCGCGGTACCCGGGTGCGGCGCGGCGGCCACCGGGGTGAGTGACTCGCGGCTGTTGCCGATCCCTGACGGCCTGGACGGGCTGCGCCTGGACGTCGCCATCTCTCGGCTGTTCGGCTTCTCCCGCACCGCGGCTGCGGGGCTCGTCGACGCAGGCCGGGTGACCCTTGACGGGGCATCGCCGCTGCGCTCGGCGAAGGTGCACGGCGGCTCCTGGCTTGAGGTGACCCTGCCCCAACCCGACGCTCCGGCACCCGCGCAGCCCCAACCGGTCGACGGCCTGATGGTGCGTTACGACGACGACGACCTCGTCGTGGTCGACAAGCCCGTCGGCGTCGCCGCGCACCCGAGCCCCGGTTGGACCGGCCCGACCGTGGTGCAGGGCCTGGCCGCGATGGGCTACCGCATCGCCACCTCGGGAGCTGCCGAGCGGCAGGGCATCGTGCACCGCCTGGACGTCGGCACCACTGGAGTCATGGTCGTCGCCAAGAGTGAACGCGCCTACTCGCTGCTCAAGCGCGCTTTCAAGGAGCGCACCGTCGACAAGCGCTATTCGGCGCTCGTCCAAGGCCACCCCGATCCCAGCCGCGGGACCATCGACGCGCCCATCGACCGGCACCCGTCGGCCGACTACAAGTTCGCCGTCGTGGTCGGTGGCCGGCCCAGCGTCACGCACTACGAGACCGACGAGGCATTCCGGGCCGCGTCGCTGCTCGACGTCCAGCTCGAGACCGGGCGCACGCACCAGATCCGGGTACATATGGCGGCCGTCAGACACCCTTGCGTCGGCGACCTGACCTACGGCGCCGACCCGGTGCTGGCCAAGCGGCTGCACTTGTCCAGGCAGTGGCTGCACGCGCGCGAACTCGGCTTCACGCATCCCTCGACTGGTGAGCAGTTGCGCGTCGTCTCGCCGTTCCCTGCCGACCTGCAGACCGCGCTCGACCGAATCCGGGCCGAGTCCTGACTCACAGCTATGGGCGGGCCGTCTCGGGTAGGAATGAGGACATGACTTCCGCCGGACGAGCCCCGCTACTGGTCGCCTCCAATCGAGGCCCGCTGTCCGTCGTCGCGGTCGAGGACGGCGACGACGAGATCCGGCGGGGCAGTGGCGGGCTGGTCAGCGGCATGCAGAACGCTCTCGGTGCGGCGCCGGACGCGGTGTGGGTGTGCGCGGCCATGAACGATCGCGAGCGCGCGCTGGCACGCCAGGCCAGCGGCGGGCGGCTCTCCGAAGTGGAGTTCGCGTCCGACGCGTTGAAGGGCGACTTCGACGTGCGGATGCTGCCGATCGACGGGCTGACCTTCCGCAACGCCTACAACGGTGTCGCTAACTCGACGCTCTGGTTCGTGCTGCACATGCTGTACGACCTCCCCAAGGCGCCGATCTTTGACGCCGCCTGGCGCCGACAGTGGGCCTCCTACGTGCGTTACAACCAGGCGTTCGCGCAGGCGCTGGCCGAGGAAGCCGCCCCCGACGCGCGGGTGATGATCCAGGACTATCACCTGTTCCTCGCGCCGCGGATGCTGCGCACGATGCGTCCCGACCTTCGGATCGGCCACTTCACGCACACGCCGTGGGTCTCGCCCGACTACTTCGCGATGCTGCCCGACGACGTCGCCTACGCGATCGTCGACGGCCTGCTCGGCGCGGACGTGCTCGGCTTTCACACCGAGCGGTGGGCGGCCCTGTTCCGCGCCACCTGCCAGTCCATCGTGGGTCGCGAGCCCGCCGGAGTGGCGGTCTTCCCGCTCGGTACCGACCCCGACGAGCTGCACAAGCTGGCCTGGCGGCGCGACGTCGAGAGTTCGATGCGGCTGCTCGGCGAGGTCGTCGGCGACCGGCAGGTGATCGGGCGGGTCGACCGCACTGAGCTGTCCAAGAACGTGTGGCGCGGCCTGCTCGCGTATCGCGAACTCCTTCGCACGCACCCCGAGTGGCGCGGTCGGGTCGTGCACGCCGTGTACAACAACCCGTCCCGCGAGGACCTGCCCGCCTACCGCGAGTACACCGCCTCGATCGAGCGGCTGGCCGCCGACATCGACGACGAGTTCAGCACCGACGACTGGACGCCGATGCTGCTCGAGATCGCCGACGACTACCCGGCTGCCCTCGCGGTGCTGCGGCGCAGCGACGTGCTGTTCGTCAACTCGGTGCGCGACGGCATGAACCTTGTCGTCCTGGAGGGGCTGGTCGTTTCTGAGCGGGAGCCGGCCGTCGTCCTGTCCCGCGAGACCGGCGCCGCCGAAACGCTCGGCGCGGACGCGCTGCAGGTCAACCCGTTCGACGTCTCGGCCACCGCCGAGGCGCTGCACGCGGCGCTGCAGATGTCGGCCGGTGAGCGTGCCGAGCGGGCCGCGCGCATGCGCGCCGCAGCCGTCCGACTGCCGCCGACGCAGTGGTTCCAGGCCCAGCTAGACGCGCTGGGTTAGCCCCGGCCGGACGCCAGGCCGGTGAGCAGGGCGACGAGGCCGGCCGGCCCGTCGACGTGCAGGTCGGCGGCCTCGCCCACCTCGGGGACCTCGCCGGACGACACCGCGACGCCCCAGGCTCGATAGCCCTGGTTGCGCAGTTCGCGGATGGTCGCGAACGCGGGCAGGTCGCCGAGGTCGTCGCCGGCGAAGAGCACCGCCGCGGGCTCGAACCGGGCGACGAGCCGCCGTAGCACGGCACCCTTGTCGTAGCCAGGCAGCCGGATCTCGAGCACGTCGCGACCGTCGTGGGTCTCCAGCCTCAGGTCCGCCGCCAGTTGGTTGACCGGGCCGCGCACCGCTTCGATGGCGGCGGCCGGATCGGCCGTGCGGCGGGCGTGGATGACCAGCGACAGCCGCTTGTCCTCGATCCAGACGTCCGGGTCGACGGTGTGGGCGGCCACGACCGCGGGCAACCGCGCCCGCAGCTCGCCGATCGCCGGCGGCTCTCCGGGCGCGGAGAGCTCGCCCGCCTGCCAGGTCTCGGCCCCGTAGAGGCCCTCGACGATCAGTCCGGGGACCGCGTCGAACCCACTGAGCGCGACCGCTGTGCGCGCGTCGCGCCCGGTGATGACCGCGATCTGCGCGCCCGCACGAGCCAGGACGCTCAGTGCCTCGAGCGCCCCCGGCGCTGGGCGCGAGGCGGCCGGGTCGGCGACGATCGGCGCCAGCGAGCCGTCGAAGTCGAGCGCGATCAGCGTCCGCGGGAGCTCGCCGCGCAGTGCTTTGACGGCATCAGCGACGACGTCGGCGACGGGCATAGCCCCATCCTGCGCCCAGGCGCCCGGCTGAAACGACTAAACTGGACGGGTTCCGGTCGACGATGAGGGGTGCAACGGATGGCGGAGCGACTCGCGGTGCTCGTGCTGCTTGTCGCTGGTGTGCTCGCCGGATGCGGGACTGCACCTGGCGCCCACCGCTCAAGTGGCAGCCCCGACGCGTCGCACTCGCCGCCCGCCGCACCGCGGGTGGTGGCTCCGCCGGTCGTTGCCACGTCGCCGACGCCGACGACGACGGCCGCGCCGAAACCCAAGCCGAAGCCGAGACCGAACGCCTGCGCCGGAAACGTCGACACCCAGCTCGTCCTGGTCAGCGTCGCCAAGCAGCACGTCTGGATGTGCGCCGGCAATCACCTCGTGTACAGCGCCCCGGTGACGACCGGTGCGGTCGAGCTGCCCTACGACAGCACGCCGACGGGCACGTATCAGATCCAGGAAAAGGACACGGATCGGACGCTCACCCTCCTGAGCGGCGCCCAGTATCAGGTGAACTACTGGATCCCGTTCGACGCGCCGCTGTTCGGCTTCCACGACGCGAGCTGGCAGAGCTTCCCCTATGGCAGCGCCAAGTACCGCACCGAGGGCTCGCACGGCTGCATACACACCCCGCTGGCCGCGATGAAGTTCCTCTACGACTGGGCCGACGTCGGCGCCGCCGTGACCATCCGCCCCTGACAGCAATCCGGCTGAACCGCTGCGGGTCAGACCGTGAGCAGGTGGTGGGCTCGGTTGGTCCGGGGCGTCTGAGTCGGGTCGATCCACCGCGGGGCAATCCAGTGCGGGACGCCGTCGATCATCCGGCAGCTCCAGCCGAGCTTCGGGTGTTCGCGGTGGTGGAACCCGCAGAGCAATGTTCCGTCGTCGACGGATGTTCGGCGGGTGAGGGCGTAGTCGGTGACGTGGTGGGACTGGCACAGGACCGGCGGGGCGGTGCACCCAGGAAAGGAGCAGCCCTGGTCGCGGGCGATCATGGCCAGGCGCGCGCCTTCGGTGAAGATGCGGTGGGTTGATCCGTAGGCGGTGATCTCGCGGGTCTTTTCCAGGACGACTGGCATCACGCGGGCGTCGCCGAACAGGTTCATTGCCTCGGTCACGCTGATGTGGGCTCCGTGGCCGGTGGTGACCAGCCCGGCGCCGCTCAGGAACTGATCGTGGCTCATGGTGAGCAGGATCGTGGCGGCGAACTCGCCGCAGTCGGGCAGTTGACCGCAGCGCAGGGCCATCAGCATGGCGTCGTGCAGTGCGTCGTGCAGCCGTTGCCCGGCGGTGCGGGGATGTTTCGCGCCGTCTTCGGCTGGGACGGGCTTGGCGAGGGATTCCAGCGTTGTGAGCAGGGCCTCGGCACAGAGCGCGGTCAGCTCACCCTCGACGTGCGCGGAACCGTCCGAGCGGCGCCGGATCCGCAGGTCGCGGCGACGGTGCCGGTCCCGCTCGTCGGCCAGGGTTCCGTCCGGGTCCAGGGTGTCGCGCAGCCGGTGCGCGACCTGCGCCAACTGCCGGGGGTTCAGGACGTGGGCCTGCTCGACGAGGAACTCCTGCACAGACTCATGGTGTTCGGCTTGCACCACGGCGGGCAGCGCCTGGACGCTGTCGGTGATGATCCGGGCGTGTGCCGGCGAGATCGCACCGCAGGCTTGCGCGGTCGCGACCGCCTCGAACTGTGGCGCGAGCGGCTCGCCGGTCAGTCCGAGCGCGGGCCCATGCTGGCAGCGGCCAGCACTCGGCCGATCGCCTCGGTGGGGC
Organism: Jatrophihabitantaceae bacterium; assembly: GCA_036833255.1. GTDB lineage: Bacteria > Actinomycetota > Actinomycetes > Mycobacteriales > Jatrophihabitantaceae > QHCC01. The sequence continues at coordinate 5,546 of DAITQD010000007.1, forward strand.
TGATCCGCAGGGCGTGACTAAGCAGGACGGCGGTGCTCCGGCAGGCGTGTTCGTGGGCGGTGCCGCGGGACTCGAGTTGGGCGATCAGGGCGTGATCGGCCACGACCGAACGGCGGGCGTCGGTCTCCAGTTCGCGCAGGACGCCGAGCAGATCGTCGTCGGTGAGACGGGTAAGCGGCAGGGCCAATACGTCGGCTCGGGCAGCACGCAGCCGGGCGAGCGCGGTTATGGCTTCCGCTGACTCAACCCATCGAACATGTAATCTATTATCGTGCGTGTAGAATGATTTGTCAAGAGAATCAGGGACACTTTCCTCTTATTTCTTAAGGCGTTCTCTCAAGTTGATCTCATCTCGCGACGAAACATCGATCATGCCGCCTGAGCGGGCCGTGAGGTGATCTTCCTGCGCAACCGACGGGCAGGTGAGGCGAGCGAGACCGCAAGCCGGCAGGTCGACCCGATGCGCTCCCGGCTAACCGTCGCTGCGCTTTTCCGAACACGAACTGCGCCGGCCAGCGGACCAGGACCGCCCCTTAGCCGCAACCGACCCTTGGCGAGGACCGACCCTCAGCCTGACGTCGAGAGACACGCCTGCCGGAACAACGACGACACGCCGAGCGTCGTCGGTGCGGGGTGTGAGAATCGAGGCGACCGCAGCGACAACTGAACTGACACAGGATTGGGGCCGGCGCGACCGTGGCATCTTGCGACACCGACTCGTTCGTGCACCTGCACGTACACACCGAGTACTCCATGCTCGACGGTGCCGCGCGGCTCACCGAGCTGTTCGCCGAGACCGCCCGCATGGGTATGCCGGCGCTCGCAATGACCGACCACGGCAACGTCTTCGGCGCGCACGACTTCTACACCAAGGCCACCGCGGTCGGCGTGAAGCCGATCATCGGCATGGAGGCTTACCTCACTCCGAACACCTCACGCTATGACCGCTCGCGAGTGCGTTGGTCGGGTGGCGGCGAGGACGATGTGTCCGGCGGCGGCGCGTTCACCCACATGACCCTGCTCGCCGAGAACACCGTCGGCATGCACAACCTGTTCCGGCTGTCGTCCCGCTCCAGCCTGGAGGGGTTCTTCTACAAGCCGCGCGCCGACCGCGAGTTGCTGTCGCAGTACGCAAGCGGGCTCATCGCCACGACAGGCTGCCCGTCCGGCGAGATCCAGACCTGGCTGCGCATCGGCAATTACGAGCGAGCCCGGGCGAGTGCTGCTGAATTCAGAGACATCTTCGGGACCGGCAATTTCTTCCTCGAGCTGATGGACCACGGCCTGGGCATCGAGACCCGCGTCCGCGATGACCTGCTGCGCCTGGCCCGCGATCTCGAGCTTCCGATCATCGCCACCAACGACCTGCACTACACCCACGCCGACGACGCCGACACCCACGAGGTCCTGCTGTGCGTGCAGTCGGGCAAGACGATGGCCGACCCGAACCGCTTGAAGTTCGACGGCCGCGACTTCTACCTCAAGTCACCCGCCGAGATGCGCTCGCTGTGGGCCGACAAGCACGACCTGCGTGAGGCGTGCGACAACACGCTGCTGATTGCCGAGCGCTGCAACGTCGAGTTCACCGAAGGCGTGAACCTGATGCCGCAGTTCCCGGTGCCGCCGGGCGAGGACGAGAACTCCTGGTTCGTCAAGGAGGTCGAAAGCGGCCTGGCGATCCGCTATCCGGGCGGGCTCCCCGACGCGGTGCGCAAGCGGGCTGATTACGAAGTCGCGATGATCCTGCAGATGGGCTTTCCCAGCTACTTCCTGGTCGTCGCCGACCTCATCGGCTGGGCTCGGGCGCAGGGCATCCGCGTCGGGCCGGGGCGTGGCTCCGCGGCCGGCTCGCTCGTCGCGTACGCCATGCGGATCACCGGGCTCGACCCGCTCGAGCACGGCCTGCTCTTCGAACGGTTCCTCAACCCTGAGCGCGTTTCGATGCCCGACATCGACATCGACTTCGACGAGCGCCGGCGCGGGGAGGTGATGGCCTACGTCACCGACAAGTACGGCGACGACCGGGTCGCGCAGGTCGTCACCTACGGCACGATCAAGGCCAAGCAGGCCGTCAAGGACGCATCGCGGGTCCTTGGCTACCCGTTCGCGATGGGCGAAAAGATCACCAAGGCGATGCCGCCCTCGGTGATGGGCAAGGACGTCCCGCTCAGCAAGATCTTCGACAGCACCGACAAGCGCTACGGCGAGGGCGGCGAGTTCCGTGGCCTGTGCGAGGCCGACCCGGAGGTCAAGCGGGTCGTCGAGACCGCGAAGGGGCTCGAGGGTCTCAAGCGGCAGTGGGGCGTGCACGCGTGCGCGGTGATCATGTCCAGCGTCCCGTTGATGGACACGATCCCGGTCATGAAGCGCGAGCAGGACGGCGCGATCATCACGCAGTTCGACTACCCGACCTGCGAGGCGCTCGGCCTGCTCAAGATGGACTTCCTCGGCCTGCGCAACCTCACCATCGTGGACGACGCGCTCGCGAACATCAAGGCAAACCGCGGTGAGACGATCCTCATCGAGGACCTCCCGTTCGACGATCAGGCCACCTACGACCTGCTCGCCCGGGGTGACACCCTGGGCGTCTTCCAGCTCGACGGCGGCGGGCTGCGTGCCCTGCTCCGCGCGATGCGCCCGGACCTGTTCGACCACATCACTGCAGTCATCGCGCTCTACCGCCCCGGCCCGATGGGCACGAACGCACACAACGACTACGCCGACCGCAAGAACAGCCGCAAGCCGGTCGTGCCGATCCACCCTGAGCTCGACGAGCCGCTGCGCGGCATCCTGGGCGAGACCTACGGGCTGGTCGTCTACCAGGAGCAGGTCATGGCCATCGCGCAACGGGTCGCGGGCTACTCGCTGGCCAGCGCCGACTTGCTGCGGCGCGCGATGGGCAAGAAGAAGAAGAAGGAACTGGAGGAGCAGTACGCCGCGTTCTCGGCCGGCATGTTCGAGCGGGGCTACTCCGCACCCGCGGTCAAGGCGCTCTGGGACACCCTGCTGCCGTTCTGCGACTACGGCTTCAACAAGAGCCACGGCGCCGGGTACGCCGTCGTCTCGTACTGGACGGCCTACCTCAAGGCGAACTATCCGGCCGAGTACATGGCGGCCCTACTCACCTCGGTGCGCGACGACAAGGACAAGTCCGCGGTCTACCTGGCCGAGTGCCGCCGCATGGGCATCACGGTGCTCGCGCCGTGTGTCAACTCCTCCGATGCCCAGTTCACCCCGACCGGCACCGACATCCGCTTCGGCCTCACCGCGATCCGCAACGTCGGCAGCAACGTCGTGACCTCAATCGTCGCCACCCGGCGAGGCAAGGGGGAGTTCGCCGACTTCGGTGACTTCCTGCGCAAGGTCGACGCTGTGGTCTGCAACAAGCGCACCATCGAGGCGCTGATCAAGGGTGGCGCTTTCGACTCGCTCGGCCACCCGCGCCGCGGTCTGATGAACATCTTCGAGCCCGCCGTCGATGCGGTGCTCGACACCAAGCGGGCCGAGGCGGTTGGCCAGTTCGACCTGTTCGGCACCTTGGGCGACGCCGGTCCCGCCGACGACGTTTTCGCGGTGCGCGTCCCGCCGGGGGAGTGGGACAAGAAGGTGCTGCTGCAGTTCGAGCGCGAGATGCTCGGGCTCTACGTCTCCGACCACCCACTGTTCGGGCTCGAGCACATCCTGGGCGCCTGCGCCGACCTGACGATCGCGGCCGTGCATGCCGAGGCGAGCGACGAACCGCAATCGGTGACGCTGACGGGCATCCTGTCCTCGGTGAACCGGCGCGTCACCAAGGCGGGCGCCCCGTGGGCCCAGGTCGTGCTCGAGGATCTCGAGGGTTCGATCGAGGTCATGTTCTTCCCGACCAGCTACGCCCAGGTGGCGCTGAGCATCGCCGAGGACGCCATCGTCGCGATCAAGGGGCGCACCGACGCCCGCGAGGACACCGTCAAACTGATCGGCAGTGACCTGACCCTGCTCGACACCAGCGCGCAGCCGCGCGGGCCGGTCATCGTCACGATGGCGCCCGCGCGCTGCACTCCGCCGATGGTCGACCGGCTGCGCGACGTGCTGGCCACGCACCCCGGCACCACCGAGGTGCACCTGCGCCTGGTCAACGGCGAGCGCGAGCACCTGCTCCGGCTCGGCGACAGTTACCGGGTTACGCCGTCGGCCGCCCTGATGGGCGACCTCAAGGCCCTGCTCGGCCCGTCCGCCGTCTCGGCCTAGCGCCCCGCACCATTCAACGGCGGGAGTCCCGGTACCGTCGGTAGCTGTGAAGCCCGCGCTGCCCGCCGAGCCGGATCCAGACGATCCGGTCGGCTATGACGTCGGTGCCTTCGAGCAGGGCTCGCCGGTCAGCCGGTGGGCGCTGGCGCGCTATCTCGTCGGCCGGGCCCTCGGCGAATCGGTCAGCCGCAGTCTGCTGATCGTGGCGCTGGGCATCCTTGTCCTCGCGGGCCTCGTCGAGTGGCTCGGCTCGACGTTCTGGTCCATCGTCATCGCCGTGGTGGCCCTAGCGGTGCTCGCCATGCGTGCCACGCTGCGCGCGGTGCTGCGGCGGCTCACGGCGGCCGACCAGGTCGGCCCGATCGAGGCGCGGCTGCATGCGCTCGTTGCCGACACCCGATCCGACGTCCTGGTAGAACTGCGGCGCATCGGCCTGCCCGGCCGCACCTGGACGCTGCCCCTGCTGGCGGTGCGGTTGCTCGGCCGCCAACGACGCCGCAAGACCGTCGCACGGCTGCGCACCTTCGACATCGACCGGGTCGTCCCGAAGTCTCGGGTCGACGAGCTGCACCTGATCCTGCGCGACACGATCGGTCGTTGAGGCGCGCCCACGGCTCACGGGTCGGCCGTGCGAGCACCCACGGCTGCGCGGCTGACAGACTGGCACAGTGACCTCTCCCGCCCCGCCGACCCAGCCGGTGTCGTTCGAGAAGTCGCTCCGGAACCGCGTGGACGGCCGGGCGTCGGCAGGGTGGGCGCGGTGGGCGCCGCGCCATGATCTGGCGGCCGGGGCGTACCTCGTGGCCGCGCTCGCCGTGCTGGGCGCGCTGCTCGGTGTCATCTGGCAGTGGTGGAGTCCGCCCGGACCGATCGGCTACGTCGTCGCGCCGCACGCGATCCAGCCCGACGAGACCGAGGCGTTCATCGCGGGCGACGGCCGCTTCGCCGTCATCTGCGTGGCAGCGGGCCTTCTCGCCGGTGTGGTGGCATGGATTCTCAAGCCGACCCGGGGGCCGGTCACGGGGCTGGCGCTGGCGGTGGGTGGCCTGCTCGGCTCGCTGCTGACCGACGTGGTCGGGCACCTGCTCGCCGGCGGCACCGGCAACGGCAAGACCGACACGGTGCTGCGCGAGCTTCCGCTGTCGGTGCACATGCGCGGCCTGGTGCTGCTCGAGGCAGCCATCGCGGTGCTCGTCTACGCGCTGTGCGTGTCCTTTGCAGCCGAGGATGACCTCGGCCGTCCCGAACCCGGTCAGCCGTCAGTTGGGATTCGCGATGAGACGCAGGACGGTGGGCGACACCGAGATGCTCCGGGTGCTTTGCAGCAGCCGTATCTCCCGCCGCAGTAGGGGGATCGCGCGCCGCAGCCGGTCGGCTGCGGTGGCTTCGGCCAGCAGGTCCTGACGGTCCTGGGGGGCCAGCGGCAGCTGCCCGGCGACAAGGTAGGAGAGCAGGTTCGCCTCGCGCGGCAGTTCCTCGTCGGAGCTGCGCCCGGTGAGCCCGGACAGCAGCTCCAGGTAGGCGCCGCACAGTCGGCGGGTCGCCGCGACCTGACCCGGATGCAGGTCGCCGTTGAGCTCCTCGAGCCAGTCGACACGGGCGCGTAGGTACGGCTTCCCTTCGGTCAGCAGTTCCCGGATGCGGAAGCGGCGGCTGCCGACGGTGAGCAGGTCCGACGCGCCGTCGTCGTAGGGGGCCACCTCGAGGATCTCCGCGAGCGTGCCGACGTCGGCGATCTCCGGTTCGGTGCCGTCGGTTCCGGGCGTGCCCACCTCGGTCCCGCTGCGCAGCGCGATGATGCCGAACGTGGCCGGACCCAGGCTGCTCTGCACGTCGACGAGCAGTTGTCGGTAGCGAGGTTCGAAGATGTGCAGCGGCAGCGTCATCCCCGGCAGCAGCACATGGCTGAGCGGGAACACCGGGATGACATCGGCCACGGAGCCAACGCTACGGCCAATCCGCCAGCGGGTGCGGAGCAGCCCGCGTCGTAGTACCGTGTAGTGCATTCGCGCTACAGGAGCCGCTCATGACCCGCCCCACCTCTTTCCGATTGCCGGCGAACCTACTTGACCGGTTGGACGACGCAGCAGCGAGCAGCGGTACCTCGGCAACGGCACTGGTAACGGCCATGCTCGACGAGGGGTTGAAGACGCGACGGTTTCCCGGTGTCGTGTACCGCGACGGTCCGACGGGGCGCAGGGCCGCGCTTGCCGGTGGACCCGACGTGTGGGAAGTCGTGCGTGCGGTCACGTCGTCGTCGGGTTCGGGCCAGCAACGGATGCGCGCGGCTGCCAAGCAACGTGACCTGACCGTCGACCGGATCCGTCTGGCCATCGACTTCTACGCGTCTTTTCCCGGCGAGGTCGACGAACGGATCGCAGCTGACGAACGGGCTGCTGCGCGGGTCCGCGAAGCCGCCTCACGTCGCGAGCAGCTCTTCGCGACGTGAGGCTGCTACTCGACGAGATGTTGCCACCGGCTGCAGCCCGGCTCCTCGCCGCGTCAGGCCATGACGCTGTCTCCGTTCGCGACCTTGACCTGGTCGGCGCACCGGATGTCGAGGTGTTCGCTCGGGCCGTGCGCGAGCGTCGGATCATCGTGACCGAGAACGTCGCGGACTTCGCCGCTCTGCTCGAATCGAGGCTGGCTGCAGACCAGCCCTGCGTGCCCGTGGTCTTCGTCCACAAGGCCGACTTCCCGGCGCGCGGCGCCTTGGCAGCCCACCTGGCGAAGCGACTTCACGCCTGGGCTGAACTCAACGCCGAGCCTTACCTCGGCTCACACTGGCTCTAGCGGACTGACGCACGGTGTAGGCATTCCCGCCCAGCGCGCCCGTAAACTGGAGCGGTGCTACGCCGCCTGGACCTGACCGCCGTCGACATCGCCGGCCTGTGTCGGTTGCTCCCGCGCGCCGCGGTCGACGTCCGGGCTGCGCTCGAGTCAGTGGCGCCGCTCGTCGAGGCGGTCGCCACGCGCGGGTACCCGGCGGTGCGCGAGGCGACGTTGCGTTTCGACGGCGTCGACGTCGCCGAGCCTCGCGTGCCGGGATCAGCGTTGGGCGCTGCGATGGCGGGGTTGGATCCCGCCGTCCGCGACGCGCTGGCCGAATCGATCCGCCGCGCGCAGATCGTGCACGCAGCACAGCGCCGTGACACCGTCGACGTGCAGGTCGTCGCTGGCGGAACGGTCACCGAGCGGTGGGTGCCGGTGCGCCGAGTCGGGCTCTACGTGCCCGGCGGCCTCGCGGTCTACCCGTCCAGCGTCGTGATGAACGTCGTCCCGGCGCAGGTGGCGGGCGTCGAGTCGATCGCGGTCTTCTCGCCTGCACAGAAGGACTTCGGCGGGCTGCCGCACCCCACGGTCCTGGCTGCGTGCGCGCTGCTCGGCGTCGAGGAGGTGTACGCGGTCGGCGGCGCGCAGGCAATCGCGCTCGCCGCGTACGGCGACACGGCGCTCGGCATCGAACCGGTCGACGTGATCACCGGCCCCGGCAACGTCTACGTCGCGGCCGCGAAGCGACTGGTGCGCGGCGTCGTCGGCATCGACGCCGAGGCCGGCCCGACCGAGATCGCGGTGCTCGCCGACGCCACCGCCGACCCGGTGCACGTCGCAGCCGATCTGATCAGCCAGGCCGAGCACGACACCCTCGCGGCATCCGTCCTGGTCACCGACTCCGTCGCGCTGGCCGACGCGGTCGAGGTCGAGGTCGAGCGGCAGGTAGGGCTCACCAAGCACGTGGAGCGCATCCGCGGCGCGCTGTCCGGGCAGCAGTCGGCGACGGTGATCGTGCGCGACCTGGAGCAGGGCCTGGCGGTCGTCGACGCCTACGCTGCCGAGCACCTCGAGGTGATCACCGCCGACGCGCGCACGTGGGCCGAACGGGTCCGCAACGCGGGCTGCATCTTCATCGGCCCGCACGCCCCGGTGTCGCTGGGCGACTACTGCGCCGGGTCGAACCACGTGCTGCCGACCGGCGGCACCGCCCGGCACGCGTCGGGTCTGTCGGTGCAGTCCTTCCTCAAGGGCATGCATCTCGTCGAGTACTCCCGTGAGGCGCTGATCGACGTAGCCCCGCACGTGCTCGCGCTCGCCGACGCCGAGGACCTGCCCGCTCACGGCGCCGCCGTAGCGGCGCGGTTGCCGTGACGGCGGCGAGGGCGATGCTGGCGGATCTGCCGCTGCGCGACGAGCTGCGCGGCGTACAGCCCTACGGTGCACCCCAACTCGACGTGCCGGTGCGGCTCAACGTCAACGAGAACCCCTACCCGCCGAGCGCATCCGTCCGGGCTGACATGGGCCGCGCGGTGGCTGAGGTCGCCGCTGGACTCAATCGCTACCCCGATCGCGACGCCGTGGCGCTGCGCGCGGATCTCGCGGCGTACCTCACCGCCGACGGAACCGCGGGAATCGGCGTCGACAACGTGTGGGCGGCCAACGGGTCGAACGAGGTCATGGTGCAGCTGCTGCAGGCCTTCGGCGGCCCGGGCCGTACGGCGCTGTCCTTCGCGCCTACCTACTCGATGTATCCGGAATACGCGCGGGACACGCACACGGCCTGGGTGGCCGCTCGCCGCGCGGAGGACTTCACCATCGACGTCGCGTACGCCCTCGACCAGCTCACACAGCACCAGCCGGACGTCGTCCTGCTCGCGTCGCCGAACAACCCGACCGGCACCGCACTGCCGCTCGACGTGATCGAGACGATCTGTGCCGCGGCGCCGGGCATGGTCATCGTCGACGAGGCCTACGCCGAGTTCCGCCGCGCCGGCACGCCCAGCGCGCTGGCGCTGCTCCCGTCGAACCCGAGGCTGGTGGTCACCCGCACGATGAGCAAGGCGTTCGCGCTCGCCGGCGGTCGGCTCGGTTACCTCGCCGCGGAGTCCGCCGTCGTCGACGCCATGCGCATCGTGCGCCTGCCCTATCACCTGTCCGCTGTGTCGCAGGCAGTGGCACGCGTCGCGCTCGCGAACGCCGACGAGCTGCTCGCGAGGGTCGCCGAACTGCGGGCCGAGCGGGATGCCACCGTCGACTGGCTGCGCTCGCTCGGGCTGCGTGCCGCGGACTCCGACGCCAACTTCGTCCTCTTCGGTGAGCTGGACGATCGCCACGCGGTATGGCAGCACCTGCTGGATCGGGGCGTGCTGATCCGCGAGACTGGTCCCGAGGGATGGCTGCGCGTGTCGATCGGCACGCCCGAGGAGATGGCGGCGTTTCGTGCCGCTCTGATAGATGCACTGCAATGAGCAGTTGGGAAGGTGACCAACGACGCGATGAGCGCTTGCGCGAAGAGCACGGTCATCGACGCGCCGAAGGCGCGGGTGGATCGACGATCCACCCGAGCGCAGCGAGCGGTGGAGAGGAGATACACGGATGACTCGTAAAGGAATAGTCGAGCGTCAAACGAACGAGACGAAGGTTCTCGTCGAGATCGACCTGGACGGGTCAGGCCGCACCGACGTCTCCACCGGCGTCGGTTTCTATGACCACATGCTCGCCTGCTTCGGCAAGCACGGCCTCTTCGACCTCACCGTCCAGGTCGAGGGTGACCTGCACATCGATGCCCACCACACCATCGAGGACACCGCCATCGCCCTCGGGCGGGCGTTCGCCCAGGCCGTCGGCGACAAGAGCGGTGTGCGCCGCTTCGGTGACGCTCTTGTCCCGATGGACGAATGCCTGGTGCAGGCAGCCGTCGACCTGTCCGGCCGCCCGTACCTCGTGCACCGCGAGCCCGACGGCGCGCCGCCCACGATCGGGCCGGACTATGCGAGCACGCTCACCCGGCACGTCTTCGAGTCGTTCACCTATCACGCAGGAGTTGGGTTGCACGTGCTTGTCCATTCCGGGCGCGACTGGCACCACATCACCGAGGCGCAGTACAAGGCGGTCGCGCGCGCGCTGCGTGCCGCGGTCGAGATCGACCCGCGGGTGCAGGGCGTGCCGTCGACCAAGGGCGTGCTCTGAAGCGGGTCGTCGTCCTCGACTACGGGTCGGGCAATCTGCGGTCCGCGCAGCGCGCGCTCGAACGGGTCGGGGCTGACGTGACGGTGAGCGCCGATCGCCAGGCAGCGGTCGAGGCCGACGGGCTGGTGGTGCCCGGGGTCGGCGCCTTCGCTGCGTGCATGGCGGGGTTGGCCGCTATCGACGGCAAGGCGATCGTCGCCGAGCGAGTTGCCGCGGGGCGGCCGGTGCTGGGCATCTGCGTCGGCATGCAGGTGCTCTTCGACGCCGGCGTCGAGCACGGCGTGGAAACCGCCGGCCTCGGGGTGCTGCCGGGGCGGGTCGAGGCGCTGCGGGCTCCCGTGCTGCCGCACATGGGCTGGAACACCCTCGACGTGCCGGCGGGCTCGGTGCTGTTCGCCGGCCTGCCCACGGGGACTCGCTGCTACTTCGTGCACTCCTATGCGGTGCACGCAACAAGTGGCCTGGTCACGCGTGCGCACCACGGTGAGGACTTCGTCGCGGCCGTCGAGAACGGTCCGCTCAGCGCGACGCAGTTCCACCCCGAGAAGTCCGGCGACGCCGGCGCGACTGTGCTCGCCAACTGGCTGGACACGCTGTGAGCAAGGCGCGGGCGACCGCGCGGGCCGAGCGCGAGGCTGTTGCCGCACGCCGGGCCGCCGACGCGCAGGCACACCGCGAGCGGGAGGCGGCCGAGCGGGTCCGTCGGGAACGGCGCGGGCTGGCCTGGCGGCGCGTGCGGCTGTGGCAGCACGGTGCGGGCTTTCGGAGGCACAAGGAGGCATGGGCGGCGCTCGCCACGCTGGTGCTGGTCGTGCTGCTGCTCACCTACCTGTTCACCAGTTCGCTCGGGGCCGTCTTCCTGGTCGGGCTCGTGCTCCTTATCGCCAGTCCCGCGTTGGCCATGCTGTTTCTCGATCGGAGTCGCAGGTGAACCTCGTCCTGTTACCCGCAGTCGACATCGCCGACGGCGCCGCGGTGCGTCTCGTACAGGGGGAGGCCGGCACCGAGACGTCCTACGGCGACCCGCTCGACGCGGCGCTCGCCTGGCAGCGCGACGGCGCCGAATGGATTCATCTCGTCGACCTCGACGCGGCCTTCGGGCGCGGCGACAATCGCGACCTGCTCGCCTCCGTCGTCAAGCGGCTCGACGTCGCGGTCGAATTGTCCGGCGGCATCCGCGACGGCGCCTCGCTCGAGGCGGCGCTTGCTACCGGCGCGGCGCGGGTGAACCTGGGCACGGCCGCGTTGGAGTCACCGGACTGGGTGCGCTCGGCGATCGCCCGGCACGGCGCCAAGATCGCTGTCGGGCTGGACGTGCGCGGCACGACGTTGGCCGCCCGCGGCTGGACGCAGGACGGCGGCGAACTGTGGGAGACGCTGGCCCGCCTGGACGCTGACGGCTGCCCGCGCTACGTGGTCACCGACGTGCACCGCGACGGCACCCTGACCGGCCCGAACCTCGCGCTCCTGCGTGACGTGTGCGCCCGGACGTCGGCGCCCGTGGTGGCCAGCGGCGGGGTCTCGTCGCTGGCCGACCTGCGCGCGATCGCCTCGCTGGTCGGCGACGGCGTCGAGGGCGCCATCGTCGGCAAGGCGCTCTACGCCGGCGCGTTCACCCTGCCCGAGGCGCTCGCGGCAGTCGCGTCATGATCACCTTTTCCCCGCCCGTGACCGGTTACGCCCCCCGAAACCGACCACCAGCGGGGAAGACATGAGCGGGGTCGCCGGCTTCCTCGACCCGCAGATGCTCGTCGAGGTCGAACTCACCGGCTGGGTCGGCTAGCTCGTGACCGTCGCGGTACGGGTGATCCCGTGTCTGGACGTCGATGCCGGGCGGGTCGTCAAGGGCGTCAACTTCATCGGCCTGCGCGACGCCGGCGATCCGGTCGAGCTGGCCCGGCGCTACGACGAGCAGGGCGCCGACGAGCTGACCTTCCTCGACATCACCGCATCCTCCTCCGGCCGCGAGACCACCTACGAGGTCGTGCGACGTACCGCCGATCAGGTGTTCATCCCGTTGACCGTGGGCGGCGGCATCCGCAGTGTCGCCGACGTCGACGCCCTGCTACGGGCCGGTGCCGACAAGGTGGGCGTGAACACGGCGGCGGTCGCGCGCCCCGAACTGCTGCAGGAGATCGCCCAACGATTCGGGCGTCAGGTGCTCGTGCTCTCCGTCGACGCGCGCAGGGTGCGGGCTGGTGCCGAGCCCACGCCGAGCGGCTTCGAGGTCACCACGCACGGCGGGCGAACCGGCACGGGGATCGACGCCGTCGACTGGGCTCGCCGGGCGGCGGACCTCGGCGCCGGTGAGATCCTGCTCAACTCGATGGACGCCGACGGCACTAAGAACGGATACGACCTCGAGTTGATCCGCGCGGTGCGCGCGGCCGTGCACGTTCCGGTGATCGCGAGCGGGGGAGCGGGTCGGGTCGAGGACTTCGCCCCCGCGGTCGCGGCCGGTGCCGATGCCGTGCTCGCCGCCAGCGTGTTCCACTTCGGCCAATTGAGCGTCGGCGATGTCAAGGACGCCCTGCGCGCCCATGGCGTCGAGGTGCGCTAGCGCAGCTCGCCATCGTCACGCCGCTTGGTCGAGCCAGGTCACTGAGCAGGGCATCGGCGCCCGGAGCAGGTAGCGTTGCGCTGAATTCGTGGCGCGCATCGACGCAGGACGCTGTAACACGGCTCTGCGGCGCGCGTCTCGCGGCGGCAGATCCGCATCGGCAGGGAGATCCGTGGACGACGATATGCGTGAGGCGCCGCCGGTGGTGATCGGATCGGTCGCCGCAGGTGTCGGACCGACCCCATTCCTCGGCGTCTACGCCGTGCTGTTCATGGCGCACGGCTTCTTCCGCCCAGTACAACCGCCGGACATCACCACGACCCGCACCGGCGAGGCGGTCGCGGGCGTGATCGCCGCGCTGCTGTTGCTGGCGATGGTCGTCACCATTTTCTGGTTTCTCGACGGCCGTCGCCGCTGGCCGTTCGTCATCGGCCAGCTCGCCACGCTCGTGACGTCGATCGACTTCATTCTCGACTCGACCAAGGGCTCGCCGGCTGTCCCCGTTGTGCTCGGACTCACCTCGGCGACCGCGCTGGTGTTCGCCTTCCTGCCGCCGTCGTGGGCCTGGGTCGGAGCCCGCCCGGGGCTGCCGTGGCGAGCCGGCAAGCCCACTCGGGGCGAGCTGGCTACGACTCCGGTGCCGGTCAAGCACGTCGGCAGACGACGCTTCGGACGCGGCTCGACGCGGGCCGCCGGCCCGGCCGCGGACGCACCCGCCGACGACAAGTTCGACGCCAACGCCTGAGCCAGCGGCGGACCTGTTGGGGCTTGCGCGGGTCAGGACGCCCGGACGCCGCAACATCTCCGAGAATCGCATACTCGCTACACAGGAAATTCCCATGGCAGACTCAGTTTCGACGCTCAGGATCGACACAGCGTGGACCGAGAGCGCACCGAGGGAGACCAGAGATGAGTGCAGCAATGTCGCCATCGGCATCAGCCAAACGCCGGGTACTCGTGGTCGACGACGAGGACAACGTCACCCACCTCGTGTCCTCCGCTTTGCGGTTCGACGGCTTCGAGACGGTGACGGCTGACAGCGGCCCGTCGGCCCTCGCCGCTGTTGCCGCTAACGACCCCGATCTGATCGTGCTCGACGTGATGATGCCCGGCATGGACGGGCAGGGTGTGCTGCAGAGCCTTCGCTCGGCCGGATCCCAGGTGCCGGTGATCTTCCTGACCGCGCGCGACGCCGCGAGCGACCGCATCAATGGGCTGCGTTCGGGCGCCGACGACTACGTCGTGAAGCCGTTCAGCATCGAGGAGTTGCTCGCGCGCGTGCACGCCGTGCTGCGCCGCTCGGCGCCCGAAGACGCCCGCGACGGTGTGCTGCGCATCGCCGACCTCGAGTTGGACGAGAACAGCCACGAGGTTGCCCGCGCCGGCATCGAGGTGCACCTGACCGCCACGGAGTTCGAGCTCTTGCGCTACCTCATGCGCAACGAGCGGGTCGTGCTGTCCAAGGCACAGATCCTCGACCGCGTCTGGAAGTACGACTTCCAGGGGCAGTCGAACATCGTCGAGCTCTACATCGGCTACCTGCGCAAGAAAGTCGATTCGGTCGAGCCTAAGCTCATCCACACCGTCCGAGGCGCGGGATACGTCGTCAAGGCGCCGCGCGCGAGGCAGTAGCTGTTCGTGAGCCTCGACCGTGCCGTCGGACCGGGCGATGTCCCGCGCCCCGCGCCCCGATTTCGGCTCGCGCCCCGGAGCCTCACCGCCCGGCTCGTCAGCGGCGTGGTGGCCCTTGTCGCAGTCCTGGTCCTGGCCACCGGAGTGGGCACCTACTTCGCCCTGCGCTCGTTTCTCATCGACCGGCTGGATCAGCAGCTGCACACCGCAGTCGGCCAGGATCCGCGGTTCGTGGCCGCGAGCGCTGGGTCGCCCGGTAGCCACCCCCGCTCCCCGCAGCAGTTGTGGCTCGTGCTTCTCGACCATGCCGGCAACGAGGCCTACAAGCCGTCCCCCGACTCGGATGTGAAGGTGCTGCAGCTGTCCACGGGCCAGCGGGCCAGGGTTGCCGCCGACGTCGTTGCGAGGAGGGATCGAATCGCGACGATCCGAACGCTCGGCGATGATCGGCTACGGATCGACGCTCGCGCGACGAGTTTTCAGGGCGTGCCCGTCATATTCGTCGTGGGGCTCTCGACGGATGAAATCGACCGCACGATGAGCCGGCTGCTGGAACTGGAGCTGGTCATCGGTTCGTCCGCGGTCCTTCTGGCGTTGGCAGCGACGGCGTCCGGCGTGCGGTTCAGCCTTCGTCGGCTGCGGCGGGTAACCCGCACCGCGCACGAGGTCGCTGCCGAGCTCTCCCCGGACGGCGCCGGCCTGGACCGCCGAGTGCCGGTCACCGAGTCGGGAACCGAGGTCGGGCAGCTCGCCGAGTCGATGAACACCCTGCTCGCGGCCGTCGAGACCCAGTTCGCGGCGCGCCTGGCCAACGAACAGCGGATGCGGCAGTTCCTGGCCGACGCCTCGCACGAGCTGCGTACCCCGCTGACCTCGATCCGCGGGTATGCCGAGCTCGCGCGCATGCAGCGCCAGCAGGGAGACTCCGAACCGGCCGACAACCTGGGGCGCATCGAGTCCGAGGGCACCCGCATGTCGCGCCTGGTCGACGACCTGCTGACACTTGCCCGCAGCGACCAGGGCGGCCACCCGCAGCGCGAACTCGTCGACATCGCCGAGCTGCTCGACGAGGCCGTCACCGGGGCCCGGGCGGCCTACCCGGGGCGGCGCATCGACTCCGCCGCGCCGCCGAACCTCAGCGTGTTCGGCGACCGCGACCAGCTGCTGCGCGTGGTGCGCAACCTCGTCACGAATGCTGCCGTCCACACCCGCACGGACGGGCCGATTGCGGTGGACGCGCTCCGCGACGGCGCGGAGGTCCTGGTGCGCGTCACCGACGCCGGGCCGGGGCTGCCCCCCGACGAGGCCGCACACGTCTTCGAGCGGTTCTGGCGTGCCGACAAGGCCCGAAGCCGGGTGCGTGGTGGCACTGGTCTCGGGCTCGCGATCGTGGCCTCGGCCGTGTCGGCGCACGGCGGGACGGTCCGCTTCGACAGCACCGTCGAGGGGGGCAGCACGGTCACCGTGCGCCTGCCGCTGCGAACCGGGTAGCGGAGTTCGGCAGAATCCTCGACATGCCACCCAGCGCTTTGGACCCCGCCGTCGCCGATCGCCTCAAGCGCGACGTCGCCGGCCTGATCGTCGCCGTCGTCCAGCAACATGACACCGGTGAGGTGCTGATGGTCGGTTGGATGGACGACGAGGCGCTGCACCGCACTCTCACGACTGGTCGCGCGACGTACTGGTCACGCTCGCGGCAGGAGTACTGGGTCAAGGGCGACACTTCCGGGCACGTGCAGCACGTGAAGTCGGTAGCGCTGGACTGCGACGGCGACTCGCTGCTGGTGCGGGTGGAGCAGGTCGGGGCCGCCTGCCACACCGGCGCGCGCACCTGCTTCGACGCCGGCGCGCTCACAGTGACCTTCAGCGCCGATACCGGCGGCGCAGCGTGATCACGCGCGCGGATCTCGACGACCTGGCGCACACCCACCGGCTGGTGCCGATCACCCGCACCCTGTTCGCCGACGCCGAGACGCCGGTGGGCGTGTACCGCAAGCTCGCGGGAGGACGTCCCGGCACGTTCCTGCTCGAGTCGGCCGAGCCCGGGGCGTCGTTCTCCCGCTGGTCGTTCGTGGGCGTGGACGCGATCGCCTCGCTCACGGTCGTCGACGGTGAGGCCGCCTGGACGGGTTCGGTGCCGGCCGGGCTACCCACCGGCGGTGACCCGCTCGCCGTTCTGGGCGAGGCGTGGCGTGCGGTGAAGGGGCCGCGGCTGCCCGGCCTGCCGCCCCTGACCGGAGGCTTCGTCGGTTACCTCGGCTACGACGTGGTGCGCCGCATCGAGCGGCTGCCCGACACGGCCGTCGACGAGCTCGGACTGCCGGAGCTCACGATGCTGCTCGTCACCGACCTTGCCGCCGTCGACCACCACGAGTGCACCGTCGTGCTGATCGCCAACGCGCTCGTCCGCGCCGGGATGTCCGCCGGCGAACTGGACGCTGCCTACGCCGACGCGACGCGCCGCCTGGACTCGATGCAGGCTGCGCTCGCCACGCCGACACCGCCGACGGTCGCCACGATCGGTTCGCCTCCCGCGAAGCAGGCCGTCTCGCGCACGCCCGAGGGGGAATACCAGCCCGCGGTCGAACAGGCGCTCGAGGCGGTCCGCGCCGGCGAGGTGTTCCAGATCCAGGTGGGCCAGCGCTTCGAGGTCCAGACGACGGCCGACCCGCTGGACGTCTACCGGGTGTTGCGCACGCTCAACCCCTCGCCGTACATGTATTTCCTGCGCACGCCCGACGTCGACATCGTCGGCTGCAGCCCCGAGGCGCTGGTGAGCGTCAACGACCGACGTGCCGTGCTGCACCCCATCGCCGGCACCCGCCGCCGCGGCGAGACGGTCGAGCGTGACGCGGCCCTGGCTGCCGAGCTCGTGAGCGACCCGAAGGAGCAGGCTGAGCACGTGATGCTCGTCGACCTGGCCCGCAATGACCTGGGCCGGGTGTCCGCGCCGGGCAGCGTCGAGGTCGTCGAGTTCGGCGCGGTCGAGCGCTACAGCCACGTGTGGCACATCGTGTCGACCGTCGAATCCCAGGTGGCCGAGGGCAAGGACGCCTTCGATGTGCTTACCGCGACGTTTCCCGCGGGCACCCTGACCGGCGCGCCGAAGGTGCGCGCGATGGAACTGATCGACCAGTTCGAGCCGGTGCGCCGTGGCGTCTACGGCGGCGCGGTCGGCTATCTCGACGCCGCAGGCGACCTTGACATGGCGATCGCGATCCGGACCGCGGTGATGCGGCGGGGCGTCGCGTACGTCCAGGCGTCGGCTGGCATCGTCGCAGACAGCGTGCCGGCGCTCGAGGAGCAGGAGACGCACAACAAGGCGCGCGCGGTGCTGCAGGCGATCGCCACCGCCGAGACGCTGCGCCCAGTCGCCGAAGGCGACGCGCCGACCGTAGGTCCAGGCGCCTTGGCAAGCACAGTCACCGACCATGCCTAAGCGCGCCGAGTTCGCACTAGCGCTGCTTCTCGACCTGCTCGGCGCCTCGGGCGCGCTGCTGATCGCGGGACGCCACTGGCAGACCGTGCTGACGCCGCGTCCGCGCCCACTCGCCGACGACGTGCTGCCGCTGACCGGGCATGTGCTTGATTCGGCGGCCACCGCGCTCGGCCTGGTCGCGCTGGCCGGCGTGGTGGCAGTGCTCGCCACGCGCGGCATCGCTCGACGCGTCGTCGGCGCGGTGCTCGCACTCGCGGGCACGCTGCTGGTGTGGCGCTCGCTCACCGGTCTCGCTGCCGTCAGCGCCGCGCGCGCGCGCTCGCTGGTCGAGTCGAAGCACTCCGGCGTCGGTGTGGACGCGACGGTCGTTGCGCACCTGACCGTGCACGCGCAGTGGCCGGTGCTGTCAGCGGCATGCGGGCTGTTCGTCCTTGCCGGGGGCCTGCTCGTCGCCGCCCGCGGGCCCGGCTGGGTGACCATGTCGGCTCGCTACGATGCGCCGTCTGCCAGGCCGCCCTCGGCGGAGGAGGCCGCGGCCGCGCGGGCCCGTGCGGACGCGTCGATGTGGACGGCCCTTGATAGCGGTGCCGACCCGACTGCGGAACGCGGGTCCGACCTGCCGTGATCGGCACGACACGATCATCGAATCGGACCCGCGCGTCTCGGACGTGCACGCGCTGGTTACTCTCGATGAAGAGTAGTCAGCTCACGAGCGAGAGGCGTGACGCGGTGCCCAGCATTCTGGACGAGATCGTCGCCGGTGTTCGTGAGGATGTCGCGGCCCGCCAGGAGGCGCTGCCGCTCGACGACGTCAAAGCTGCCGCTGCCGCTACTGCTCCCGCCCTGAACGCGCTCGCCGCACTCAAGGCG
Source organism: Jatrophihabitantaceae bacterium (assembly GCA_036833255.1). Taxonomy (GTDB): domain Bacteria; phylum Actinomycetota; class Actinomycetes; order Mycobacteriales; family Jatrophihabitantaceae; genus QHCC01. Next base: position 24,241 of record DAITQD010000007.1, read on the forward strand.
CCGGGCGTCGGCGTCATCGCCGAGGTGAAGCGGCGCAGCCCGTCGAAGGGCATGCTGGCCAGCATCTGCGACCCTGCGGCGCTCGCCGCGGAGTACCAGGCCGGCGGTGCCCGGATGATCAGCGTGCTCACCGAGCAGCGACGTTTCGGCGGCTCGCTCGCCGACCTCGATGCGGTGCGTGCCGCGGTCCACGTTCCCTTGCTGCGCAAGGATTTCGTGGTGTGCTCCTACCAGGTGCTCGAGGCCCGCGCGCACGGCGCCGACGTCGTCCTGCTCATCGTCGCCGCGCTCGACCAGAACACGCTCATCGGCCTGCGCGAGCGCATCGAATCGCTCGGCATGACTGCGCTCGTCGAGGTGCATTCCGAGGACGAGGCGTCGCGTGCCCTGGATGCCGGCGCCCGCGTCATCGGTGTGAACGCCCGCGACCTGCGGACCCTCGACATCGACCGCTCCACCTTCGAGCGAATCGCTCCGGGCCTGCCCAGCGAGATCGTCAAGATCGCCGAGTCCGGTGTGCGCGGGCCGCGCGACCTGATCGAGTACGCCGCCGCCGGTGCCGACGCCGTGCTTGTCGGCGAGGGACTCATCACCACCGCAGACCCGCGCCACGCCGTCGCCGAGCTGGTGACCGCGGGGTCGCATCCGGCGACGCCGCGCGCGTCGCGCTGAGGCAGCGCAGGGTACGTCGCAGGATGATCGGGTGAAGCTCAAGCTCGACCTGCACGACATCTACAACCGCGGTGACGAAATCGAGAACGCGCTGCGCGCCATCATGGCCGAGGCGGTCGCCAAGAAGGCGCCGCTCGTGGAGATCATCACCGGCAAGGGTTCGGGACAGCTGAAGAAGCGCGTCCTGCGGTTCCTGGACCAGCAGGAGGTCAAGGCGCTCTATCACCGGGTGGAGAAGGACAGCATCAACTTCGGCCGGGTGTTCGTCCACTTCCGCTGGAAGTAGCTCGCTGCTGAGGGCACGCCCCGATAGCTGGTCATGTGATGAATCCGCGATTCAGGGTCTTCCCACGCCCCTGCGAGCGTGGTGATCACCGAAGGAAGCCCGCCGTGCCCCAGGCAGCCCTCGCCGAGGCCGCGGCGTTGGAGTGTCCGTACGGACCGTCGTGATCCCTTTCCCATACAGTTGAACGAGGGGGTGGACGATGGCGCGGATTCTGGTGGCTGAGAACGACCCCGAAGCACTGGACCTCGCTGTGATGGATCTACGCCTGGAGGGTCACACGGTGATCGGCGCACGCGACGGTGAGAGCGCGTTGGCACTGATCGAGAAGTTCTTACCCGATGTCGTTGTGCTCGATTACCGTATGCCGCCGGGGCCGTCGGGCCTTGCGGTCGCTGCGCAACTTCGTAGAGATCGGCCAGCTGTGCGATTGGTGATCTATAGCAACTATCAAGACATTGACATCGTCCGCCAGGCGGCCGAGCTCGGCGTGCCGTTCCTGCCAAAGGGCAACCTTCGGGCGCTGCGCGCCGCCGTTGCACAATAAGCGCCATCTCGCAGAGGCCGATTTTCCGCCTCGCGCATCATCGCGGTCCTATACGGTCGTGGAGTGCGTGCGTCGAGGAGCGCGTCCCGGTTGCCGGCCATCGTCGCGATCGCGGCCCCGATCGTGATCGGTGTGTTGCTGGCGACGTTGCTGGTTGTCAACCAGCGTCAGCGGGTCCGCCTTCAGGCTGATAACGCCGTGCGCGCGAGTGTGGCGTCGGCGGTCGTGCACGTAGGTGCAGCGATCCGAACTCAGCTCTCCCAGGCAGCGCTCGGGTTGGGACCGTCGAACGAGACATTCGCGGTGGCCGACGTTTCGAAGTCCACGTTGTCGCTGGCCAGCGTGATCGAAGCGCGGGACTCCGGAACCCCGGCACTCGACGACACCGCGCAGCCTCCGTCGATCGTGGTCCCGGCCTACCTTTCGGGGCGGCCGACTGGGACGACTGAAGCCCGGCGTCGGGCCATCACGGCGTACCGGCTCGTGCCGCTGTCCCTGCAACCCGGCCTCGCCGACCTCGCACCCGACCGCGGCGGGTTGGTTGTCCAGGGCCCGACCCGCACGGTCCTCGCCGAGCCGGGACCTGCGCCCAGCGGGGCACGTTTCTTCGCCGTGGATCTGGACCTGGCGGGCAGCCCCGGGTGGGTTGTGGAGGGCTGGCTGCCCAGCCCGGCGACGCCAGGCGTTGCCTGGTTATGGGTCGTCGGGCTGCTCGGCGTGTTCGGCGGCATCTCGGCAGGCGTCGCGTTCCTGCTCTGCCGGAACGTGGCGTCCACGACCCGTCAGCGTCAGATGGAGCGAGACCGTTCGCTTGTCACCGGACTTGTTCCGGTGGTGCAGGCGAGTCTGGATCTCGCCGATGTGGTGCCGGCGGTCTGGTCCCATCTGGTCGAAGGCTTGGCATTGGCAGGGATCAGCCTGTGTGTACCCAGCGAGACCGGCCACCGGCAGGTGTTCGCTTTCGGGACGCCTCCCGACTTCAGCGTGGTGCCGTTGGCTTCCCCACCAGAGCCGCTCGCGGCCGGCCGGACGTTCGCGCTGTCCTTGACCCGTAGTGGCCGCCTGCTGGGAGTGTTGCGCGTGGTGGCCGGGGATGCGCTGGTGCGCTCCGATCTGCTCGCTCTGACCACGGCCAGCGAGTTGCTCGGGTCGGCGTTGGCGAACGCCGAGACCTTCGCTCAGCAGCAAGCCCTCGTTGAACGCATGCGTTCCGTGGACGAGATGAAGACGGTCTTCCTTGCGACGGCGTCGCATGAGATTCGGACGCCGGTTACCGCGATCATCGGGTTCTCCGCCGTGCTGCTCCGGCAGTGGGACACGATGGACCCGGTGCAGGCGCGGGGGTTCATGGAACGAGTCATGTCGAACGCCCGCGGGCTGCAAACATTGACCGAGCAACTGTTGGACTTCTCCAAGCTCGAAGGTGGTCGGTCGACGAGTGTCGAACTGCTCGACCTCGCAGGCACGATCACCAGAATCCTGGCTGAACGACCCGAGCTCACCGCGGGCCATGAGCTCAGCTCGAACCTGGCTGAGGGATGCATCGTGCGCGGCTCCAGTTCGGCTGTCGAGCGAATCGTGATCAACCTGGTCGAGAACGCTGCGAAGTACGCGCCGATGGGAACCAAGATCACCGCCATCGTACGAGCCGATGGGGATCGGGTGATCCTTCTGGTAGACGATGAGGGGCCGGGCGTGCCTGACGCGGATCGCGACCGCGTCTTCCGCCCGTTCTACCGTAGCCGCGACAATTCGGACAGCAGGACCGGGGGTGCGGGGGCCGGCCTGGCGATCGTCGCGGAATATGCGGCCTCCATGTCCGGAGCCGTCACCGTCGAGCAGGCACCGACCGGGGGCGCGCGGTTCACTGTCTCGTTTCCCGCCGTTGGGGTGCTCGCCGGTGGAGCGACGGAACTCGCTGGTGCAGGTAGAGAAGGAGAGCCCAATGTCGCGCTTTCGTGATCGGCTTGTGCCCACCGCGTCCGGTGGCCTCGTGCTCATCGTGGCGCTCAGCGTCGTCATATTGCTGCGGGCCGCCAGTGACCGCGGCACGAAGGCCCTCACCCAAGCCAAGCTTGGCCAGGTCCAGGCGATCGCCAGCAGCTTCAACGCGCGTTTCACCGCACAGCTGTCCGCGGTGTCGGCACTGGGTGCCAGCCGATGGCAACTCGTGCGTGGCAGCGATGCCGACCAGAAGGCGCTGGACACGTTCGCTGTGGATCCGAACGCCCAGTCCGGCTTCTACCTGATCGATGCTCACGACGTCATCACCGCGGGGATCTTGTTGCGACCGGGGCAGCTTGGTGCGCGTTTCGCGCCGGCCGGCTGGGAACAGGCCAAGGGCCAGCTGGCCTCGAACTCAGTCGTCGTGCTCCCGGTGGCGAGTTCAGGCCTGACCACGGAACTGCCGAGTTACGACTTCGTGATAGCTATCCGCGGCGCCGGAACCAGCAGCGTTCGTGGCGCTCTCGTTTTCGAGCAAGCCCTCACGAACACCTCTCCGTTCCAACAGGAGATCGCCCAGCTGGGAACTCACGGCGCGTCCAGTGCCGCTTGGTTCTTCCTCGACAGTCAAGGCTCGGTCGTAGCCACGACCAGGACGTCGGGCCTGGGGCACGCCGTGGAGGACCGGCGGTATATCACCGCCCCGAGCGGTCTCTCGGACATCGGTCGCCGGATCGTGGTCACCGCCGATGTTCCTGCCCTCGGCTGGCGGGTGGTCTTCAGAGAGGACCGATCCCAGTTCACGAGCGCCCTGTCCGATCCTCTTCAGAAAGCGGGGCTGGTCGTCGTCCTGTTGCTGTTAGCGGTCGGAATGGCCCTGGTCATCATGCTCGTGCGACGGCTGCGCGAATCACGCCAGCAGGAGCGCCGACTGCGCAACCTCGCCCGGTCGCAAACGGAGTTCATCTCGGTGGTGTCGCACGAGCTTCGCACTCCCGTCGCGGGAGTACTCGGCTTCCTGCAGACAACGGTCGACCATTGGACAACCCTGAGCGACGAGGACCGGCTCAACACGGTCGGCCGGGCCCTCACCAACGCCCGTCGACTTCAGGGACTGACGCGCGACGTCCTGGACATCGAGAGCATCGAATCCGGTCGGCTGGCCTACAACTTTCAGCGGCTGGACCTGGGCGCTGAGCTGCAGATAGCGGTCGACGGCAGCGAAGGCAACGACTCAACTCACCGGGTCACGCTCACCACTCCGACGTCGACGATCCTCATCGATGCTGATCCCGACCGGCTGCACCAAGTGCTTTCCAACCTGCTGGAGAACGCGCGGAAGAATGCGCCCCCCGCGGAGCCGATCGTGGTCGAGACCGAAGTCGTCGACAGTTCGCCGCCACGGGTTCGGGTGTCTGTCATTGACCGGGGCCCAGGCGTTGACGCCGAGTCGCTCAAGAGGATCTTCAACAAGTTCGTCCGCGGCAACGACAACGCCGTTTCCGGCACCGGACTGGGGCTCTATATCATCCGCAGTATCGTCGAAGCGCATCACGGCGAGATTTGGTGCACGAGCATCCCGGGCGATCGGACGGCGTTCACGTTCGATCTTCCCATAGCCGAACTGGACCCACCGATGGCTGAAACAGTCCACTGAAATGGATTGCCCGCTGATAGTGTGGATCTTGTGGACGTGATCGACACCGAGGCAACAAATGGCACCAGTCGGGCGCTGACCATCCTCATCGTGGATGACGACCCGGACATGCGCTATCTGGCTCGCGCCGTCCTCGAGAGTTCCGGAATCCGCGTGGCCGACGAAGCGTCTGACGGTTCGGAGGCGCTCATCAAGTTCCGGGCACTCGAACCACCACCGATCCCGACCGTCGTCCTCCTCGACAACCAGATGCCAGGCCCGAGCGGCTTGGAGGTGGCGACGCAAATCCTCGCCGACACCCCCAGCCAACTGGTCGTCCTGTTCAGCGCGTACCTCAGCGATCGGATCATTGCCGAGGCGACCCGCGTGGGCGTGGCGGCGTGCGTGTCCAAAGTCGACGCGCTCAACCTCCCCGACATCATCCGAGCAGTCGTGGCGAGCGCATCTCATCCTCCAGGTGGCCCAGCTGATGACCGATGACCGGTGCCCGCCGGGGTTCGTCATACGGTCCGCTGAAAGTGGCCCCTACGTGGTGGCGGGCTGTCTCAGCACGGTCACGGCGTAGTCCCCACCGTCGCGCCACGGCCGTAGGTCCCACGTCGCGAACCGCTGCTCGCGGACCAGGCCGGCCGCAATGCCGTGCGCGTCGAAGTCGGCCAGGGCGTAGCCGCGGTCGAGTGCGAAGCCGACCACCAGGATGCCGTCGGGCCGGACGTGCGCTGCGACGCGTGCCACGGCGGCCGCCTCGGTCCCTGGCGCGACGAAGGTCAGGACGTTGCCGGCGATGACCGCACCGTCGAACGGCTCCGCCTCGCCCTCGGCCGAGAGGTCCAGTTCGCTCAGATCGCCCATCAACCAGGTCGGTCCGGGGTGGTCCTCGTGCGCGGCCGCGATCAGTTGCGGGTCGACGTCCACGCCGACGACGCGGTGCCCGCGCCGGAACAGCTCGCCGCCGACCCGGCCCGGCCCGCAGCCGGCGTCGAGAATCCGCGATCGCGGCGCCACGAGCGCGTCGAGCAGCCGGGCCTCGCCGAGCAGGTCTGCCCCATCGGCAGCCATCCGGCGGAACCGCTCGATGTACCACTGCGCATGGCCGTCGTCGTAGTCGGTGAACCACCGCGGCTGTTGGGTCATGGTGCCCATCCTGCCCAAGTCGGGTCACTGATGGTTCGGCAGTCCTCGGTAAGGTGGGCCGCATGCACATAGCTCCCAGCCTCGGCGGGCGATGGCGCAGGTGACGTCCTCGTCGCCCACCGTCCGTCCATCCCACCCCGGAGCCCGACCGCCATGACTTCCGACTCTGCAATGCCTGATGCCACCGGCCACTTCGGCCAGTTCGGCGGGCGCTTCGTCCCCGAGGCGCTCGTCGCCGCGATCGACGAACTGACTGCCGCGTTCCACGCCAGCCGGCAGGATCCCGAGTTCATCGCCGAACTGCAGCGGCTGCACCGCGATTACACCGGACGGCCATCGCCGCTCACCGACGTGCCTAAGTTCGGCGAGCACGCCGGGGGGGCGCGCGTGCTGCTCAAGCGCGAAGACCTCAACCACACCGGTTCGCACAAGATCAACAACGTGCTGGGCCAAGCATTGCTCACCCAGCGCATCGGCAAGAAGCGAGTCATCGCCGAGACCGGCGCGGGCCAGCACGGCGTCGCCACTGCGACGGCGGCCGCGCTGATGGGCCTGGAGTGCACGGTCTACATGGGCGAGGAGGACACCCGGCGGCAGGCGCTGAACGTGGTTCGCATGCAATTGCTGGGCGCCACCGTCGTGCCCGTGACGACGGGGTCGCGCACGCTGAAGGACGCGATCAACGAGGCGATGCGGGACTGGGTGACCAACGTCGAGTCCACCAACTACGTGTTCGGCACGGTCGCCGGCCCGCACCCGTTCCCGATGATGGTGCGCGAATACCAGCGGGTCATCGGCGACGAGGCCCGCGCGCAGGTGCTCGAGCGCGTCGGCAGGCTGCCCGATGTCGTGGCTGCATGCGTCGGCGGCGGGTCGAACGCGATCGGCATCTTCACCGCGTTCATGCCGGACTCCTCGGTACGGCTGGTCGGCTTCGAGGCGGGGGGCGAGGGCATCGAGAGCGGGCGGCACGCCGCCACGATCACCGGCGGTACGCCGGGCGTGCTGCACGGCGCCCGCTCCTACCTGCTGCAGGACGAGCACGGGCAGACGATCGAGTCGCACTCGATCTCGGCCGGGCTCGACTATCCGGGGGTCGGGCCGGAACACTCCTACCTGCACGACATCGGCCGCGCCGAGTACCGGCCGATCACCGACGCGCAGGCGATGGCGGCGTTCTCGCTGCTGTGTCGCACCGAAGGCATCATTCCGGCGATCGAGTCGGCACACGCGCTGGCCGGGGCGCTGGACCTGGGCCGCGAACTCGGCCCGGACGCTGTCATCCTCGTCAACCTCTCCGGCCGCGGTGACAAGGACGTCGAGACCGCCTCGACGTACTTCGGCCAGCACCCCGAGCTTGACGCTTCCGCGGGAGCCGCGGAAGGAGTGCAGTTATGACCGCGCTGTCCGACGCCCTGGCCAAGGCGCGTGCCGAGGACCGCGCGGCGCTGATCGCCTACCTGCCGGTCGGCTACCCGTCCGTCGACGTCTCCATCGACGCGATGCGAGCGATGGTCGACGGTGGTGCGGACGTCGTCGAGGTCGGTGTCCCGTACAGCGACCCGGTCATGGATGGCCCCACGATCCAGGCGGCGGCCGAGCCCGCCGTGCGCGCCGGAGTCAGCATCGCCGATGCGTTGCGGGCGGTGGCCGCGGTGCGGCAGGCCGGCGCTGCGGCGGTGGTGATGTCGTACTGGAACCCGATCGATCGTTACGGCGTCGAGCGTTTCGCCGCCGACCTCGCCGCGGCGGGAGGGTCGGGTGCCATCACGCCGGACCTCATCCCGGACGAGGCCGGGCCATGGCTTGCGGCCACTGACGAGCACGGCCTGGACCGGATCTTCCTGGTCGCGCCGTCCTCGACCGACGTGCGCATCGTCGCCACGGCAGCGGCGTCCCGCGGTTTCGTCTACGCCGCCTCGAGCATGGGTGTGACGGGGGCACGCACAGCGGTGGGCGGTGCGGCCGAGACGCTGGTCAAGCGGGTGCGCGCCCTCGCGCCCGGCACGCCGGTCTGCGTCGGTCTGGGCGTCTCCACCGGCGACCAGGCCGCCGAAGTCGGCGGGTTCGCCGACGGGGTGATCGTCGGCTCGGCCCTGGTGCGGTGTCTGCTGGACTCGCCCGACGCCGGCGGCGTGGCCGCGGTGCGCGCCCTGGCCGCCGACCTCGCCGCGGGCGTCCGCCGCCGCTGAGCGCCTTTCCCCGCTGGTGACCGGTTGGCGAGCCCAAAACCGGTCACCAGCGGGGAAAACCAGGCCTCAACGCCTTACGGGAGGATGAGCAGCTTTCCGGTGGTACGGCGGGCCTCGAGGTCGCGATAGGCATCGCCGGCCTGCTCGAGCGCATACCGCCCCCCGATCGCGATGTGCAGGGCGCCGTCGGCGATCGCGCCGAGCACCTCGCCGGCTCGCCAGAGCAATTCGTCGCGGGTGGCCGTGTAGTGCACGAGGGTCGGCCGGGTGACGAACAACGAGCCGCCGGAGTTCAGCCGCTGAAGGTCGAACGGGGGCACCTGCCCACTGGCGCCGCCGAACAAGGCGAGCATCCCGCGGCGGCGCAGTGATGCGAGCGACGCCTCGAACGTCGTCTTGCCCACGCCGTCGTAGACGACGTGCACGCCGCCGCCGGACGCCACGCGCACCGCAGCCGCGACGTCGTCCAGATCGTCGTAGCGGATGACCACGTCGGCGCCGGCCGCGCGGGCGACGTGCTCCTTCTCGGCGCTGCCGACGGTGCCGATCACGTGCGCGCCCTTGGCCTTGGCCAGTTGCACGAGCAGTTGGCCGACGCCGCCGGCCGCGGCGTGCACGAGCACCTCGACCCCCGCGGTCACCTGGTAGGTGGAGTTCACCAGGTAGTGCGCGGTCATGCCCTGCAGCATCGCCGCCGCGGCAAGGTCGGCGGACACTCCGGCCGGTACGGGCACCGCCTGCTCGGCATCGACGACGGCGGCCGTGGCATGCGTGCCCGCCGCGGCGGCAGCCGTCGCGACCACGTCACCCACCGCGACGTCGGTGACCTCTGCCCCCACGGCCAGCACGCGGCCCGCGCATTCCCCGCCGAGGACGAACGGTGTCGGCACCGGGTACACGCCCTGGCGCTTGTACACGTCGATGAAGTTCACGCCCGAGGCGGCGACCTCGACCAGCAGTTGCGCGGGCCCGATTTCAGGCGTTGGACGGTTCTGGACCGCCAGCACCTCAGGGCCGCCGTTGGCGGTCACGACGACGGCACGGATCTCGTCAGTTGCCATGACTCTCAAGGTAGTCAGTCGGGCCTCGGCCCGCGCCAGCTACCGTTGTCGCGTGCATCCGCTCGGCGCCATCCCCAGCCCGACCCGCAGCGTCTGGCATCTCGGGCCGCTCCCGATCCGGGCCTACGCGCTGTGCATCGTCGCGGCTATCTTCCTCGCGCTGTGGCTGACGGCGCGTCGCTGGCGCGAACGGGGTGGCGTCGACGACGACGTGTGGGACGTCGCGGGCTGGGCCGTCATCTTCGGCATCATCGGTGGCCGGCTCTACCACGTGGTTACCGACCCCGAGCTGTACTTCGGCGCCGGCAGGCACCCCATCGACGCGGTCAAGATCTGGGACGGCGGTCTGGGCATCTGGGGTGCCATCGCGCTCGGCGGTGTGGGCGCCTGGATCGGGTGCCGCCGCAAGTCCATCTCGCTGGTCGTCTTCGCTGACGCGGCGGTGCCCGGCGTCGTGCTCGGACAGGCCATCGGCCGCTGGGGCAACTGGTTCAACAACGAGCTCTTCGGCGGTCCGACGAGCCTGCCGTGGAAGCTGCAGATCCATTGCATGGACATCGTGGTCGGTCGTGCCCAGGCCGGCGCTTCGAACGGCCGCTACGAATGCCCAGTGGGTAGCACGGTCGCGGGATACTTTCAGCCGACGTTCCTCTATGAATCGCTGTGGGACATCGGCGTCGCGGTGCTACTGCTCTACGCCGACCGACGCTGGCGGCTGGGGCGCGGCAACGTGGCCGCGCTCTACGCCATGAGCTACACGGTCGGGCGGGCGTGGATCGAGGCGCTGCGCACCGACACCGCCAACCACATCCTGGGCCTGCGCCTCAACGATTGGACCGCCCTGATCGTCTTCCTGCTGGGCCTGGCCTGGTTCGTGCGGCACGGCGGCCTGCACTCCGGGCGCGAGGCCACGCCGTACCGGGGGTCCCGTGCTGCGACGCTCGGGGAGGTCACGGCCGACGGGGACGTTTCCTCTCCAGGACAATCGGAGTCCGACGACGAGGGGTTGGACGTGCATGGCCGATCCGATGACTGACCTGCCCGAGCTCCCCAACCCCGAGATCCACCACGAGCACCGCGATTTCGGCAGCGGCTGGCTGCGTCCGACCGTCTTCGGAATGATGGACGGCCTGGTCTCGAACTTCGCGCTGATCGCCGGCGTGGCCGGCGCGAACGCCTCGGCGTCGCAGGTCTCGCTCGCCGGGCTCGCCGGCCTCGTGGGCGGCGCGTTCTCGATGGCCGTGGGTGAGTACGTCTCCGTGCAGAGCCAGAACGAGTCGGCGCACGCCGAGATCGAGGTGGAGCGCTACGAGCTCAAGCACCATGCCGAGGCAGAGCTGGCCGAGCTCGCCCAGATGTACGTCGACCGGGGCGTCGAGGCGAAGCTGGCCGAGCAGGTCGCCCGGCAGCTCTCGCGCGATCCCGAACAGGCCCTGCTGATCCACGCGCAGGAGGAACTCGGCGTCGACCCGAACCAGCTGCCCAGCCCGTGGACCGCTGCGTACTCCTCGCTGCTCTCGTTCAGCGTCGGTGCGTTCATCCCGCTGCTGCCCTACATGCTGGGTGCCAAGTCCGTGGTCATCTCGGCCGTGCTCGCGCTGGTGGCTCTCCTTTTCACCGGCGCGCTCACCTCACGCTTCACGGTGCGGGGCTGGGCGTATTCGGGAGCGCGGCAACTGGTGCTGGGCGCGATCGCCGCCGCGATCACCTATGGCGTCGGCACGCTGTTCCACGTCACCGCGGGTTAGTCGGGCTGCGTTTTCTGGTTGATCAACAGGACTAGATGGTCGCCGGTGCAGCCAATTCTTCCTGTTGATCACGCGAAGTTGGTGTCTGTCGTTGGGTGGGAGT
>DAITQD010000008.1:0-6219 GCA_036833255.1 Jatrophihabitantaceae bacterium
ACGACACGGTGAGCGCCGGTTCGTCGATCGGGTTCACGATCGACGTGGGCAACGCCGGACCGGGGACCGCGACGGCTGCGACGCTGCACGACGTGCTGCCGGCGGGCTCGGGCATCATCTGGTCGATCGCGCCGGCCTACGGCGGCCCCGGCACCTGCGCGATCACCGGTGCGGTCGGCAGCCAGGTCCTGGACTGCGCGTTCGGTGACCTGGCATCCGGTGCCCCGGCCTCGGTGCATGTCACCAGCACGACGGTGTTCCTCAGCTGCGCGACCTATGAGAACACCGCGACCGTCGACGCCGCCAACGCGCCGCCGCTGGAGAGCGCGGTGGCGAGCACCACGGTGCAGTGCCCGGACGTGTCCATCGTCAAGACCGCCGATGCGGCCACGGTGGATGCCGGCGCGACGATCGGGTTCACAGTGACGGCGAGCAACGCCGATGTCGCCGGTACCGGCACCGCGCACGGTGTCGTGATCAGCGACCCGCTGCCGACCGGGTCGGGTGTGGATTGGTCGATCGACAGCCAGACGGCCAGTGCCTGCACCATTACCGGGGCGTCGCCGAACGTGGAGACCGTCACGTGCAACATCGACAACCTCGCGCCGGGTGCCAGCTACTCGGTGCACGTCACGAGCGGCACGGGGTTCGCGAGTTGCGGCACCTATGACAACTCGGCGACGCTGACCCTGACCAACGGGCCGACGCCGGGTCCGGCGACGGCGAGCACTGCGGTGCAGTGCTCGACGCTGACACTGAGCAAGACCGCGGATTCGGCGGAGGTGAACTCGGGCTCGGCGATCGGTTTCACGATCGCGGCGACGAACCCGGGTCCCGGCACCGCGACGGTGGCCGTGCTTATCGACGAGCTGCCCGCGGGTGGCGGGGTGGACTGGTCGATCGACCCGGCCTACACCGGCCCGGGCTCGTGCGCGATCACGGGGGCGGTGCCGAGCCAGACGCTGGTGTGTGAGCTGGGCGATCTGGCCGCCGGGGCGACGGCTTCGGTGCACGTCGTCAGTGCCACCAGCGCCGCGAGCTGCATCGACTACCCGAACACGGCCACGCTCGGCGCGGACAACGCGCCCTCGCTCACCGCGGACGCCAGCACGACGGTGATCTGCGCGGCCATCGAGGCGCAGCCGCCGATCGAGCGGGTGGTTCCGCCGCAGGTGGTTCCGCCGCAGGTGGCGCCGCTCGCCGCCACAGGGGCCGGTCCGATCACCGACGAGATCGGCTGGGCAATCGGGCTGGTCGTGCTCGGTGGGTTGCTGCTCGCCGCGACCCGACGCCGCCGGGTGAACTGAGGCGTCGGCTCCACACAGCGCCGGCCGTAGCGGTGCCGCAGTGATGCGGCCCGCTGCGGCCGCCTTTGTGCGTGCGCTCGGGGACGCCCGGGGCGGGTGTCGGCATCCACGGGTAGGCTGGTCGATGTCCCCTCCCGTTACCGGTGTGGGGACCTTTGTGCTGCGCGGAAAGGGATCCGATGAGTTTGACCGGCCTGCTGGACGCTGCTGCCGTCGACGAGGCGCTGGCGGCGGCGGTCGAGTCCGCCGGTGCCCCGGAGCTGACGATCAGCGGGCCGGCCACGGTGCAGCCGTTCGTGATCGCCGCCCTGGCCGCGCGCGCCGAACGCGTCGTGCTCGCCGTGACCAGCACCGGCCGCGAGGCCGAGGATCTGCTCGCCGCGCTGCGGTGCCTGCTGCCCCCGGACACTGTCGCCCTCTACCCCGGCTGGGAGACACTGCCGCACGAGCGCCTCTCGCCGCGCGCCGACACGGTCGGCCAGCGACTCGCCGTCCTGCGCCGGCTCGCGCACCCCTCCACGGACGATCCGGCGAGCGGGCCACTGTCGGTCGTGGTCGCGCCCGTGCGCTCGCTGCTGCAGCCGCAGGTGCCCGGGCTCGGCGAACTCGAGCCTGTCGCGCTGCGCGCCGGCTACACCGGCTGCGACCTGACCCAGATCGTCACCGCCCTCGTCGCCGCCGGATATGCGCGCACCGACCTGGTCGAGAAGCGTGGCGACTTCGCGGTGCGCGGCGGCATCCTCGACGTCTTCCCGCCGACGGAGGAGCACCCGCTGCGGGTGGAGTTCTGGGGCGAGGAGATCGAGGAGGTCCGCTACTTCAAGGTGGTCGACCAGCGCTCGCTGGAAGTCGCGCCCCACGGGCTGTGGGCGCCGCCCTGCCGCGAGCTGCTGCTCACCGCTGACGTACAGAGCCGTGCAGGCGTCTTGCTGGCCGAGTACCCCGAGCTCGGTGAGCTCCTCGACCCGATCAGCCGGGGCGAGGCCGTCGAGGGCATGGAGGCGCTGGCGCCGGTGCTCGTCGACGAACTGCGCCTCGTCCTGCACGAATTGCCAGCCGGCACCCACGTCGTGCTCTGCGACCCGGAGCGGATCCGCACCCGTGCAGCCGACCTGGTGCGCACGTCCGACGAGTTCCTCGCGGCGTCGTGGGCAGCGGCGGCCGGCGGCGGCAAGGCGCCGGTCGATCTCGGTGCGGCGTCGTTGCACCACCTCGACGAGGCGCATGCCGAGGCCGGCGTGCTCGGCGTGCCGTGGTGGGGGATCACCCAGCTGCGCACCGACGCGGACCTGGCGGATTCAGGCTCTGTCGTCAGCGCGTTCGAGTCGGCACCCGCCTACCGGGGAGACACCGAGGCCGCGATCGAGGACCTGCGCGGCTGGGCGCGGGCGGGCTGGCGGGTCGCAATCGTCTTCGACGGGCACGGTTCGGCGCAGCGCGCGGTCGAGCGCCTCGGCGCGGCGGAGGTCCCCGCACGCTTGGTCGCGGCCGCCTCAGTCGAGCCCGGCATCGTCGAGGTCACCACCGGACGCCTCGACGGAGGGCTGATCGCACCGTCGCTCAAGCTCGCGTTCCTGACCGAGGCCGACCTCACCGGCCAGCGCGGGTCGCAGACGTTGGACACCAGCCGGCTGCCGTCGCGGCGGCGCAACGCGATCGATCCCATCCAGCTCAAGGCCGGCGATTACGTCGTGCATGAGCAGCACGGCGTCGGCAAGTACGTCGAGATGGTGCGCCGCACGATCAACGGTGGCGAGCGTGAGTACCTGATCATCGAGTACGCACCGGCCAAGAAGGGCCAGCCAGGGGACCGTCTGTTCGTGCCGACCGATGCGCTCGACCAGGTGACGAAGTACGTCGGCGGCGAGTCGCCGTCGATCCACCGGCTCGGCGGCGCCGACTGGGCCAGGACGAAGGGCCGCGCGCGCAAGGCGGTCAAAGAGATCGCGGCCGAGCTGATCCGTCTATACAGCGCACGGATGGCGACGAAGGGGCACGCGTTCGCGCCGGACACCCCGTGGCAACGCGAGCTCGAGGACGCGTTCACCTACGTCGAGACGCCCGACCAGCTCGCGGCGATCGACGAGGTCAAGGCCGACATGGAGAAGCCGTTGCCGATGGACCGCGTCATCTGCGGCGACGTCGGCTACGGCAAGACCGAGGTCGCGCTGCGCGCCGCGTTCAAGGCGGTGCAGGACGGCAAGCAGGTCGCCGTCCTCGTCCCGACGACACTGCTCGCGCACCAGCACATCCAGACCTTCTCCGACCGGATGGCGCAGTTCCCGGTGAATATCCGCGAGCTGTCCCGATTCACCGCATCCTCCGACGCCGAGGCGACCATGACCGGGATCGTCAACGGCAGCGTCGACATCGTGATCGGCACGCACCGCCTGCTGCAGCAGACCGTCCGATTCAAGGACCTCGGGCTGGTGATTGTCGACGAGGAGCAGCGCTTCGGCGTCGAGCACAAGGAGTACTTGAAGTCGCTGCGCACTGCCGTCGACGTGCTCACCATGTCGGCCACCCCCATCCCACGCACCCTGGAGATGTCGCTGACGGGCATCCGCGAGATGACGACGATCCTCACCCCGCCCGAGGAGCGGCACCCGATCCTGACGTTCGTCGGCGCCTACGACCAGCGCCAGATCGCTGCGGCGATCCACCGGGAGCTGCTGCGCGACGGGCAGGTCTTCTACATTCACAACCGGGTCGAGTCGATCAACCGGGCCGCGGCCCGGCTCGCCGAGCTGGTGCCCGATGCGCGCATCGCGGTCGCGCACGGGCAGATGGGTGAGGGCGCGCTCGAGCAGATCATGCTCGGCTTCTGGGAGAAGGAATACGACGTCCTCGTGGCGACGACGATCGTCGAGTCCGGGCTGGACATTCCCAACGCCAACACGCTGATCGTCGATCGGGCCGACATGTTCGGACTCTCGCAGCTGCACCAGCTGCGCGGCCGGGTGGGCCGGGCGCGTGAGCGCGGCTACGCCTACTTCACCTATCCGCCGGAGAAGCCACTGACCGAGACCGCATACGACCGGCTCGCAACGATCGCCCAGCACACCGAGATGGGCGCGGGGATGGCCGTGGCGATGAAGGACCTGGAGATCCGGGGGTCCGGGAACCTCCTGGGCGGTGAGCAGTCCGGGCACATAGCCGGCGTCGGCTTCGATCTGTACGTGCGGCTGGTGGGCGAGGCAGTCGCCGACTTCAAATCTCCCACTGGAGACTCGGCCGAGGCCGAGTACGCCGATGTGCGGGTCGACCTGCCCGTCGATGCCAACCTGCCCGGCGAGTACCTGCCGGGGGAGCGGCTGCGCCTGGAGGCCTACCGGGCCCTCGCCTCGGCCGCGACGGACGAGGGCGTCGAGGCCGTGCGTGCGGAACTGATCGATCGCTACGGCCCGATTCCCGAGCCGGTCGAGAACCTGCTCGCCGTCGCCCGGTTCAAGGTGCGGTGCCGGCACTACGGCGTCACCGAGGTGTCGCTGCAGGGCGCGTCGGTGCGGTTCACGCCGCTGAACCTGCCGGAGTCGGCGCAGCTGCGCTTGCAGCGGCTCTACGACAACGCGCACTACAAGCAGACGGTCTCGACGGTGTCGCTACCGCGACCCAGCGGCGTCGTCAAGCCCGACGGATCGTTCGCGGTTACCAAGTTCGGCGGCGACCCGCTGCGCGACGTGGCGCTGTTGAATTGGTGCGCCGAGGTCCTGGCCACCGTCACCGTCCGCTGAACCGATCTTGTTGCATGTTTGCGGTCTTGGCAGCGGATCGGCAACAAGATCATGGCGATCGCTCGCGATCACCCGGACGGGCTGGCGACGCTTGGCCAGAGCGCGCATGAGATTCTGGACGCCACAACGCCGTCGTCCTTGGGGAGCCAATCGTCGTGAGAGTTCGCAAGCTGACCGCCGTCGCCGCCGCGACTGCCGCCGTGGCCCTGGCCGTCAGCGGGCTCACCGCGTGCGAGACCAAGGTGGGCCAAGCCGCGATCGTCGACGGCCACCGCATCAGCGAGTCCGATCTGGGCACCTACGTCGCACCTGCCGGCCCCAGCCCATCGGTGCTCGCGGCGGCCTCCGCAGCGAAGCAGGGCGTCTATCCCAAGACCGACGTCGTCCAGGTCCTGGTCCAACAGCAACTCTTCGAGCGGACGCTGGCCAAGAACGGCGGCGTGCCGACCGAGGGTGAGCTAGCCACGCTGCACGACAAGGCGGCCGCGACGTTCTTGGGGACCCAGCTCACCGGAACGCAGCTCGATTCCTTCCTCGAATCGACCCAGGGCTCCTACGGGTACGCCGCCAAGTACGCTCACGCGCTCCTGCGCACCGTCGAGCTGGAAGCCGCGCTCGCGATCCACATCAATGCGACGTCCTTGGCAGACGTCACGGCCGCGGTGAACAAGCTGCATCCCAAGGTTGAGGTCAATCCGCGCTACGGCAAGTGGGATCGCGCCACCCTGTCGCTAGGCAATCCGAATACGAACGTCCCGGACTTCCTGAAGCTCGCCGGTGTGTCGTCGGCGACACCCACCCCGACCGCGCCGGCTCCGGCGAACTGAGGCCAGCGTGAGTTCAGCGTGACCTCGCAGCTGCAGCGCGCGGTCGCGGTCATGGATCGGCTGCGCTCGCCGGGAGGCTGTCCGTGGGACGCCGCGCAGACCCACGCATCGCTGGCGAAGTACCTGCTCGAAGAAAGCTATGAGGTGCTCGAGGCGATCGAGACGGGCGATCTGGCGCTGCTGCGTGAAGAACTCGGCGACCTGTTGCTCCAGGTGCTGTTCCACGCCCGCGTCACCGAGGAACTGCCGCCGGACCAGGCGTTCTCGATCGAGGACGTCGCCGCTGACCTCGCCGACAAGCTCGTCCGCCGGCACCCGCACGTCTTCGCCGGTGCTGCCGGGGGTGATGCC
>DAITQD010000008.1:6319-35149 GCA_036833255.1 Jatrophihabitantaceae bacterium
CAAGCTCGTCCGCCGGCACCCGCACGTCTTCGCCGGTGCTGCCGGGGGTGATGCCAGGGGTGATGCCGCTGGTGACGTCGCTGGTGACGTCGCAGCCCTGAACGAGACCTGGGAGCGGCAGAAGGTCGCTGAGAAGGGCCGCACTTCGGCGACCGACGGCGTGCCACTGGCGCAGCCGGCGCTGGCGCTGTCGGCCAAACTCGTGTCGCGGGCTACGCGGGCGGGTCTGTCCGTCACGCCCGCGCCGACAGCGGACTTCGGCGAGCGGCTCTTCGCCCTGGCGTGCGAGGCGGTCGGGGCCGGCGTCGATCCCGAATCCGCGCTGCGCGAGACGGCCCGCGCATACCGTGCTGCCATGATCGCCGCCGAGTCTCGTTGATAACGCACCACTCAATCGCGGGACCGAGGAGTACGCGCGGCACGGCGGCCACGCCGACCTGCTGCGCGAGACGATCGACGGCGCCACCGGCGACTAACCTGCGGCGGGGCGATCCGGGTCAGGCGGTTGCGCCGGATAGGGTTGCTCGACCGGGTGGACCGTGGAAAGGAACATTGTGGCCAGCATTGAGGCCGTCGGCGCTCGCGAGATTCTCGACTCTCGCGGCAACCCGACCATCGAGGTCGAGGTCGCCCTCGACGACGGCACCCTGTCCCGTGCGGCGGTGCCCAGCGGCGCGTCCACCGGCGCGTTCGAGGTGGTCGAACTGCGCGATGGCGATGAGCGCTACGGCGGCAAGGGTGTGCTCAAGGCCGTCATCGCGGTGCTGGACACCATCGGCCCCGAACTCGTCGGCTTCGAGGCGAGCGAGCAGCGCCTCGTCGACGCCGCGCTGATCGATCTCGACGCCACGCCCGACAAGAGCCGCCTCGGCGCCAACGCGATCCTCGGCGTCTCGCTGGCGGTGGCCAAGGCCGCGGCCAGTTCCGCCGAACTCCCGCTCTTCCGCTACCTCGGCGGCCCCAATGCCTACCTGCTTCCCGTGCCGATGATGAACATTGTCAATGGCGGCGCGCATGCCGACTCCAACGTCGACGTGCAGGAGTTCATGATCGCCCCGATCGGGGCGGCCACCTTCGCCGACGCCCTGCGCTACGGCGCGGAGGTGTACCACGCGCTGAAGTCGG
Source organism: Jatrophihabitantaceae bacterium (assembly GCA_036833255.1). Classification (GTDB taxonomy): domain Bacteria; phylum Actinomycetota; class Actinomycetes; order Mycobacteriales; family Jatrophihabitantaceae; genus QHCC01. The sequence goes on from DAITQD010000008.1 coordinate 7,445, forward strand.
TGCTGAAGGCCAAGGGACTGGCGACGGGTCTGGGCGACGAGGGCGGTTTCGCGCCCAGTCTGGACTCCAACCGGGCCGCGCTCGACCTGATCGTCGAGGCGATCGGCCAGACCGGGCTCACTGCGGGCGTCGACATTGCGCTCGCCGTCGATGTCGCGGCGTCGGAGTTCTTCAAGGACGGCGGCTACCAGTTCGAGGGCAACGCCAAGTCCGCCGAGGAAATGATCGAGTACTACGTCAGCCTCGTCGACAGCTACCCGATCGTATCGCTCGAGGACCCGCTCGATGAGGAGGACTGGGCCGGCTGGGTGGAGCTCACCGGCGAGCTAGACGACAAGGTGCAGATCGTCGGCGACGACATTTTCGTGACCAACCCCACGCGCCTCGGCCGTGGCATCGAGCTCGGCGCGGCGAACGCATTGCTGGTGAAGTTGAACCAGATCGGCACCGTCACCGAGACCTTTGACGCCGTAGAACTGGCGCACCGGCACGGCTATCGCTGCCAGATCAGCCACCGCTCGGGCGAGACCGAGGACACCGCGATCGCCGACGTCGCCGTCGCCACCAACTGCGGCCAGATCAAAAGCGGTGCACCGGCCCGCGGCGAGCGCGTCGCCAAGTACAACCAACTGCTGCGCATCGAGGAGGAGCTCGACGACGCTGCGCGCTATGCCGGCGCGGCTGCGTTCCCGCGCTACGAAGCCACCGAGTTCGTGCCGTCCGCAGCTGGCGACGACGACGCGAGGGACGAAGGCTGACCACGGTGCCCGCCACGCGTCCCGAGCGGGCACCCCGTCGCGCGATCACCGGCCGGGCGCTGGTGCTCGGCACGCTCGTGGTCCTGCTCGTGGTGCTACTCGCCTCGCCATTGCACCGCTACTTCGCCAGCCGCGGCGACGTCGAGCACGCCTCGCAGCAGCTGCGCAGTGACCAGTCCCGACTCGCCGAGCTCACCATGCAGCGGCAACGGTGGGGCGATCCTGGCTACATCCAGCAGCAGGCGCGGCTGCGCCTGGAGTACGCCATGCCCGGCGACACGGTGTACATCGTGACCGATGCCGGCCAGGTGTCCGACATCGCGAGGTCGAGCGCGAAGAAGGACACCAAGCCGGCCGACGGCACCTGGAACCAGCGGTTGTGGGAGACGGTGCAGAAGGCCGGCTCTTGAGCCTGATCTCCCCGCAGGACCGGACGGTCGTGGCCACCCAGCTGGGTCGTGCGCCGCGCGCCGTCCGGGCCGTGGCGCATCGCTGCCCGTGCGGCAACCCCGACGTCGTCGAAACCTCGCCGCGGCTGCCCGACGGCACGCCGTTCCCCACGCTGTACTACCTGACCTGCCCCCGCGCGGCGTCGGCAATCGGCACGCTCGAGGCGTCCGGCCTGATGAGCGAGATGACCGACCGGCTCGCAGACGACGCCGAGTTGGCAGCGGTGTACGCCGCCGCGCATGCTTCCTACCTCGCCCGGCGCGAGGAGATCGGCCAGGTCGAGGAGATCGACGGGATCAGCGCGGGCGGGATGCCCACCCGCGTCAAGTGCCTGCACGTGCTCGTCGCCCACGCTCTCGCTGCGGGGCGCGGCGTCAACCCGCTCGGCGACGAGGCGCTGGACATCCTGCCGCAGTGGTGGGTGTTCGGCCCGTGCGTCCTGCGCGAGGAAGCATGAGAGTCGCGGGGATCGACTGCGGCACGAACTCGATCCGACTGCTCGTTGCGGACGCGGTCGACGGACGGCTGGTCGACGTCGTGCGCGAGATGCGCATCGTCCGGCTCGGCGAGGGCGTGGATCGCACCGGATCCCTTGCCCCGCAGGCGCTCGAACGGACCCGGCTCGCGCTGGCGGACTACGCCGCGACCATCGCCGCACACGGAACCGAACGCGTGCGCATGGTCGCGACGAGCGCCACCCGCGATGCCGCGAACCGCGACATGTTCCTCGCGATGGTGCGCACCGTGCTGGGTGTCGAGCCCGACGTGATCTCCGGCGCCGAGGAGGCCGCGCTGTCTTTCATCGGAGCCGCCGACGGACTGCCCGGTGTCACGGGTCCGGTGCTCGTGGCCGACATCGGCGGCGGCTCCACCGAATTGGTGCTGGGCGACGCATCCGAACCGCGCCGGCTGCGCTCACACAGCATGGATGTCGGCTGCGTCCGAATGACCGAGCGCCGCCTGGGCGACGACCCACCGACCCCCGCCCAGGTCGCCGCGACCGTCGACGACCTGCGTGCCGCGATCGCGCTGGCCGCGGTGGACGTCCCGATCACCGACCCCGCCACCTTCGTCGGCGTGGCCGGCACCGTGACGACGCTGGCCGCGATCGCGCTCGGCCTGCCCCGCTACGACGCCGAGGCGATCCACGGCAGCGTGCTGAGTGCCGAGCAGGTGCACGACGTCACCGCGCGGCTGCTGGCGATGACGCACGACGAGCGTGCCGCACTGCCGGTCATGCACCCGGGCCGGGTCGACGTGATCTGCGGCGGCGCGCTGGTGCTGCGCACCCTGGTCGAAGCCGCCGGTGCCACCAACGTGATCGCGAGCGAACACGACATCCTGGATGGCATCGCCCTGAGCCTGCTGCGCAAGAGCGCCCTACGCAGGTGACGATTCGGTTGGTTCGTAGGAGGTGTTCCGCTGCTCCTTCGTCAGCTTCTTCTCCGCCTTGGTCAGCGCGCGAGGCGGGGGCTCGGTGCCGATGACGGTCCGCCACATTTCCTCGGCACCCTTACGGGCGACCAGGTTTGTTACCACGATCCCCGCCGCCGACAGCGACGCCCAACCAACCGCATCGCCCCACTTGACGCCGCGTTCCCCGGGCTTGCGAGGGGCATCCGCCGGGCGGGCGGTGCTCCAGGCGCGTTCGACGACCCTCTTGGTAGCTATCCCGACCGGGATGCCAACCACGATCGTCATGATCTTCATGCCGACTCTTCCGGCGAAGTGGGCCATCGGTTCTCCGTCCGTGGAAGGATGCGCCCACCCTACCCAGCCAGGGGTGTCCCTACCCGCCGAGCGTGCGAAGCTGGCGCGATGGTGGTGCATCCGGGGTCGGGCTGGCCGGGCGACCCCGCGACCCCGCGCAGCCCCGTCGCCCACACGCCGACGCAGGCGTCGGAGCTCGCGGCGTCGGCGCGCAGCCTGCCCATGCTGGCCGCCAGGGTCACCGTGTGCCGGGCCTGCCCCCGGCTCGTGCAATGGCGCGAGCAGGTCGCGGTCGAGAAGCGCCGGGCCTTCGCCGACCAGGAGTATTGGGGCCGTCCGGTCCCGGGCTACGGGGCGCAGCGCCCGCGCCTCCTCGTCCTCGGGCTGGCGCCCGCGGCACATGGCGCGAACCGCACCGGCCGGATGTTCACCGGCGACCGCAGCGGCGACTGGCTCTACGCCGCACTGCATCGGGTCGGGCTGGCCAACCAGGCGACGTCGGTCGCCGCGGGGGACGGCTTGGCACTACGCGGCGTCTACATCACCGCACCGGTACGTTGTGCCCCGCCGGCCAACAAACCGACCCCGGACGAGCGCGACACATGCCGGGCGTGGCTGGTGCGCGAGCTCGAACTGGTGTGGCCGACGCTGCGTGCGATCGTGGTGCTTGGCGGGTTCGGCTGGGCCTCGCTGTGGCCGGCTCTGCGCGGCGCGGGTGTGCCGCTGCCCGTCCGGCTGCCGCTGTTCGGCCACGGTGCCGAAGCGGAGGTGGACGGCCGCACGGTCATCGGCTGCTACCACGTCAGTCAGCAGAACACGTTCACCGGACGACTGAGCGAATCGATGCTCGACGCGGTGTTTCGCCGGGCAGCCGAGATCGCCGGTCTCGCGTCATGGTGACGCCAGTCGCGTTCGCGCCGGGCGGGCGTGCGTACCCGGCCGGCAGTTCGCTAGCGTCGCGGTCATGGCAGCGCTGAACCACCCCGTCCGGATCCTGATCGTCGGCGGCGGCTACGTCGGCATGTACACCGCGCTCGCCCTGCAGAAGAGGCTGTCGCCGGGCGCGGCTGAGATAACGGTGGTCGAACCGCAGTCGAACATGACCTACCAGCCGTTCCTGCCGGAGGCGGCGGCGGGCAACGTCGAACCGCGCCACGTTGTCGTCCCGCTGCGCAAGGTGCTGCGCAGGTGCAACGTCATCACCGGCGCCGTCAGCGCGATCGTGCACGCCCGCAGGGTCGCGACCGTCCAGCCGGGCGACGGTGAGTCCTACGAGCTGGGTTACGACCTGCTCGTGGTCTGCCCCGGTTCGGTCTCGCGGCTGCTGCCGATCCCGGGCCTGGCCGAGCACGGCATCGGCTTCAAGACCATCGGCGAGGCGATCTACCTACGCAACCATGTGCTGTCCTGCCTGGACCTGGCCGCGTCGACGAACGATCCCGTGCTGCGGCGCAAGGCGTTGACCTTCGTCTTCGTCGGCGGCGGCTACGCCGGGGTCGAGGCGATGGCCGAACTGGAGGACATGGCGCGCTACGCGCTGCGCTACACCCCGAGCCTGAAAACCGAGGACATGCGTTGGGTGCTCGTCGAGGCGGCCAGCCGGATCATGCCCGAGGTTTCGGTGCGGCTCTCGGCCTACACCGTCGACCGGCTCACCGAGCGCGACATCGACGTGCGGCTGAACACCCGCCTCGAGTCGGCCGAGGGCAACCGCATCACGCTCTCCGATGGCGAGCAGTTCGACGCCGAGACGCTCGTGTGGACCGCCGGCGTCAAGGCGAACCCGATGCTCAAGCAGACCGACCTGCCCCTCGATGACGCCGGCCGGCTGGCGTGTGCGGCGAACCTCACCGTCAAGGGCGTCACCGGCGTCTTCGCCGCGGGCGACTGCGCCGCGGTCCCGGATCTGTCCAAAGACGACCCGAACGCGTTGTGCGGGCCGAGCGCGCAGCACGCGGTGCGTCAGTCGAAGACGCTCGCGACGAACATCGCGGCGACGGTGCATGGCGGGACGCTGCGCGACTACCGCCACGCGTACGCCGGATCAGTCGCGTCGCTCGGCCTTTACCGCGGCGTCGCCGAGATCTACGGGATCAAGCTGCGCGGACCCCTGGCCTGGTTCATGCACCGCACCTACCACGTGTCGCGGATGCCGACCTTCAACCGAAAGGTACGGGTGGTTGCGGACTGGACCGGCGCGCTGTTGTTCCGACGCGAGATCGTCTCGCTGGGCGAGTTGCACCAGCCACGGACGGAATTCGAGCGGGCAGCCGGTGAGCGTCGCCTGCCCAGGGTCCCGTGAGCTGTCGCTGCGGGCGGCACAATGAGGCGTTGGCGTGATGAACCCCCGTGGCCCAATTGGCAGAGGCAGACCCCTTAAAAGGGTTTCAGTGTCGGTTCGAGTCCGACCGGGGGTACCGATTGTGCAACTCCTGCCTCCCTGACGGGTGTCAGAGTTGCGCAATCGAGTGCCTCAGCCGCCGCTCTTGCGCCGGAACATGCGTCCGCCGCCTGCCGCGCCGTGCTCGCCGTGGATCTTGGAACCTCCGTGCGTCTCGCCATCGGCGGCGCGATCGGCCTCGTGGTTCCGCTTGCGCTCGAGGGCCTCGCGGAACTTGTCCTTGACCTCGCCGGCCTCGCCCGCGTTGGCGCTGCCGTCCTTGCCGGTGACGTCGTCGCTACTCATGCCGTCCAGCCTCGCATGCCGACCCGCGTGCGACCAATCGGGTTTGGGAAAACTGCGATTCGCGGGGGCGGCAGTCAGGCGCGCTCCAGCACAACTACCGGGATCTCGCGCGAGGTCTTCTCCTGGTAGTCGGCATAGGCCGGCCAGACCTCGAGCATCGCCTGCCACACTTCGGGTTTCTCGTCGGGCGTCGCCGTCCGTGCGCGCGCCGCGAACCTCTCGCCCTTGATCTGCACCTGCACGGCGGGGTCGGCCTGCAGGTTGCGATACCAGTCCGGTGGCTGTGCCGCCCCGCCCTTGGACCCGACGACCAGGTAGGCATCGCTGTGCGCACGGAAGATCAGGGCGTTGTGCCGGCTCTCGCCCGAACGCCTGCCGGTAGTGGTCAGGATGAGGATCGTCGTGCCCTCGCGCCAGTCGTAACCCTCCGCGCCGTCGGTCGCGACGTAGCGCTCGATGTGTTCCTGGCCGTGCAGGGCCATGCCTACCTCCGAAGATCGTCGTCAGCGGATTCGTCCGCCAGGCTTGAGGCGCCCGGCCGGTAGAGGGGGAGCGGGCAGCGGGTCGCCGTCGTAACCGGCCACCACGCCGAAAAGATCGCCGCCCGCCCAGGCGTCGCGCGCGGTCGCGATCTCCTCGCTCGTGCGGGCCACGAAGTTCCACCACATGACGATCTGCTCGTCGAACGGTTCGCCGCCGAGCAGCAGCGCCCGCGCACCGGCAGCCGACCGTAGTCGCAGGTCACGGCGGCCGCAGCCGAGGTAGAGCATCGCGCCGGGCGCGACCTCGACGCCGTCGGCCTCCAGTGAGCCCGACATCGCCAGCACCGCGTGCTCGAAGTCGGGTTCCAGGGGGAGCAACGCCTCGGCGCCAGGGTCGAGTGCGAGGTCGGCACCGACGAGCGGCGAGTAGGCGCGGCCGGGTGAGGCAGCGCCCGCGAGCGCGCCCATGAGCACCGTCGCCGTCATGCCGGTGTCGGTGACGACGGGCAGCGCGGCGTGATGTTCCCAGGCCGGCGCAACGTCACGGTCGGCGTCGGGCAGAGCTACCCACAACTGCACGCCATGCAACAGGGCCGGATGGCGCAGCGGTGACTGCTCCGCATGCGCGATCGCATGCCCCGAGGTCATCAGGCCAAGCTCGCCCGGCCGGATCAGTTGGCTGTTGCCGAGGCTGTCGCGGTGGTGCACCTCGCCGGCGAGCAGCCAGCTGACTGTCTGCAGGCCCATATGCGGATGCGGCGGCACCTGCATGCCGGCCTGTGTCGCGATGTCGTCGGGGCCATAGTGGTCGACGAAGCACCAGGCACCGACCAGCCGGCGGCCCAGGTTGGGCAGCAGCCGGCGCACCCGGGTGCTCTCGCCGAGCATGACCTCCCGGCCGGTGAGGACCTCGTGCACGGGCCGGGCCGCGACGCCGGCGCGCCCACCCACGTGCGTAAGCCCGGGGGTGCGGTCGAGATTGCTCACCCGATCGACACTACGACAGGATCGAGACGACGACATCCAGCGGAACGAGGTCGCGATGGCAACGGCAGTCACCGAGAACCCCGAGCGGCGGCGCTACGAGATCTCGGTCGACGGCACCCTCGCCGGCTTCACCCGGTTCAGGGTCGACGGCGATGTCGCGACGATGCCGCACACCGAGATCGACCCCGAGTACAAGGGGCAGGGCCTCGCGACGACGCTGATCCGGGCAACTCGCGACGACGCGCGGGCTCGCGGCCTGACCGTCGTGCCGCGCTGCCCGTTCGTCCACGGCTTCATCGAGAAGAACCCGGCCTACCAGGACCGCGTCGCCGCTATTTGAGCTCCGACGAGGACTTGTTGAGCAGCCGCCGCGCCACAATGAGTTGCTGGATCTGCTGGGTGCCCTCGAAGATGTCGAGGATTTTCGAGTCGCGCGCCCACTTCTCGAGCAGCGAGCCCTCGCTGTAGCCGAACGACCCGGCGAGTTCGACGCAGCGCAGGGTGATCTCGACGCCGACCCGGCCGGCCTTCGCCTTGGCCATCGACGCCTCGAGCGAGTTCGGCTTGTTGTTGTCGGCCATCCAGGTCGCCGCGAGCGTCAGCAGGTAGGCAGCTTCCCAGTTCGCCTCCATCTGCAGATAGGTGGCCGCGGCGGCGTGCTGGGTGCAGGAGGGACGGTCGTAGTCGACGGTGACACCGGCTTGTTCGAGCAGGTCGGCGATCTCGTCGAGGGCGGCACGCGCGCACCCGACCGCCATGCCGGCCACCAGCGGACGGGTGTTGTCGAACGTCTGCATCACGCCCGCGAAGCCCTGCTCGGCGTCGATCTCGGGCGAACCGAGCAGGTTCGCCGCCGGCACACGGCAGTCGGTGAACCGGATCGTCGCGGTGTCGGATGCGCGGATGCCGAGCTTGTGCTCGAGCCGCTCGACCACCATGCCGGGCGTGCCCTTCTCGACGACGAAGGACTTTATGGCCGCACGTCCCTGGCTCCGATCGAGGGAGGCCCAGACGACGACGGCGTCGCAGCGGCCGCCGGCCGTCACGAAGATCTTCTCGCCGTTGATCACGTACTCGTCACCGTCACGCACGGCGGTGGTCTGGACGGCGGCGGAGTCCGAGCCGAAGGACGGCTCGGTGATCGCCATCGAGGCCCAGATCTTGTCGAAGCGTGCGTGCTGCTCGTCGTCGGCGACCGACGCGATGGCCGCGTTGCCCAAGCCCTGCCGCGGCATCGAGAGCACCATCGCCACGTCACCCCAGCACGCCTCCATGATGGAGAGCACGCCCGACATATTCGTGCCGTTGCGGTTGCCCGACTCCTTGTCGCCGGTGTCGCGGCGCACGCCGCGCGCGCCGGTACTGCTCTCGCCCGAGGCGTTCATCCCGTCGACCAACGCAGCGAGCATGTCGAGTTCCTTCGGGTACTCGTGCTCGGCCTGGTCGTACTTGCGGGAGATGGGCCGAAAGATCTCCGTCGAGACCTGGTGGGCCTGGTTGACCAGCGTGCCGAACTTCTTCGGCACCTCCAGATTTATCGTCATACCAACACCACGCCTTCCATGACCGCGATCGCTCGCAGGTCGCGGTACCACCGTTCGACCGGATGTTCCCTGACGTAACCGTGCCCGCCGAGCAACTGCACGCCGTTGCTGCCGATCTGCATGCCGTACTCGGCGGTGAGCCGGCGCGAGAGGGCCGCCTCGCGGGCGAACGACTTGCCCTGCTCGGCCCGGCTCGCGGCGCGCAGCGTGACCAGCCGCGCCCCCTCGAGTTCGATGCCGATATCGGCGACCATGAACGCGACCGCCTGCCGGTGACTCAGCGGTTCGCCGAACGCCTGCCGCTCGTTGACGTACGGGATGACGTAGTCGAGCACCGCCTTGGACGTGCCCAGGGCCAGCGCCGACCAGCCCAGGCGCGCGAGCCGGATGCAGTCGGCGTAGGTGTCGGCGTCGCCGGCGCCGAGGATCGCGGTGCCGGGCACCTTTACCCCGTCGAGAACGAGACGTGCCATCGAGGCGGCGCGCAGCCCCATCGCGGGCTCGGCCTCGACGGTGATGCCGGCCGTGCCGGACTCGACGAGGAACAGTGCCGGGGTGCCCTCGAGGTCGGCGGCTACCACGAACAGCTCGGCCTTGTCGGCCCGTGGTACGAGCGACTTGACGCCGTCCAACACGTATCCGCCGGCCGTACGCCGGGCGGCGGTGTGCAGCGCGAACGGGTCGAACAGCGGGTGCGGCTCGAGCACAGCAAGCGCGGCGGCGGGGACTTCGTCGCCGACGAAGGCGGGCAGATAAGTGGCCTGCTGCGCCTCGTCGCCCCACAGCACGAGCGCGTTGCCCACGGCGGCCGGCGCGAGGCAGGCCACCGCGAGACCCATGTCGCCGTGCGCGAGCGCTTCGGCGACCAGGACGCCGGTCGTCGTCGAGCGCTCCGTGCCCATGCCGCCGAGCGATTCGGGGACGCCGACGAGAGTGACGCCGAGCTCGGTGACCGAACGCTTGAGCAGCGCGTCGGGGGCCGCGCAGTCGCGATCGGCCTCGGCAGCGGCCGGGCGCAGCTGCTCGGCGGCGAACTCGCTGGTGGCCGCGACGATCATCGTCTGCTCGTCGGTAGGGGTGAGGTCGAACAGTCCGCGCTCCGGCGAGTTGGCCGGGCGTTGCGGTGTGCGGCGCTGCTGTACGGACGCGAACGCCCGGTTGGCCGCGCCCAGCGTCTTGAACCCGGTGCGGCTGGTCTCGTAGACGATCTTCTCGGCGGGCTTGCGCAGCCGGAGCCGGTCGATCGCGCCCGCGCCGGCGAGTTTGTTCAATGCGGCGAGACCGACGCCCATCACGTCGCGCCCGCGGGTATTACGCCCTGACATCCTTTTCTCCCGAGGAGTCGGTGGTACACACTGTTGCAGACATAAGTTACCCGCCGGTAGGCCCCGCCGATCGCCTTTGACCCCGCGAGCGTCGCTGGCGGGCCCAATTTGCAGCGCTGGCGGGGTCAAAGGCGATCATGTGGCGTGGAACTCGCCGACGGTCCGTATCGTTGATCGGGTAGATACATCGGTAGATGCACCGACACAGGAGGCTCCAGCACGATGGCCCAGAACCCCGTCATCAACAAGTTCGGCCAGGCGTCCGGGGCGAATCGCCCCGGCTTGCCGACGCCGTCGGCCAGCGACCTGCAGAGCATGTACAGCAAGCCCGCCTACGCCGGCCCGACCGGTTCCGGGCGTTACATGACCCTCGACGACGTGGTGCAGCGCACCGGCGCGATGCTGGCCGTGCTGCTCGCCGCGGGCGCGATCTCGTGGACGATGACGCCGGACCGCCTCGCGACGCCGGTTCTGATCATCTCGCTCATGGGCGGCCTCGGCCTCGGGCTCTTCATGGCGTTCACGATGAAGGTCAACGTCGGCACGGCACTTCTGTACTCGGCCTTCGAGGGCGTGCTGCTCGGCGCGATCAGCCGGATGTTCAACCAGGCTTACCCGGGCATCGTCATCCAGGCCATCACCGGCACGGTCATGGTCGCCGGCGGCATGCTGTTCGTCTACAAGATCGGCGCGATCCGGGTCACGCCGAAGTTCACCCGAGTCATCGTCGGCGCGACCATCGGCGTCTTCGGCCTGATGGTCGTCAACCTGGTCGCCTACCTGTTCCACCCCGGTGGCCTGGGCCTGCGCGACGGCGGCACGCTGGCCATCGTCTTCAGCCTGGTCTGCATCGTCATCGCCTCGATGAACCTGGTCGTGGACTTCGACATGATCGAGAAGGGCATCCGGAACGGCGCCGACGAGAAATTCGCCTGGTACGCCTCGTTCGCCCTGATGGTGACGCTCATCTGGCTCTACATCGAGATCCTGCGCCTGCTGAGCTACTTCGCGCGCAGGTAGCCGACCGCAGACACACACGAGGGCGGACTTGGGACTCTCGGGGGAGATCCCGGTCCGCCCTCGGCGGTGCGCGACCGGCCATTCCCTCACGGATTTCCGGTAGCACTCGTCTGAATCAACGACGGCGACCGCAGCGGGTTACGCCGTTCGCCCTATTCAGGACAAGCGCTCGATCACCATGGCCATGCCCTGGCCGCCGCCGACGCACATCGTCTCCAGGCCGAACTGCTTGTCGTGGGTACGCAACGAGTTGATCAGCGTCGTCGTGATGCGCGCGCCGGTCATGCCGAACGGGTGACCCAGGGCGATCGCCCCGCCGTTGACGTTGAGGCGGTCCATGTCGATGCCCAGTTCGCGCTGCGAGGGCAGGACCTGCGCCGCGAAGGCCTCGTTGATCTCGACCAGGTCGATGTCACCGATGCTCATACGGGCATTGGCCAGCGCCTTCTTCGACGCCGCCACCGGGCCGAGGCCCATGATCTCCGGAGACAGACCCGACACGCCCGTGGCGAGGATGCGGGCCAGCGGGGTTAGGCCGAGCGCCGCGGCCTTTGCGTCGCTCATGATCACCAGTGCCGCGGCTCCGTCGTTGAGGGGGCAGCAGTTACCGGCGGTCACCCGCCCGTCGGGCCGGAACACCGGCTTGAGTCCGGATACCGCCTCGTAGGTGACGCCCGCGCGCGGTCCGTCGTCCGTCGAGACCACGGTGCCGTCGGGAAGCGTCACCGGCGTGATGTCGCGCGCCCAGAAGCCGCTCTTGCCGGCCTGCTCGGCCAGGTTCTGCGAGCGCACCCCGAAATGGTCCATGTCCTCGCGGCTGACGTCCTTGAGCAGCGCCACGTTCTCCGCGGTCTGGCCCATCGCGATGTACATGTTCGGCAGCAGGTCGTCCTCGCGCGGGTCGTGCCACGCCGCGGCTCCGGACTCGGCCACCTTGGCGGTGCGGGCCTCGGCGTCGGCGTAGCGCGGATTACGCGTGTTCGGCCAGCCGTCGGAGTTCCCGCGCGCAAAGCTCGACACCACCTCGACCCCGGCGGAGATGAACACGTCGCCTTCGCCTGCCTTGATCGCGTGGAAGGCCATGCGTGAGGTCTGCAGCGACGACGAGCAGTACCGGTTCACCGTGGTCCCGGGCAGGAAGTCATAGCCGAGCGCGACCGCGGTGACCCGGCCGATGTTGAAGCCGCCCTCGCCGCCGGGCTGCCCGCAGCCCATCATCAGGTCGTCGATCTCGTGCGGGTCGAGCTCCGGCACCTGGTCGAGGGCGGCGCGCACCATCTGGGCGGCCAGGTCGTCCGGACGGATGCTGGCCAGCGACCCCTTGACCGCGCGGCCGATCGGCGAACGGGCGGCGGAAACGATTACGGCTTCGGGCATGGGCAACTCCTCGTCACGGCGAACAGGCGGGACTCTGCCTGCGATGCTGCCATCCCGCCCGTGGGGTCTCCCGTCCGGTGTCAGCGAACGGTGGGCGTCGTCACCGGTTCGGCCACCGGGACGGCCAACTCCGGAGACGCGATGACGGGCTTGCGCAGCCGGCGGCGGCGCAGCTGCGCCCACGGGCCGCGGCGTCCGGCTGGCTCACCGTGACGGTCGGTGCCGGCGACCTCGGTGCCCGGGCGCGCTGCGGCCTGCGCGGCGGCCCTGGCGACCGGCTTGGGCAGGCGCGTGGTGAACGGGCTCGCCGAGCGGACCCGCGTGCTCAGGCCCAGCGCATCCAGTGCAGACGGCAGGAGCGCATCGGCGGCAGCGGCGTATCCGGCGGCACTCGGGTGGAACTGGTCGTCGCTGAACATGTCCTCGCGCGAGGCGAACAGCGGGCCGAGCAGGTCGCCGAGCGAGACCGTGCGTCCGCCCGCGCCGACGACGGCAACCGTTTGCGCGGCCGCCAGCGTGCGGGAGAGCCGGCGGGCGTAGGCCCGCAGCGGCTGGGCGAGCGGACGGATGGTGCCTAGGTCGGGACAGGTGCCCACGACGACCTCGACGCCGCGCTCGTGCAGCTGCCGGACCGCGGCCTCCAGGTGGCGCACCGATTCGGTCGCCTTGATCCGGTGGGTGACGTCATTGGCGCCGATCATGATCACCGCGAGCTCCGGCCGGCCACCCGCGAGCTCATCGAACTGGGCGCCGAGGTCGCGCGATTCAGCGCCGACCGCGGCGACGTTCGTGACGTGGACGGGTCGCCGCGCCTCGTCGGAGATACTGATCGCGAGCTGCGCCGCCGGGGTGTCGCGGTCGCGGTGCACGCCGTAGCCGGCTGCCGTCGAGTCGCCGAGCATCGCGATCCGGATCGGCGTGCGACTCACGCGCACACCCGCCGCCGCCCAGGTGGTGTCGTGCGAGACGGGCGGGGCGGCCTCGGCGACGGGGATGCGGCGACGCGCGAGCTTGGACTCGCCGAGGAGCACCCCGAACAGGGCAGCCCCACCGAGCGCCCCGATGGCGCCCAGCCCGCCGCCGCCATACGCGGCGACAGTGGCGATCTTCCTGGCTCGGCTCGCTCGGCTCACCCGTTCTCCCTTCGGTCGAGGGTCGAGGCTAACGTGCCGTGCATGCGTTACTCCGAATCGCTCGTCGACCTGATCGGCAACACCCCGCTGGTCAGGCTGCGCAGCGTCACAGCAGGGTTGGCACCGACCGTGCTGGCCAAGGTCGAGTACTTCAACCCCGGCGGGTCGGTGAAGGACCGCATCGCGATGCGGATGATCGACGCTGCCGAGCAGTCCGGGGAGCTGAAACCGGGGGGCACGATCGTCGAACCGACGTCGGGCAACACCGGCATCGGGCTGGCACTGATCGCCCAGCAGCGCGGCTACCACTGCATCTTCGTCTGCCCCGACAAGGTCAGCGGCGACAAGGTCAACACGCTACGTGCCTACGGCGCCGATGTGGTCGTCTGTCCGACCGCGGTCGCGCCCGAGGACCCGCGCTCGTACTACTCGGTGTCGGACCGGCTGGCGCGTGAGACCCCGGGCGGCTGGAAGCCCGATCAGTACGCCAACCCCAACAACCCGCGCTCGCACTACGAGACGACCGGGCCTGAGCTGTGGGAGCAGACCGACGGCCGGATCACGCACTTCGTCGCCGGCGTCGGCACCGGCGGCACGATCAGCGGCGTCGGGCGCTACCTGAAGGAAAAATCCGCCGGCGCGGTGCAGGTCATCGGTGCCGACCCGGAGGGTTCGGTGTACTCGGGCGGGACTGGCCGGCCCTACCTGGTCGAGGGCGTAGGCGAGGACTTCTGGCCGGCGACGTATGACCGCGACATCTGCGACGAGATTGTCGCGGTGTCCGACGGCGACTCCTTCGCGATGACGCGCCGGTTGGCCCGCGAGGAAGGCCTGCTCGTCGGTGGCTCGTGCGGAATGGCGGCGGAGGCGGCGCTGCGCGTCGCGGCCCGATTGGGCCCCGACGACGTGGTGGTGGTGCTGCTGCCCGACGGCGGCCGCGGTTACCTGTCCAAGATCTTCTCCGACAAATGGATGGCCGACTACGGCTTCCTCGGCGCGTCCGGGGAGACGACCGTGCTGGACGTGCTGCGCGGCAAGTCTGGCCAGACGCCGAGCTTGGTACACACCCATCCGAACGAGACGATCCGCGAAGCGATCGACATCCTGCGCGAGTACGGGGTGTCCCAGGTTCCGGTGGTGCGCGCCGAGCCGCCGGTGACCGCGGGGGAGGTCGTCGGTTCGGTTTCGGAGAAGGCGCTGCTGGACGCGCTGTTCCATGGAGTCGCGTCTCTCGCCGATGCCGTCGAGCCGCATATGTCAGCGCCGCTGCCGATCATCGGTTCGGGCGAGCCGGTGGCGGCCGCTATCGCGGCGCTGACCGACGCCGGCGCGTTGCTCGTGCACGTCGACGGAAAGCCCGTCGGGGTGATCACCCGCCAGGACCTGCTGGGCCACCTCGCCAGCGCCTCGACCCACTGATCCCGGCTTTGACCCCGCCATCGTCGCTGGGATCGCTCCATTACGACGCTGGCGGGGTCAAAGCCGGGGAGGGCGCTGGTACTACGGTCAACCGCATGAGTGACGCAACGGGGCGACACGGCTTCGACACCCTGGCCATCCACGCCGGACAGGAGCCCGACCCGCTCACCGGCGCGGTCGCGGTGCCGATCTACCAGACCTCCACCTACAAGCAGGACGGCGTGGGCGGGCTGCGCGGCGGCTACGAGTACAGCCGCAGTGCCAACCCGACCCGTACCGCGCTGGAGGGGTCTCTCGCGGCGATCGAGGGCGGCTTACGCGGCCTGGCTTTCGCCAGCGGGCTCGCGGGCGAGGACACCCTGCTGCGTACCGTCTGCCGCCCCGGCGACCACGTGATCCTGCCCGGCGACGCGTACGGCGGCACGTTCCGGCTCGTCGCCCGCGTGCTGGCGAACTGGGGCCTGGAGTACACGCCGGTGGACCTGGCCGACCTGGCCGCGGTGCGTGCCGCGGTGCGCGACAACACGAAGGTCATCTGGTGCGAGACGCCGACCAACCCGCTGCTCGGCATCGCCGACATCGCCGCCCTGGCCGAGATCGCCCGGGCGGCGCAGGCGCGTCTGGTGGTCGACAACACGTTCGCTTCGCCCTACTTGCAGCAACCGCTCGCGCTCGGTGCCGACGTCGTGGTGCACTCGACGACGAAGTACCTCGGCGGGCACTCCGACGTGGTGGGCGGCGCGCTGGTCACCGGCGACGTCGAGCTGGGTCAGGAACTGGCGTTTCACCAGAACGCGATCGGTGCGGTCGCCGGCCCGTTCGACTCGTGGTTGGTGCTGCGCGGCATCAAGACCCTCGGCGTGCGGATGGACCGGCACTGTGCCAACGCGGGGAGCATCGTCGACTTCCTCACCGGCCATTCCGCCGTCGACCGGGTGCTCTATCCCGGACTGCCCGAGCACCCGGGCCACCAGGTTGCCGCCCGGCAGATGCGCGGCTTCGGCGGCATGGTGTCCTTCACGCTGCGCGGCGGGGAGGAGGCAGCGCTCAAGGTCTGCGAGCTGGTGCAGCTGTTCACCCTGGGTGAGTCGCTCGGCGGCGTCGAGTCGCTGATCGAGCACCCGGGGCGGATGACGCACGCGAGCGCCGCCGGTTCGCCGCTCGAGGTGCCCGACGACCTGGTGCGGCTCTCGGTCGGCATCGAGAACGTCGAGGACCTGCTCGCCGACCTCGCCCAAGCGCTTAGTTGACGTGCACCATCGACACTCCCGGCAGCGGCGCGCGAGTCAAGCGGCCATCACAAGTGATGAGCGGACACTCGAGCTTCTTTGCACATGCGATGTAGAACGCGTCGGTGACGCGGACACGGTTGCGAAGTCCCCATGCGTGCTGCGTCAGCTGCGCATGGCTGACGAGGGTCACCGGCATTCGAGCAAACGCCGTCACCGCACCGTCGGCGTCTTCGTCGCCGATATGACTGGCACGAACGAGGCGAGCTAGGGTCGATATCACCTCGACGTGCAACAGTTCGGGGGCCGCGCACAATTCGCCGCCGAGCGCAGCGTCCACTCGATCGCCCTTCCGCGTCGCGAGTAGCAACTCGACGAGGGCACTGGCGTCAACGACCCTCAATCTCATCCTTTGCCTCGTCCAGCGCCTTCAGTACGTCCAGGTCGTCGTGACGTGGCAGTTTGCGAACCTCATCGAGCCAATCGCGCATGTCCATCACCGACAGGTCATGCTCGATCAGCTTGATGACGACTGCGCTAATGGTGGTGCGCTCGGAGTGTGCGCGCTTGCGCAGCTCCGCGTGGAGATCCGCGGGAAGGTTCTTGACCTGCAAGTTGGCCATGGCATGACGTTAGCATGATCACAGCATGCTGTCGGGGTCTCGGGCGCAGCATTCCGCCATCCAGACACCGCGCACCGGCAGGGCCCCGCCGACCACTAGCGTCAAGCCATGGGCTGCTCGGCGGCGGCGGTGTGGGACGAGGGCTATCTCGCCTACGACTTCGGTGACCATCCGCTCAATCCCATCCGCCTCGATTTGACGATTCGGCTGGCGCGCGAGCTCGGCGTCCTGGACCGGCTGGAGATACTGGCGCCGCGCGCGGCCGACGAGGCGCAGTTGCTGAGCGTCCACACCGCCGACTACCTCGCCGCCGTCCGCACGGCGAGCACGGACCCGACGTTCGCCGGCTACGGCCTCGGCACCGACGACGACCCGGTCTTCCCCGGCATGTACGACGCCTCGGCGCTGATCGCGGGCGGCTCGGCGATCGCGGCGCGCCAGGTCTGGGAGGGTCGCAGCGAGCACGCGGTGAACATCGCCGGTGGGCTGCACCATGCGATGCGCGGCTTCGCGTCCGGATTCTGCGTCTTCAACGACGTCGTTCTCGCGATCCGCACATTGCTCGCGGCCGGCGCTGACAAGGTCGCCTACATCGATATCGACGTCCACCACGGCGACGGCGTGCAGGCCGCTTTTTATGACGACCCGCGGGTGCTGACGATCAGCCTGCACCAGGACCCGCGCACGCTGTTCCCGGGCACCGGGCTGCCGAGCGAGCTGGGCCGGGGCGCCGCGGAAGGGACCGCCGTCAACGTCGCGTTGCCGCCGGGGACCGACGATGCGGGCTGGCTGCGGGCGTTCGGTGCCGTAGTCCCGGCCGCGGTGCGCGCGTTCGGCCCGGACGTGCTCGTCACGCAATGCGGCTGCGACACCCACCACGAGGACCCGCTCGCCAACCTCGAACTCTCGGTCGACGGGCAGCGCACCGCGATCGCCGCACTGCACGCGCTCGCTCACGAGGCCGCACACGGCAAATGGGTGGCCCTCGGCGGCGGCGGCTACGGCGTGATCCGCTGCGTGCCACGGACCTGGACGCATCTGCTGGCCGAGGCGTCCGGGCAGCCGGTCACGCCCGACACGGCAGTGCCGACGGGCTGGACGGACTACCTGCGCGGGCTCGGCATCCGCGGCGAGCCACCGCGCACGATGGGCGAACTTTCCAGCGGCCACGCGCCGGCCGTCACGCCCTGGGCGCCCGGTGGCGACAGCTGGCTGGACCGCTCGATCGGCGCCACCCGCAGGGCGGTCTTCCCGCTGCTCGGGCTCGACCCGGACGACCCGCGGGACTGAAGACGACAGCGAGCATCGCAGCGACACCGGCCCGCGCCGGCTGCGTGGCCGGTGAGGGTCAGGACTGGATCGGCGCGGCGGTCACCTTGCCGCTCGGCGCGATGCCCGGCGTATCGGCCGGTCGCAGTTGCGCGATGAAGTTGTCCAGGCTCTTCGGCGGCGACCAGTCGTACCGGATCGCGGTGCCGTTCGTGACTGGCAGGCCGCACGGGTTCTGCGCGACCGTCACGGTGATCGGCTTCATGGCCTGGCCCGTCGTGGACAGCCCGATGATCACGAGCGTCTTGCCGGCCGCGGACAGGTACAGCGGGCACGGATTCTTCGGCTTCATCTTCGGCGCCGCGTCCAGGCTCGCGGCGAGCCCGGTCGCCTGCTGGCCGGTGAGCACGGTGCTCACCTGGTTCCCGTCCGGCCCGACGATCGGCGCGCCACCCTGCTGTTGGTAGGCGCAGAGCCTCATCGACTCGACCGGTCCGCTGAACAGCGAGCCGGTGCCATCTCGCGGGGGGCCGGCCGAGGTGAACTGCGGCACGGTCGCGGGGCAGGCCACGGCCAGGGCATTGGCCTGTGGACCCGGCACTCCGGGCAGATTCTCGGCACCGTTCACCTGGCCGCCGGCCGCCCCTGCGGCGCGATCGGTAGTCGACTGCTTGCTGCCCCCCGACGCGGCCGTGTTGTGGCCGCCGCCGCGCAGGGCGATGCCGCCGGCCACGCCGATGCCGCCGACGACCGCGACGATCGCGGCCACCGAGCCGTAGCGCACTCGGCGATCGTGGCGTGCCTGAAGTGTCCCCCGGGCCCGCGCGATGACGGTGTCGGGGTCGACGTGCTCGCCCTCACCATCGCGCAGGGCCGAGCGCAACTGGAACTCATTTGGACTCATGATTGGCCTCCCATCGAGGCAGCAGCTTCGACGCGCAGCCGGGCCAAGGCCCGTGCGCAGGTGCTCTTGACGGTGCCGACGGGCATTCGCAGCGTGGCCGCCGTCTCTCGTTCGGATTGGTCACAGTAATAACGCAGCACCACCACCGCGCGCTCGCGCGGTTTCAGCTCGCCGAGCAGCCGGCGTAGTTCGTCGCGTTCGTCGGACGCCGCGACTCCGTCCGCATCGGGCGACTCGGGCAGCACCTCGGTGGGCCGCTCGCCCCACCAGCGCCGCCGGGTCGCATCGATGTGACCGGTGACCAGAGCCTTGCGGGCATAGGCCAGCGGTGCGTCGACGCGGTCCCACTTCAGGTAGACCTTGGTGAGCGCCCCTTGGACGAGGTCCTCACCGCGGTGGTGGTCGCCGGTAAGCAGCCGGGCGGCATGCAGCAGGGTCGCGCCGTTCGCCTCGACGAACGTGCGGAAACCCGCCTCGTCGCGCATGGTCACCTCACCTGTTCACTTGATCTGTCCGCTTTGCGGCGCCCTACCTCAGTAGACGCCGTGGGTAGCTCGGAAAGTTCTCGCCACATCCGCTGGTGCGGGATGGGGTGGCGATCGTCGGTGAACACGCCGCCGTGGATGGCGAAGCCATGGCGTCGGTAGAACGGCACGGCGCGTTCCCGGGCATTGCACCACAGCAATCGCGCGCGCTGCGCGAGCACGTACGCGGCCGCTGCCTCGAGCACCGCACCGCCGATCCCGAGCCCACGGTGTCCCTCCGCGGTCGCCATCTGGCGTAGGTGCCATGCTGCAACGCGATCCGGCTGCCACGGGCATCCGTGGGGGTAGACGAAGCAGGTGCCGAGCACGATGCCGTCGTCGTCGACCGCGGCGAGGTGGACGCCGTCGGCCAGCCCGTCGCCGGGCAGTGGCGCGTCCGGTGGCAGGTTCGGACGCAGGACCGCCCGCCGCAGATCCCGGGTGCGCCACTCCTCGACCACCTCGACGTTCACTTGCCGCCGGGCTGGTAGACCATCAGAAACACGATCACTGTGAAGACAATGCCGACGACGCTGCCAGCCGCCGCGACGCGGCCGGTGAGCGAGGCTGGCGACTCCTGCTTGCTGATCAGAGCGGTGGCCTTGTCGAGCGTCGGCACGACGACGGCCAGCACCAGGGCAACGGCGATCAGCCAGAGCAGCGCCGACAGCCAGATCCACGTCTCGCTGACCTTCGCCACTTGCTGGCCGTCCTGCTTAGACGCCATCAGCCCGAAACCGAAGACGACGACGAGCACCGACACGTAGGCGTAGATGCGGGCCATCCGCGCGGTGTAGGCGGTGGCCTTCGCGTCGCGCTGCCGCACGCCGCGCGCCGCCGTGGTCGCTGCGTGGACCAGCGGGCCGATTGCGAAGATCGCGAAGAGCAGGTGCAGCGCAAACATGATTTTGAGCATCCGCCGAGGTTATCGCTGACCAACGGCCTGGCGACGGCCGTCTTCCCCGCCGCGCTGACCACTCAGGCTGCCGAGTTCTGGTCATCTTGGGGGGAGCGAGCGTCCTGAGGGCTAGCGGCGGCGCGAGCGCAGGTAGTCGGCGACGACAAACTCGCCGAGGGCTCCCGGCTTGGGCAGGAACACCCGCCCGCCGTTGCGCCGGCCGAGCTCGTGCATGAACTCGACCAGCCGCGGGTCGTCGTCGAGCATGAACACGTTGATCGTCGCACCGCGGCGGGTGCAGCGCTCCACCTCGGCCAGGGTGGCGGCGATCGTCTCGCGCGTCGGCGGCCAGGCGAAGTCGGCGAAGCCGTCGGCGGCCAGGTGCGCGGTCGGCTCCCCGTCAGTGATCACGAGGATGACCGGCTCGGCGCCGCGGTGCTTGTCGAGGTGGCGCCGCGCGAGCATCAGCCCGTGCTGCAGATTGGTGCCCTGCACGCGGTCCCAGTCGTGCTCGACGAGCGCTGCGGTGGACATGACCCGCGCGTAGTCGCTGAAACCGATGATCTCGATCGCGTCCTGTGGGTACTTCGTAGTGACCAGCGCGTGCAGTGCCAGCGCGGTCGTCTTCGCCTCGCCCCAGGTGCCGCGCAGCTCCATCGAGTAGGACATGTCGACGAGCAGCGCGATCGCGGCCGACGAGCGGCGCTCGGTCTCGACGACCTCGAAGTCCTCGGCGTCCAAGTCCAGTTCAGCGCTGAGTGCCGCGCCGCTGCTGGCCGTGCGCAAGACCGCGTTGCCGATCGTACGCACCACGTCCAACGGCTGCTCGTCGCCGAACCGCCACTCACGGCTGGCGCCGGTGACCTCGCCCGCTGCGCCCGCGTCGCGCACGTCGTGGCTGCCGCGCCCCCGGGAGTCCAATACGTCGAACACGCGGCGTAACGCGGTCGCCCCGAGCCGGCGCAGCGCGCGCGGCGTCAGCTTCAGCCCGGCTCCGCCGCGCTCGAGGTAACCCTGGCGGCGCAGCTCGCGCTCGATCTGGCGCAGCCGGCCCAGGTCGTCGACGGCGCTACGGCCCAGTGCGCGCTCGACGAGCTCCTCATCGATGTCCTCGAGGCTGGCGCCCGCGTAGTCCTGGCCGAGCAGCTCCTCGAGCTGGTCGAGGTCGGCCAGCTCGGCGAGCGCGCCGGTGGCATCGGCGTAGCCGAGCGGCTGATCGCCGTCCATGCGCTCACGGCCGCCCCACTGCAGATCGGGACGCGCCGAGCGCAGAGCTCGCTGCAGGCGGCCCATCTCGCCGGCGAGACCTGCGTCTCCGAGCGCCTGCCCCATCAGGTCGCCGAGCTCTTGGCGCTGCTCGGCCGTGAGCGAGTCCATCAGCCGCTGCGCGGCCGCGGCCCGCCGGGCGAGTGAGTCGATCAGCTCGGGCAGATCCTTGGGCTGGTCGGGAAATAAGTCGCCGTAGCGCCGCATGAACTCGTCGAACTGCTGTTGGGTGTGCTCGCCGCGGGCGTCGGCGTCGA
This sequence comes from Jatrophihabitantaceae bacterium, assembly GCA_036833255.1. Lineage (GTDB taxonomy): Bacteria > Actinomycetota > Actinomycetes > Mycobacteriales > Jatrophihabitantaceae > QHCC01. Next base: position 29,306 of record DAITQD010000008.1, read on the forward strand.
GCATCTCGTTCAGGGCCGCCATCATCTCGCGGATTCGCGCCAGGTCCTCCGGCGTCGCGTTCTGCAGCGCGTCGCGCATGCCAGCGAATTGTGCGTCGAGCACCTCCGACCGCAGCAGTTCCTGGATCTGCTCGTACTTCTCGCGGGCCCCGGGCGAGCGCCACTGGTAATCGGCGAGCTCGCGGACGGCCCGCGCCGTGTCGGGCGGCAGCGCGTCCAATTCGGCCTCGGCGAGGCGTGCCGCGTCGTCCGGGTCGGGGAACAGCGCCTGCCGTTCCTCCTCGACGGCCGCCTCGAGCAGCTCGCGGACCTGTTGCAGCGTGCCGTCCAACTGGCCTCCGCGGCGCAGCTCACGGACCCGTTGCCGGGCCTGGCGGCGCAGCGTGTCCAGCCCGTCGCGGCCGTCGGATCCGCGGTGCAGCAGGCGGTTCAGGGCCGCCCGCGGGGATGTGCCGGCCAGCACGTCGTCGCCGATTTCGTCCAGGGCCTCGCGGATGTCGAACGGCGGCTCCAACGGATCAGGTCCGCCGTGCCATGCCCCGTACCGCGTGCTCACGACCCCGCTCCGGCACCCGATTGTGCAACTCTGGCACCCGTCAGGCAGGCAAGAGTTGCACAATCGGGGAGCTCAGGAGCCATAAACGGTCCGCGCGCCGTCGGAGTCCTTCGCGAGGCGCTTGTTCAGGTGCAGCCCCTCCATCGCGAACTCGAGCACCGCGGCGGCGCTGCCGACCGCCGCCGGGCCCTCGCCGATGCCGTCGGGCTCGAGGCGTTCGAGCAGCGCCGACAGCACCGGGACGGGCCCCAGCTGGGCGAGGAAGTCCTCGGCGCTCACCGTGTCGCCGGTCGCGACCACCAGGCCGTTGTCGAACTTGTCCTGCAGCGGGCGCAGGTCCAGCCCCGCCAGGCGGGCGCGGTAGGTCTCGGCGACCGCCCGGCGCAGCAGGTGCTCGAGCACCTCGAACTCGCGACCCTCGTCCGCGTCGTCGAACTCGACCTTCCCGCGCGAGGCCGGGATGACGCAGGGCAGGTCGGCGATCCGGGCGACCGCGATCGCCTCGCCGGTGATCGCCGCCCGCCGTACCGCCGAGGCGGCCACCGTCTCGACTGCCGCGATCGCAAAGCGCGCCGAAACCCCCGACCGTTGGTCGACCTGCGGCGCATCGCGGACCGCGCGGGCGAAACGGCCGACGACCTCGAGCAGGTGCGCCGGCACGACGGGCGCCGCATGCGACACGTGTCCGACCTGCTCGGACCCACTGGCTTGCGCCGTCCACAGCACCGCCGCTTCCTGGGCGACCAGCGCCAGCTCGTCGGCTAGCTCGAGCGGGTAGTGCGTGCGCACTTCGGCGCCGAAGCGGTCCTTGAGCGGGGTGATGATCCGGCCGCGGTTGGTGTAGTCCTCGGGGTTGGCGGTGGCCACGAGCAGCAGGTCCAGCGGCAGCCGTAACTGGTAGCCGCGCACCTGGATGTCGCGCTCCTCGAGCACGTTGAGCAACGCCACCTGGATCCGCTCGGCCAGGTCAGGCAGCTCGTTGACGGCGATGATGCCGCGGTTGGTACGCGGGACCAGGCCGTAGTGGATTGTCTCGGGGTCGCCGAGCGTGCGGCCCTGGGCGACCTTGATCGGGTCGACGTCGCCGATCAGGTCGCCGACGGACGTGTCGGGCGTGGCCAGCTTCTCGCCGTATCGCTCGCTGCGGTGCTTCCACGCGACCGGCGTGAGCTCGCCGTCGGTGGCCGCGAGGGCGCGGCAGCGTGCGCACGACGGCGCGTACGGGTGGTCGTTGATCTCGCAGCCGGCAATGACGGGCGTCCACTCGTCGAGCAGGCCGACGAGGGTTCGGATGAGCCGGGTCTTGCCCTGCCCGCGCTCGCCCAGCAGGACGATGTCGTGGCCGGCGAGCAGGGCGCGCTCGACCTCCGGGATCACGGTGTCGTCGAAGCCGACGATGCCGGGCAGCGTGGGCTCCCCGGTGGCTAGGCGGTCGATCAGGTTCTGCCGGATCTCGGTCTTGACGCCGCAGTGGACGTGTCCGGACGAGCGCAGTTCACCCAGGGTGGAGATGGCGGGATGCGTCACGCCTTCGACGCTACGGCGCGGTGCGGCGCATCGCCAGGACGGGTCAGAACTGCAGGAATATGTCGTGCGCCATCTTCACCAGGGCCGGGTCGTTGTCCGGCGTCGGTTCGTCGAGATACCACGCGTCGACGATGGTGACCCCGGCGTCCTGCCCCACCGCGCTGAACGCGTCCGGGCTGGGCACCGAGGTCGGTCCGCTGGGCAGGCGCCGGCCCTCGCGGAGCAGGTCGTTGATGTTGCCGGTGCCGTCCTGGGTGACGAGCGTGCGGAAGTTGCCGGCTGTCGTGTAGACCTGCGGGGCCGTCCCAATGAACCCGATGGTCGACTGGGCGAATCCGACGGCCTTGCCCTTGACCGTGGTCGTGGCGAGCAGCCGGGTGACGCTGCTGCATGGATGAGCCTGCAGGTAGGTGATCACCGGGGCGCCGTACGCGTGACCCGGGCAGTCGGTGTCGGTGGTCTCGGCCCAGACCTTGATCACATAGGTCGCGGTGTCCGCGTGGACGGTCGCCGTGCGCACCGGCTGGCTCGGCGCCGGCTGCACGGGCGACGCGGCCGGCGAAGTCGGTGCTTTCGCCGACGAGGACTCGCTGGTCGGCCCTCCCGTGGTGCCCGAGGTCGTGAACCCGCCGGCTGCGGATCCGGGCGGACTGCTCGTCGTGGATGGACCTTTACCTCCCGACCCGGAGCCGCTCCTCGAGGACGAACAGGCGGTGAGTGCGACGAGCACTGCGGCGACCGCGACGAATCGTTGACCAGACATGGCGCCGATCATGGCGCGATTGGTCCCGTCTGGGGAAGTGCGGGCCTGACTTGTGACGCGTGGCGCCGGCCCGTGCCAGGCTGGGCGAGTGAGCGGCGAGCAGAATCACACCGAGGTCGACGCGCTCGACGCCCGGCTGCTGCATGAGCTGGACGCGGCGCCCCGCGTCGGCGTGCTCGAACTGTCGCGGCGGCTGGGCGTCGCGCGGGCCACCGTGCAGGCACGCCTGGACCGGCTCGTGCTCCGCGGGGTGATCGCCACCTTCGCCCCGACCCTGGACCCGGACGCGCTCGGCTACCGCGTCACCGCGTTCGCAACCCTCGAGATCAGGCAGGGTCGCGGCGTGCAGGTGCTCGAGCACCTGCACGCGATCCCGGAGGTGCTCGAAGTGCACACGATCACCGGCCAGGGCGACATGCTGTGCCGTCTCGTCGCGCGCTCCAACGACGACCTGCAGCACGTACTGGATCGGGTCACCGAGTTCGAGGAGATCGTGCGGACCTCAACGGTGATCGCGTTGTCGAACCCGATTGCGCACCGGGTTCTGCCGCTGGTCAGCGACTGAGCGAACCGGAGGCGGCGCTCAGCCCGTGAAGGCCTTCGCGGAGACGAGCGTGAGATTCATCGTCTTGCCTGTCGGCGTGTCGTAACTGACGGTGTCGCCCTCGCGCTTACCGGTCAGCGCCTTGCCCAGCGGCGACGCGGCCGAGTACACCTGCACGCCGGCCGTCTCGGTCTCCTCACGTGAGCCGATGAGGAACGTCTCGACGTCGTCGTCGCCCTCGAACCGAACCTCGACGACCATGCCCGGGCCGGCAATGCCGGCGCTGACGGGCCCGTTACCGACGGTGGCCTCGTGTAGCAGGGCCTGCAATTGGAGGATCCGGAGCTCCTGCTTGCCCTGCTCGTCCTTGGCGGCGTGATAGCCGCCGTTCTCCTTCAGGTCGCCCTCCTCGCGCCGGTCGTTGATCTCCTTCGACATGACCGGGCGGTTGGCGATCAGCTCGCGCAGGTCGCGTGACAGGCGGTCGTGTGCCTCCTTCGTGAGCCAGGTGACGGTGGCGTCGTCGGTGGTGGGCACGCGTAACTCCAGTGCTTCGGCGGAAGGGACGAAGCATCGAACGTAACATCGTGCGCCGGGGTTCCGCGAAGTCACACCGGTCCGGACGCTTCGTCCTGGGCGTCGGGTCGTGCTTCTGTGACGCGGTGCACTGGCCGGGGGGACGCACGGCGGATGGGGCGCATCAGCGACAATGGACGGTGTGAGTACCGAGCGCCGCTTGCCGCGCGAGCCATGAGCACAGAAGCGTTGCGGCTGATGGCCGTACATGCGCACCCCGACGACGAGTCGAGCAAGGGCGCCGCGACGATGGCCCGCTACGTCGACGAGGGCGTCGAGGTGCTGGTCGTGACGTGCACGGGCGGCGAGCGGGGCAGCATCCTCAACCCGGCGCTGCAGAACCGGCCCGAGATCGAGGCGGACATCGCCGAGATCCGGCGCAAGGAGATGACGCACGCTCGCGAGATCCTCGGGGTGCAGCAGCACTGGCTGGGCTTCGTCGACTCCGGCCTGCCCGAAGGCGACCCAGTGCCGCCGCTGCCCGACGGCTGCTTCGCCCTCGTGCCGGTTGCCGAGGCGGCGGGCCGACTGGTCGCCGAGATCCGCAGGTTCCGCCCGCACGTCGTCACGACCTACGACGAGAACGGCGGCTACCCGCACCCGGACCACATCCGCTGCCACGAGATCAGCGTCGCCGCGTTCGACGCCGCGCCCGATCCCGACGCCTACCCCGAGGTCGGCGAGCCGTGGCAGCCGCTCAAGCTCTATTACGACGTCGGCTTCAGCCCGGAGCGCTTCGAGGCGCTGCACGCCGCGTTGCTCGCGCACGGCATCGAGTCGCCGTTCGAGGAACGCCGCCGGCGCTTCCGCGAGATGACGGAGAAGTTTCGCCCGCCCAAGATCACGACGCGGGTCGATGTGGGCCACTGGTTCGAGCGCCGTGACGCCGCTCTGCTGGCGCATGCCACCCAGGTCGACCCGAAGGGCTGGTTCTTTGCCGTGCCGCTCGACATCCAGCGTGCAGCGTGGCCCACCGAGGATTTCGAGCTGGCGCGCTCGCTCGTCGACTCCACCATCCCCGAGAACGACCTTTTCGCGGGGATTAGAGAGAAGGTGGAGGCGTGAGCACGGCGGGCATCGTGGCGAGCCCGCTGCTGGCTGGCGGCGAGAACGAGAAGTCCGGGCCGATCGGGCTGGTCGTGATCCTGCTGCTCTGCGTCGCCTGCTACTTCCTGTTCAAATCGATGTCCAAGCACCTGCGCAAGGTCCGCGAGCAGTTCCCGGTGGACGCTCCGGCGCAGGGTGGCGAGTTGTCGGTACCCCCGCCGCGGCCGGCGCTGACGAAGCCGCCGGCCGACGGCACGCCTGCGGGTGCTACCGCTCAGCCGGCCGAGCCACCGCCACCGTCCGACGACCGGGAGTAACGCCGCGCCATCATGCGCGCGCTGGCCGCGACCAGACCGCGTCGGCGACGGTTAGCAGGTGCGTCGGCACATCGGCCTCACCCAGGCCGAGGTCGATCCTGTGCACGCGGTCGCACAGGCGACGTTCACGACCACCAACGCAGGCGACGTGGAGGGAGAGTCGACCTGCTCGCTGCTGATTGCCTATGTCGGCGGCGAGCCCGACAAGCCCGAGACGATGGTGGGGCCCTACGCCGGCTACGAGCAGGTCACCGGCACGCTGGCCGGGCGCAGCGGGACGTTCGTCCTCGAGGCGCGCGGCGATCACAGCGACGGCGTGGCCCGGACCGACGTCCAGGTCGTGCCCGGTTCGGGCACCGGCGGGCTCACCGGGCTGCGGGGCGAGGGCAGCTATGCCGCGACCGCGATGGAGTACACCTTGACCCTGGACTACGACCTCTGATCCGATGAGCGCCTTTCCCCCGCTGGTGACCGGCTGGCCGCGGGGGACGCCGCCGAGGCGAAGTCAGACGGT
>DAITQD010000009.1:0-24492 GCA_036833255.1 Jatrophihabitantaceae bacterium
GGCAAGTGTGGTCGTTCTGGAGGACTATCTCGCGGCGCTGGCGGAGCCCGAGGTCAACCGGCTCAGTGGCGCCCACGCGACCTTCGACCGACCGAAGATCGAGGCGTGGCTCGCCACCAGGCGAGAGCACCACGACCGAGCCGACTGGGCTGCCGTCCGGGTCGGAGACGGCGCGTTTCTGGGTGAGGCAGTCATTAACGAGGTCGACCTCGAAAACGAGTCAGCCAGCTATCGCGTCTGGCTTGCCGGGCCGCACGTCTTCGGTCAGGGCTACGGAACCGAGATCACCCGGCGATTGGCACGACGAGCTGCTCATGGCAATCCTGAGCAGCGACCCCCGGCCGGCCAACTGAACCGTCGCGCATCGCGATCCCCAAGCGATGAGGATGAGCGCCATGGCAGACGCATCGTCAGGTCCGGTTCCTCGACCGCAGGATCGACGCGGGCGGTGGACTTCGTTCGTGGCGACCACCGTGTCGCGTGGTCGCGAATCCCGTGGGTTGCATGAACAGGCAAATCCAGCTCACCGGGTGGGGGTCGAGCACGACAGCCACACGCTGCTCGTCCATATCAGCGATGAAGACGGCCGAGGTTGGACCACGGTCGCGCTAGACAGAAGGAGTCGCGCCTGTCGGTCTCCCAACGAGACAATCAGCTTGATGCTGGGACCGCCGCCTACAAGGCTCTCTACGGCGGATGAAATCTCAGCGCTCTGCTCCGCAGCCCTGGCCGCCGCGTCACTCGTCGTCGAGGTCGAGGTAGGCGCGTACGGCGGCGGCGACGCGGGCGAGTTCGGTGGGGGCGAGTCGCCCGCGGCTTCGGCGGAGTTTGCCCTTGGGCACGGTGTGTAGCCCGGTGACGTTGACCCATGATCTTGGGCGGCCGGCGAGGCCGGCGTCTGCGTCGACCTCTACATGGGTCGAGGCTGGCCCCTGTGTGCCGGTGACCTCGGCGATCGTGATCGCGCCCAGCCGAGGGATCAGGGCGTTGGTGGTGAGCAGGACGCACGGCCGACTGCCGACCGGCGCTGGGAACTGGACATCCCAGATGTCGCCGCGGAACACGCGGCTACGCCGGTCGCCGCGAACCGGTGATGGTCTCGGCAGCGATCTGGTCCCCGACGGCGGTGACGTCGCTGACCGGCGCGGCGCCGCCGGGCCCGTAGAAGGTGTCGTAGTCGCGGGCTAGCGCCGCGTGCCCGGCTCTCCGATGCAGCAGCCGCAATCCCTCTCGCAGCGCTTCGGAGCGGTTGGCTAGGCCAAGGACGTGCGCGTCGGCGTCGAGTTGGTGGGCATCTGCTGCTGAAACGCGGGCCTGCACGAGTGTCATACGATCCGTCATGCGTTACATCATACAGGTGGGCAGTAAGGGATCCGGCTCGTCACCCAAGCCGTCGCCGGCTAGCCAGCGGCCGCGATCGGGCAACCGTCTGCGGTCTTCGGGCGCAGCGGGTTGCCCAATCGGGTCAGGCTGCGCGGAAGAGGCGGACGTCTCCGCTACCAGTGCGGGCGCGCACCGTGATCGGCTTGCCCTTGGTCGTGGGGGCGTCCTCGACGGGCAGTTCGGAGTTGACCCGGCCCGACCCGGTGGTCACGTCCAGGCGTGCCGCCCGGCCGGCAGGCAGCCCGATCGCGAGAGCGCCCGAGCCGCTGGCCAGGTCGACGTCGCCGTACACGGCGGCAAGCGAGGCTGCGCCGGAGCCGGCCCGGGTGCGCACCGATCCGTGGACCGAGGTGACCTCGAGGTCGCCGCTGCCGCAGGCCGATGTCAGCGAGCCGCCGATGTCGCCGAAGTACGCGTCACCGGAGCCCGAGCGCGCCTCGACCGAACCGGAGACGCGGCCCACCCGCGCGGTTCCGGTGCCATAGCGCAGCCGCAGGTCGCCGTCGACGTGCTCGAGGGTCATCGTCGACGACCCGAACGCGATGTCGGCGCTGCCGCTGCGGCCGGTGACGGTGATGTCGGCGGTGAAGGCACTCAGCTTGACCGCTGTGCCACTGGGCACGGTCACGGTGATGTCGACGGCATCGCGCTGGCGGGCCCGCCCGCCGAGCAGAGCGAGGTCGAAGATGCCGCCCTGTCGTGGTGTCTCGACCACGAGCGTCGGCCCGCGCAGTTCGACGACGGTGCGCTCCAGCAGGTCTGACTCAGTCGAATTGGACTTGGTGCGCGGGACGAGGGTCACGGTCGCCGCGGTGAGCCCGTCTTGCGCCGTGATCGTGAACGAGCCGTGACCGATGCGGCCCTGCAGGTTGATCGGTCCGTCGAGCGGGAAGGTCTTGGTGTCCATGCGTGTTTCTCCCTGTGCTTGTTGCTGTGGTTGTCGGTTGATTGCGGTGCGGGTCAGCCGTTGATCCAGCCGGTGAGCCGGTGCGCGTTGGCGCCGCGCCGCTGGGCAGTCTCTGCCCAGCCCGCGGCCGCGAAGGGCCAGCCACCGGGCGCGCCGGGCCCGCCCGGTGCGAGCGCCGCCCCGGCGGCGCGGACGAGCCAGGTGTTGACCGATACGCCGTCGCTCGCGGCTGCCGCCTCGACGTCGGCCTTGAGCGACTCGGACAGGCGCAGTGAGATCCGGGCGCTCGCGTCGCCGTCGTCGACTCGGGTCGGGGCCGCCGGTTCCGGATCGCCGCCGAGCACGTCGACGCGCACCGCGTCGCCGTCGAGTCGGACGACGACGCTCGGGGCGCCGGGGGAGTCGAGCAGAGCGGCAGTGATCTCCTCGGCCGCGTTCGCGAGCGCGGTCATGATCGCGAGCCGCACGGCGGGAGTGGCGGCCGCGACGATCGTCTGCGCAATCTGCTGGGTGCGCTCGTCGCCGAGCGTCGCCGTCGCGGTGAGTTGGTCGCGGACCTGGTCTACATAGTCGTCGAGATGCATGATGCCAGTGTGACATCAAAATGACGTCACCGCTACGTCAAACATGCTGTCAGCCGCGAGCGGCAACTCGGCCCCGTCGCCGAGCACCGGGTGGCGCAACCGAAGATCGGGCACCCGGCGGTTAGGCTGGCGACCCGAAACCGTCCCGCCCAAAGTGCGCAGGAGTGCCCAGTGCCTGAGATCGTCGCGTTGAAGGTCCAGGCCATCGCCTGGACGCAGTTCCAGGCCCCGGCCGACATACCGTGGGAGACCGATGCCGACGGCGGCCAGGCGCTGGCGGAGTTCGCCGGACGGGCCTGCTACCAGTCCTGGAAGAAGCCCAACCCGTCCACGGCCACGAACGCCGGCTACCTGCGGCACATCCTGGAAGTCGGCCACCTGTCAGTGCTCGAGCACGGGTCGGTGACGTTCTACCTGACCGGGATCTCCCGCTCGCTCACGCACGAGCTGATCCGGCACCGCCACCTCAGCTACTCCCAGCTCTCGCAGCGCTACGTCCCCGAACGCGACGCCGCGATGGTCGAGCCCGACGTCATCGCCGACGACCCGGAACTGCACGCCAAGTTCCTCGCCGCGAGCGAGGCCGCGGTCACTGCGTACACCGAGCTGCTCGAGGGACTGGAGAAGAAGTTCGCCGATGTCGAGGTCGCCACGTTGCGCCGCAAGCAGGCCCGGCAGGCCGCGCGGGCGTTGCTGCCCAACGCCACCGAGACCCGCATCGTCGTCACCGGGAACTACCGCGCGTGGCGGCACTTCATCGCGATGCGCGCGTCCGAGCATGCCGACGTCGAGATCCGCGCGTTGGCCATCGCCTGCCTGCGTGAGCTGGACCGCGTTGCCGGCAACGCCTTCGCCGACTTCGAGATCACGGCATTGCCCGACGGCACCGAGATCGCGTCGAGCCCGCTCGTCAGCGAGGGCTGAGGCGGTATTTTGGAAAGCATGACCGCTGCCGACCCGCTCCGCCCGTTCGGGCGCCTGCTCACCGCGATGGTGACGCCGTTCGGCGTCAGCGGCGAGCTCGACCTCGACGCCGCAGTCCGGCTCGCGACCTACCTCGTCGACGAGCAGGGCAACGACGGTTTGGTGGTCAACGGCACCACGGGTGAGTCGCCGACCACGACCGACGCCGAGAAGGCCGACCTGGTGCGAGCGGTTGCCGACGCGGTCGGCGAGCGCGCCCACGTCGTCGCGGGTGTCGGCACCTTCGACACCGTGCACACCATTCACCTGGCCGAACAGGCCGCGAAGTCCGGCGCCGACGGGCTGCTCGTGGTCACGCCGTACTACTCGAGGCCGCCGCAGTCCGGGCTACTCGCCCACTTCCGCGCGATCGCCGATTCCACCGAGCTGCCGATCGTGCTCTACGACATTCCCGGGCGCAGCGGCATCCCGATCCAGACCGAGACGATGATCGCGCTGGCAGCACACGAGCGGATCGTGGCCGTGAAGGACGCGAAGGGCGATCTGGTGGGCAGCTCACGGGTGCTCGCCGAGACCGACCTGGCCTACTACAGCGGCGACGACGCCGCGACGCTGCCACTGCTCGCCGTGGGCGGCGTCGGCGTCATCGGGACGTCCACGCACTTCTCCGGCCCGGGCACGAAGGCCATGATCGAGGCGTTCGAACGCGGCGACGTCGCCGAAGCCACCCGGCTGCATCGGCAGTTGCTGCCGATCTACACGGGCATCTTCCGCACGCAGGGGACGATCCTCGTCAAGGCCGGCCTGAAGCTGCGTGGGCGCGACGTCGGCCCGGTGCGCCTGCCGCTGGTCGGCGCCACCGACCACGAGCTCAGCCACCTGCGCGACGATCTCGCCGCCGCCGGCCTCTGAGTGCCCGCCACGTCGGCCGCCTCCCCGGTGACGGTCGAGTTCAGCGTTAGGGTTGGCCGGTGGCAGGAGCATCCGGAACGCGCACCCGTCCGCCCGCCGGCCGCAAGGCTCCGGCCAGGCGCGGTCGCGGTCGCAAGAAGCAGCGCTCGCATGCGGCGCCGCTGATCGCGCTCGGGCACGGCATCAGCGCGATCTGGCGCGCGATCGCCCACCTGCTGGGCGGCATCGCCCGTGCCGCCGGGCGCAAAGCGGCCAGCGCCCGTGAGCTCGATTCCGAACACCGCCGCGACGGAGCCGCGCTCGGCGTCGTCGCATTCGGGCTGATCTGCGCGATGGCCGTCTGGGTCCACGCCGCCGGACCGGTCGGTCGGGTCATCACGACGTACGGCCGGCTGTTGCTGGGGAATGCTGCCGCCCTCTCGCCGCTGATCCTCGTCGGCATCGGCGCTCACATGCTGCGCCAGGTCGCGCAGCCCGAGTCCCGCGGGCGCATCCTGGTCGGTTCGACGGCGCTGAGCCTGTCGGTGCTGGGCCTGTTCGACCTGTGGGCCGGCTCGCCGAACACCGGCCACGGTCGCTCACACGCCGGTGGCCTCATCGGGATGGCCGTGGCCGGGCCGCTCTCGGCGGGTCTGTCCGCGGCCATCGCCGTCCCGCTTCTGCTCGGCGTGGGAATCTTCGGAATCCTCGTCGTGACGGCCACCCCGATCAGCGCGCTACGTGCGTACGTGCGGGGCGTCTTCACCAGGACGCCCTCGGGCGCCGACGCCATCAAGCAGGCCGTCGAACCGACCCGCAAACGCCGCTCGCGGCGGATGCTCGACGCCGACCCCGACGCGAACACGTCGGAGCTGCCCAGCCTGGACGAGTCGGTCGAGCGGGCCGCCGCCGAACTCGCTGCCTCCCGGGTTCCGAAGCCGGGTAAACCGCGGACGGCCAACCCGGCCGACGACCCGGCGCCGATCACCCGCCCGGTGCAGCTCGAGCTGAACAACGGCGCGGGCATGTACACGCTGCCGTCGCTCAAGGACCTCGCGCACGGCAGCCCGCACCTCCAGCACACCAAGGCCAACGACGAGGTCATCGCCGCGCTGCAGCAGGTGTTCGCCGAGTTCGACGTCGACTGCGCGGTGACCGGCTTCAGCCGCGGCCCGACGGTCACCCGTTACGAGGTCGAGCTGGGTCCCAGCGTGAAGGTCGAGCGGATCACCAACCTGACCCGCAACATCGCGTACGCGGTCAAGAGCGCCGAAATACGCATCCTCAGCCCCATCCCCGGCAAGAGCGCCGTCGGTGTCGAGATCCCGAACGCCGACCCGGAGATCGTCATGATCGGCGACGTGCTGCGCTCACCCATTGCGCAGCGCGACCACCACCCGATGCTCGTCGCGCTCGGCAAGGACGTCGAGGGTGGGTTCATCGTGGCGAACTTGACGAAAATGCCGCACCTGCTCGTCTCCGGCGCGACCGGCGCCGGCAAGTCCAGCTGCATCAACACCCTGATCCTGTCGATCCTCGCCCGGGCCACGCCCGACCAGGTACGCATGGTGCTCATCGACCCCAAGCGCGTCGAGTTCGTGGCCTACCAGGGCATTCCGCACCTGGTGACGCCGGTGATCACCAGTCCGAAGAAGGCGGCGGAGGCGCTGGGCTGGGTCGTGCGCGAGATGGAGATGCGCTACGAGGACATGGAGACCTCGGGCGTGCGCCACATCGACGACTTCAACCGCAAGGTGCAGAGCGGCGAACTCCTAGCGCCGCCCGGGTCCGAGCGCGTCTACAGCGCATACCCGTATCTGTTGGTGATCGTCGACGAGCTGTCGGACCTGATGATGGTCGCGCCGCGTGACGTCGAGGACTCGATCGTGCGCATCACCCAGCTGGCGCGGGCCGCGGGCATCCACCTGGTGATCGCCACCCAGCGGCCGTCCGTCGACGTCGTCACCGGCTTGATCAAGGCGAACATTCCGTCGCGGCTGTCTTTCAAGACGTCCTCGCTGGCGGACTCGCGCGTCATCCTCGACCAGCCGGGTGCGGAGAAGCTGCTCGGCAAGGGCGACGCGCTGTTCCTGCCGATGGGAGCAGCGAAAGCGGCGCGCATGCAGGGCGCCTTCGTCACCGATGCCGAGATCCACGGCATCGTCGGGCACTGCAAGACGCAGTTGCAGCCGACCTACCGTGACGACGTCACCGCACCGCACGCTGTGCGGAAGGAGATCGACGGGGACATCGGCGATGACCTCGACCTGTTCCTGTCGGCCGTCGAACTGGTGGTGTCGACGCAATTCGGCTCGACGTCGATGTTGCAGCGCAAGCTGCGCGTGGGCTTCGCGAAGGCCGGCCGGCTGATGGACCTGATGGAGTCGCGCAGCATTGTCGGGCCGTCGGAAGGCTCGAAGGCGCGTGAGGTGCTCGTCCTGCCCGATGAGATGGCGGGGCTGCTCTACACGCTCAAGAACGGCGGCAGCGCCGAGGATCTGGTGACCGCGGGGGACGAGGCTCACGACGAGGCGGGAGCGGACGCGATCTGAGCGCTGGGGTAGCGCTCAGCGGCCGCGGGCGAGGTGGCGCGCGGTGTAGAACATCCGGTGCAGCGAGAACGACTTGCTGCCGGGTCGGCGATGCTTGCCGACGTAGGTCTCCTCGTCGGCCGCGACGACAGGCGGGGCCCAACCGCGGTAGTCGATCCGATCTGCAGTGGTCATGATGATCACCTCCGTGGCACGGACGGTAATGCCTGAGCCGGGTATGACACGCGAGGCGCGCGGAGCTGGTGGGTTACAGCTTGAGCAACATCCGGGTGTTGCCGAGCGTGTTCGGCTTGACATACTCCAGGCCGAGGAACTCCGCGACGCCCGGGTCGAACGACTGGCGCAGGGCGTCGTAGGTGTCCGGGTCGACAGGCGCGCCGTCGATCTCGGTGAACCCGTGCCGCGCGAAGAAGCCGGTGTGGAAGGTGAGCGCGAACAACCTCGTCAGGCCCAGGTCGCGGGCGGTGCCGATCAGTGCGTCGAGGACGGCCGCGCCGATGCGGGTGTCACGGTGGTCTGGACGGACGGCGAGAGTACGCACCTCGCCCAGGTCGGCCCACAGCACGTGCAGCGCCCCGCAGCCGACGACCGCGCCCTCGATCTCGGCGACCCGGAAGTCCTGCACGTCCTCGTAGAGCGCGACGAGTTCCTTCGCGAGCAGCTTGCGCCCGGAGCCCGCGTAGATATCGACGAGTGTCTTGATCACCGGCACGTCGGCCGTGCGAGCGCGGCGGACGACGACGGCGCTGCTGGGCATGCGGGCACGCTATCGGGTCGGCTCAGCGCGTCGCCCGGTAGACGCCGGACCTGTTGAGGCTTGCGCGGGTCAGGACGCCCCGACGCCGCAACATCTCCGAGGAGCGGGCTGTGGTTGCACGGGTAACCTGCTCACGTGTCACAGCCCGCTCGTAGCGTCGCCCTGGTCACGTTGGGCTGCGCGCGCAACGAGGTCGATTCCGAGGAGCTGGCCGGGCGCCTCGGCGCCGGTGGCTGGACGATTGCGGACGACGCCGGCAGTGCTGACATCGTCATGATCAACACCTGCGGCTTCATCGATTCGGCGAAGAAGGATTCGATCGACACCGTGCTGGCCGCGGCCGACACCGGCAAGAAGGTCGTCGCCGTCGGCTGCCTGGCCGAGCGTTACGGCGCCGAGCTCGCCGAGTCACTCTCGGAGGCGGACGCTGTACTCGGCTTCGACTCCTACGCCGACATCGCGGCCCGCCTCGACGACGTCGCGGCCGGCCGCCCGATTGTGGCGCACACCCCGCGTGACCGCCGCACCCTGCTCCCCGTCGCCCCCGCGCAGCGCCCGGCCGCGGTCGCCGAGGTCGCGGTGCCCGGTCACGCCTGGCTGCCGTCGGGCCTTGCCCGCACCCGCCTGGACGACTCGCCCGTCGCCTACCTCAAGCTCGCGAGCGGCTGCGACCGACGCTGCACGTTCTGCGCCATCCCGTCCTTCCGCGGTTCGTTCGTGTCGCGCCCGCCCGCGGACGTGCTCGCCGAAGCGCAGTGGCTCGCGTCGACGGGCGCGCGCGAACTGGTGCTGGTCAGCGAGAACTCGACGTCCTACGGAAAAGACCTCGGTGACCTGCGCGCGCTGGAAAAGCTGCTGCCCGATCTAGCGGCCGTGGACGGCGTCGAGCGAATCCGGGTGTCCTACCTGCAGCCCGCGGAACTTCGGCCGTCGCTGCTCGAGGCGCTCGCGAGCACGCCCGGCGTCGCGCCATATTTCGACCTGTCCTTCCAGCACGCCAGCGCGCCGGTGCTGCGCCGGATGAAACGCTTCGGCTCGACCGAGTCGTTCCTCGACATCCTCGCGCGGGTGCGCGCCTTCGTGCCCGACGCGGGCACCCGCAGCAACGTGATCGTCGGCTTCCCCGGCGAGACCGAGGCCGACGTCGTCGAACTGGAGCGCTTCCTGACCGACGCGCGCCTGGACGTCATCGGCGTCTTCGGCTACTCCGACGAGGACGGCACCGAGGCAGCGGGCTTCGAGGACAAGCTCGCCGACGACGTGATCGCCACGCGGGTCGAGCGGGTGGCGACGCTGGCCGAGCACCTGATGGGCCAGCGTGCCGAGGACCGGGTCGGCACCCGGGTCGAGGTGCTGGTCGAGGAGACCGGCGACGAACTCGTCGGCCGGGCCGCGCACCAGGGCCCCGATGTCGACGGCACCACGCGGCTCGTCGGGACGCCCGGCGGGGTGCAGCGCGGCCGCATCGTCGCGGCGTTCGTGATCGACGCCGAGGGCGTGGACCTGATCGCCGAGATCGGCGGTGCCGCGTGGTGAAGACCCCGCAACCGACGGCCGACCCGATGGCCGACCCACCGAGCACGGCGTCAGTGTGGAACATCGCCAACGCCCTGACCATATTCCGGCTGTTGCTCGTCCCGGTGTTCATCGTCGTGCTGTTCCATGGGGGCGGGCACCTCACGGACTGGCGGATCTGGGCATGGGGCGTGTTCGCGGTGGCCTCGATCACCGACCGTTTCGACGGCGAGATCGCCCGCAAGCGCAATCTGGTCACCGAGTTCGGCAAGCTGGCCGACCCGATCGCAGACAAGGCGCTTGTCGGCGCGGCGCTCGTCGGTCTGTCGCTACTGCATGAATTGCCTTGGTGGGTGACGGTGGTGATCCTCGTGCGCGAGGTCGGCGTCACCATGCTGCGGTTCTGGGTGATCCGCCACGGCGTGATGGCCGCGAGCCGCGGCGGCAAGGTCAAGACCCTGCTGCAGGGCGTGGCGATCGGGCTGTTCGTGCTGCCCCTGTCCGGCTGGTTGCACGGTCTCGCCTGGGTGATCATGGTCGCGGCCGTCGTGGTGGCTCTGCTCACGGGCGTCGACTACGTCGCGCGCGCGGTGCGACTACGGCGGACCGGGCGGGCCGCCCGTGTCACCGCATGACCGCGCCGACCGGAGGTCCAGGTGCCTCGGCAAGTCCAGCCGACGTGCATGCGCGCCTGGGCGAACGCGGCGCGACGGTAGCGGTCGCCGAGTCGCTCACCGGCGGTCTGCTGTGTGCGGCGCTCACCGACACGCCCGGCGCGAGCGCCACCATGCGGGGCGGCCTGGTTGTCTATGCGACTGACCTCAAAGCGGCATTGGCGGGCGTCAGCGAGGCAATGCTGGCCGAACGGGGTGCCGTCGACCCCGAGGTCACTCTTGCCCTGGCACAGGGTGCCCGCGCCCGCCTCGGCGCGACGTTCGGCGTGGGCGTGACGGGCGTGGCCGGGCCAGATCCGCAGGACGGCAAGCCCGTCGGGACGGTCTTCGCGGCCGTCGCGGGCCCGCACGGCGAGACGGTGCGGGAGCATCGACTCGCGGGCGACCGCGCCGAGATCCGTGCCGCGGCGGTGCAGGTCTGCCTGGATCTACTCCGCTCGGAATGCGAGCGGCCACGCTGATCGTTGATACGTTCGCCCAGAGCGGACGACAGCACGTCACCGCTCGCAGGTCGGGCCCGCCCGGTACCGTGACAGGGACCGCGGTTGCTCCGTCGCTCTGACTGCTCCTAGAGGGGGTCATCCCGATGCCAGTGCTTCGCCAAGTGGTAGGTGACACCCTGCGCGGTCTGCGCCTGCGCCAACGCCGCACGCTGCGCGAGGTGTCCTCGAGCGCCCGCGTCAGCCTCGGCTACCTGTCCGAGGTCGAACGGGGCCAGAAGGAACCGTCCTCCGAGCTGTTGGCCGCGATCTGCGGCGCCCTCGACGTCGAGCTGTCCGAGCTGTTCTGGCAGGTCAGCGCCACCCTTCGCCGCGAGGAGAAGCTAGCCATCGCGGGTGGCCGGATGGCCGCGATGCCGGGCGCGGGATCAGCCCGGATCAGCGTCGCCCCGGGCGGCGAGGCGATCGGCCCACGGGTCCGCGCACTGCCGACCGTGGCCGCCTGAATCGCCTCACCTGTACCACGAGTCACAGCGCGGCGATCGGGTTGCGCGTCCTCCCACCGGTATCCCCGCCGCGCGGTAACTTGCCGTCTATGACCGAACGTAGCGAGCGGGGGCGCCGAGACCCGCTCTTCGACACCCTGTTCCGGCCGACGACGATCGCCCCTGCGATTGCCTCGGCGGCGCCCGTCCGTGCCGCGGGAACGCGTTCGCGCGCGGGCAACGCGATGAACCGCACGCGCGCCGCCCTGCTCGACGGCGCCCTGCGCAGCGTCGAGGTGAACGGAACGAAGATCACCATGGCCCAGGTGGCTGCCGCGGCGGGCGTGGCCAAGGCGACGCTCTACAACCACTTCCGCACGCGTGAGGCGGTGCTCTCGGCGGTGCTCGCGGCCGAGGTCGCCAGGCTCGTCGACGAGTTCGCCGGCCAGCCACTGGCCGACGCGCTCGGTGGTGCCGCGACCGCCCTTGCGCGGCACCCGGTGCTGCGCGCCCTGGCCCGGATCGAGCCGGCCACGCTGGCCGCGCTCGGCTGCGTCGATGTGAGTGCCGAAGGCTGGCGGACGGCACGTGAGGGTGTTGCAGCGGTCTTGGCCACCGAGTCACGCGGCGGCACCGACACCGTGCTGCGCTGGCTCGCGTCCTACGTGATCACCCCGGCCAGTCCGGCATCGGTCGCGGCCGATCTCGCCGTCGTGCTCGCCGGTCTGCCCGACGCCTCCGGCAGTGACGTCGCGCAGTCGGCCACCGCCGCGGCCCGCGAGGCGCAGCCCGCCTGAGCGGCCAGCCCTGCCGTACCGGCCGCGCGCATGACACGATGAGAGCTCAATGCCGTCGGCGCGCGTGCCGACCCGGAACTGCTGGAGGGCACTAGATGGCCAAGCCGAATCCCGTCGTCAAGGCGTGGAAGTACCTGTCGGCCTGGTTCGGTGCCAAGGTCGACGAGAAGGCCGACCCCAAGATCCAGATCCAGCAGGCGATCCAGGATGCCCAGCACCAGCACCAACAGCTGACCCAGCAGGCCGCAGCGGTCATCGGCAACCAGCGTCAGCTCGAGATGCAGCTCAACCGCCAGCTCGGCCAGATCGAGACCTTGCAGGCACAGGCCAGGCAGGCCCTGGTGCTCGCCGACAAGGCGAAGGCCGACGGCGACCCGGGGAAGGCGCAGCAGTTCGAGGCGACCGCCCAGGCGCTGGCCAACCAGCTCGTCAGTGCGGAGTCCGCGGTCGAGGACCTCAAGAAGTTGCATGACCAGGCGCTGCAGGCCGCGGGACAGGCCCGCGTATCGGTGCAGAACAATCGCATGATGCTGGAGCAGAAGCTCGCCGAGCGGACCAAGCTGCTGACCCAGCTGGAGCAGGCCAAGATGCAGGAGACGGTGTCCAAGTCGCTACAGCAGATGAGCGAGCTGGCCGCGCCGTCCAACGTGCCGACGCTGACCGAGGTCCGCGACAAGATCGAGAAGCGCTACGCGACAGCGCTCGGGCAGGCCGATCTCGCGCAGGACTCTGTCGCCGGGCGGACGATGGAGATCCAACGCGCGACGGCCGACCTGCAGGGCGCCGCCCGACTCGAGGAGATCCGCGCCTCGCTCGAGGCGGAGCAGTCGGCGCTGACCGGCAGCGCTGCGGCGCCCGCGATCGATGGGCCGGTCAGCGGCCCGGCCGCCGCCCCGGTGATCGACACCACCAAGCAGTCCGAGCCCGAGCAGGGCTGAGTCAGCGGGCCTGGAGCTCGCAGGTCGGGCACCGGCGTCACGCGCGTAGCCGCAGGCCCCGGGGCGTCGGGCGAAAGCCGGCGGCCTCGAGCGCGTCGCCCAGTGGCGATGCGACGATCGGTGCTCCGTCGGCGCGTTCGACCTGCAGTTTGCCCAGAGCCCCGTCGCGCACGGCGAGTGCCAGCGCGTCGGCGGCCGGCTGCAACATCGTGGCATCGTCGGTGAACGACAGCAGGGTGCGCCCGCCCCGCTCGACGTAGATCACGCAACTCCCGTCGACGAGGACGACGAGGGCGCCGGCCTTGCGGGCCGGCTGGTGGCCGCGCCGCCCGGCCCCCGGCGCCGGCGCAGCCGGCCACGCGAGCGCCGCCCCGTACGGGTTGGCCGGGTCGGTGGCGGCGAGCACGAGCGTCGGCGCCGCGTCGCGGACAGCGGCCGGACGGGCCTCCGCGCGCAGCCGGTCGACCGCGCCGGGCAGCGCGAACTGCGCCGCGCCGAGCCCGTCGACGAAGTAACCCCGGCGCGCCCGCCCGGACTCCTCGGCTGCCTTGAGCACCGGGTACAGCGCGGCGAAGCCACCGCTGACGCGTTCGCCGGTAACCGAGCCGCGGGTAACCAGCCCGTAGCGATCCAGCAGGACGTCGGCCGCGGCGAGCGCGCGCCGGGTCGGGTCGCTGTCACGTCCCGGCGTCGCCGACCACCGCCCGCCCATCGCCGGCGGCGTGGGGCGCAACGACGAGGAGCCGCCGCCGGGGGCGGCGAGCCCGCTGTAGCGGCCGTAGCGCGAGCGGGGCGTGCGGGGCCGGCGCGCGTGCGCGGTGCGCGTGCCGGAACCGAGCAGCGCGCGCACCGGCGCCACGGTGTCGTTCGTCAGGGCGCCGGTCCACACGAGCGACCAGATGGCGGCGGTGATCTCATCGTCGCTCGCCCCGCTGCGGGCGGCTTCGACCCGCTCGGCAACGGCCCGGAAGAAGAGGGCCTGGTCGCCGGCGAGCGCCGCCCGGATCGCCCGCTCCACCCCGCCGTCGGCATCGTGGGGGCCGTCCGCGTCGTCGGCGTCAACTGGCCGGAGCAGGAGCGGCGCCAGCTCGGCCGGAGCCAGGACCACCCAGCCGTCGTTGCCGGCCAGCACACCGGCACCGGTCCACAGCACCTCGCCCGACAGCGTCAGCTCGTCGAGCAGCGCAGGGGAGTAGTCGGCGACGCGGCTCGGCAGGACGAGCGACTCCAACGCACTCGCGGGCAGCGGCACGCCGGCGAGTTGCTCGAGCACGCGCAGCAGCCCGTCGACGCCGCGGGTGGAGCGGGCACCGACCCCCTGCCAGGACGGGATGAAGCGGGCCAGCGCCTCGGCGGGCACCGGCTCGACCTCGCGGCGCAGCGCGGCCAGCGAGCGGCGGCGGATCGAGCGCAGCACCTCCGCGTCGCACCACTCCAATCCCACCCCGCCCGGCCGGAACTCGCCCTGCACGACCCGGCCAGCGGCCGAGAGACGGGCGAGTGCCGCGCCGACCACAGCGACGCCCAGGCCGAGCCGTAGGGCGACGTCGTGCGCCTGGAAGGGCCCGTGGGTACGGGCGTAGCGCGACACCAGGTCGCCGATCGGGTCGCGGAGCGGTTCGGTGAACGCTTCGGGCACACCGACGGGCAGGGCCACGCCCAGCGCATCGCGGACCCGACCGGCGTCCTCGATGGCGAGCCATCGTTCCTCGCCGGCGATGCGCACCCGGATCGCGCGCCGCGCGGCCTCGAGGTCCGCCAGCTCGGTTGCGGTCGCGCCGCGGGCGACCGCCTCGGCCGTCGTCAGATCGCCGACCCCGCGCAGCAGGTCGTGCACCGAGTCAGGGCCGTGGGCGTGGCGGTCGTCCGCCAGCCGGGTCAGTTCCGCCTCGACGGCCGCGATCGTGTCGGGATCGAGGAGCTCGCGTAGCTCGGTGGCGCCGAGCAGTTCGGCCAGCATTGCCGAGTCGAGGGACAGCGCCTGCGCCCTGCGCTCGGCCAGCGGCGCGTCGCCCTCGTAGAGGAACATGCCGACGTAGCCGAACAGCAGCGACCGCGCGAACGGCGACGCGGCAGGGGTCTGCACCTCGACCAGCCGTACCCGCCGTGACGCGATATCGCGCATCAGCCCGATCAGCCCGGGCACGTCGAAGACGTCCTGCAGGCACTCGCGCATCGCTTCGAGCACCACCGGGAAGTCGTCGTAGTCGCGGGCTATCTGCAGCAACTGGTTCGCCCGCTGGCGCTGCTGCCACAAGGGCGCACGCCGGCGCGGGTCGCGCTTGGGCAGCAGCAGCGACCGCGCCGCGCACTCGCGAAAGCGTGCGGCGAACAGGGCCGAGCCGCCGACCTCGGACGTCACGATCGCCTCGATCTCGTCGGCGTCGAAGACGGCCAGTTCACCGCCGGGCGGCTCGGCGTCGGTGTCGGGCAGCCGCAGCACGATGCCGTCGTCGGAGTGCATTGAGGCGACGTCCAGACCGTGGCGCTCGCGTAACCGCGCCCCGATCGCCAGCGCCCACGGCGCGTTGACGGGTGCCCCGAACGGGGAGTGGACGACCAGGCGCCAGTCGCCCAGCTCGTCGCGGAACCGCTCGACGAGCACCGTGCGGTCGTCGGGCAGATGCCCGGTGGCCGCGCGCTGGTCGGCAAGGTAGGCGAGCAGGTTTGCCGTGCCCCAGTCGTCCAGGCCGGCGGCGCGGGCCCGCGCCGCCCCCGTCTCGGGATCTGCGGCCGAGACCTCGCGCAGGAATGCGCCCAGCGCCCGGCCCAGCTCGACGGGACGGCCGATGGAATCGCCCTTCCAGAACGGCATCCGCCCCGTCTCACCCGGCGCGGGAGTCACCAGCACGCGATCGTGGGTGATGTCCTGGATGCGCCACGAGGACGAGCCGAGCAGGAACACGTCTCCGACACGGGACTCGTAGACCATCTCCTCGTCCAGCTCGCCGACGCGCCGCCCCGGCCCGTCCGCTCCTGCGAGAAAAACGCCGAACAGGCCGCGGTCGGGGATCGTCCCACCACTGGTCACGGCGAGTCGCTGCGCGCCGCCGCGGGCGCTCAGCTCGCCGGTGACGCGGTCCCAGGTCAGCCGAGGACGCAGCTCGGCGAAGGCGTCGGACGGGTAGCGCCCGGCGAGCATGTCGAGCACCGCTTCCAGTGCTGAGCGGGGCAGGCCGGCGAACGGAGCCGCCCGCCGGACGATCTCGTCAACCTCATCGACGGTCACTGTGTCGAGCGCGACCATGGCGACGATCTGCTGGGCGAGCACGTCGAGGGGATTGCGCGGATAGCGCATGGACTCGATCGCGCCGGCGCGCATCCGCTCGGCGACGACCGCGCACTCGAGCAGGTCGCCGCGGAATTTCGGGAAGATCACGCCGCGCGACACGGCACCGACCTGGTGCCCGGCCCGGCCCACCCGCTGCAGCCCGGAGGCCACCGACGGCGGCGACTCGACCTGAACGACGAGGTCGACCGCGCCCATGTCGATGCCGAGTTCGAGCGACGAGGTCGCGACGACAGCCGGCAGCTGGCCGGCCTTGAGCGCCTCCTCGACGAGGGCACGCTGCTCGCGCGACACCGAACCGTGGTGGGCGCGGGCCACGACGACGTCGCCGGCAGGATGCCCGGACCCGGACTGGCCCATCAGCTCGGCGGGCGTTTTCGCGCCCGGTGGCGGCACGGCGCCGGCGCGTTCGGTGGCGAGCTCGTTGAGCCGGGCGGTGAGCCGCTCGGCGAGGCGGCGCGAGTTCGCGAACACGATCGTCGAGCGGTGCGCCTCGATCAGGTCGAGCACCCGCTCCTCGACGTGTGGCCAGATCGACGCGCGGCGCTGGGCGCCCGCCGCGGGTCCGCTGAGGTCCTCGATCGTTTCGCCGAGTGCGGACATGTCCTCGATCGGCACAACGACCTGCAGGTCGAAGATCTTCGTGAGTGGCGGCTGCACGACGGTGACCGGCCGCCCGCCCGCGAGGAAGGTGGTCACCTCATCGACGGGCCGGACCGTGGCCGAGAGCCCGATGCGCTGGGCCGGTGCATCGAGCAGGGTGTCGAGCCGTTCCAGCGACAGCGCCAGGTGGGCGCCGCGCTTGGTGGCGCAGACGGCGTGCACCTCGTCGATGATCACGGTGTCGACGCCCCGCAACGCCTCGCGGGCCGCGGAGGTCAGCAACAGGAAGAGCGACTCGGGCGTGGTGATGAGGATGTCGGCGGGCCGGCGGGCGAAGGCGCGGCGCTCGTCGGCCGGGGTGTCACCCGAACGCATCGCGACGGTGACGTCGGGGACCGGCAGGCCCAGACGCGCGGCGGCCTGCCGGATGCCGGCCAATGGCGAGCGCAGGTTGCGCTCGACGTCGACCGCCAGGGCCTTGAGCGGGCTGAGGTAGAGCACCCGGCAACGGCGCAGTGGCTCGTCGGGGCGAGGCAGCGCCGCAAGCCGGTTGAGCGCGGACAGGAACGCGGCCAGCGTCTTGCCCGAGCCCGTCGGTGCGACGACGAGGGTGTGCTCGCCGCGCGCGATCGCGTCCCACGCCCCGAGCTGGGCCGGCGTCGGTGCCGCGAAGGCACCGTCGAGCCAGTCCTGCGTCGCGGGGGAGAAGCGGCTCACGACACCAGTCTGCCCGCCGCCTCCGACACCGCGTGTCCCGATCTTGTGCGCCGGTGGCACGGCAGATGATCACCCTTCCCCGCTGGTGCTCGGTTTGGGGCGGCCAAACCGAGCACCAGCGGGGAAGAGCGACGGTCGGGCGGTCACCAGCGGGGAAAAGCGGCGGCACCACCCGCCGACGTTCAGCTGTCGGCGAGGCGGGCGATGAGCCGCGCGCGGACGGCCGGCCAGTCGTCGTCGACCATGGCGTACTGCACGGTGTCTCGCCACGAGCCGTCGCGCCTGATCCGATGCTTGCGCAGCACGCCCTCCCTGGTCGCCCCGAGGCGGTCGATGGCTTCTTGCGAGCGGGTGTTGTTCAGATCGGTGTGCCAGCTGACCCGCGCGGCGCCGAGGGTGTCGAACGCGTGCGTCAGCATCAGCAGCTTCGACTCGGTGTTGTGGCCGGTGCGCCACCACCGCCGCCCCAGCCAGGTGTGCCCGATCGCGATCGCACGGGCCGCCGGGTCGACCTCGTAGTAGGAGCTGGTGCCCGCGACCTCGCCGGTGCCCGCGTCGAGTTGGGCGTAGGCGAACCGCTCGCCCCGCGCTCGGGCGGCGAGTGCGGTGAGGATGTGCCCCTCGGCGTCCGCGACGGTCTGCGGCGCGGCCGGGAACATCCACCGGAACACCTCGGCGGCGTCGTCGGCCGGGCCTGCGGCCGCCAGGTAGCCGGGCGCGTGCTCGAGGGCAAGCGGTTCGAGGCGGATCAGCCGGCCGGACAGGACGGGCAGGGCATACCAGAGGTCGGGGGAAGTCACCCAGCCATCCTCGCAAGCCGAGAGCACGAGTTATCGGGCGCGCAGTCGGCGCAACATCCGAGCGTCCTCGAATCCCACCGTGCGGGCCGCCGCCTCGACCGTCGAACCCTGCGCGATGAGGTCCTCGGCGCGTTCCACGCGCAGCATGTGCTGGTAGCGCAGCGGCGTGCTGCCCGTGGCGTGGGCGAACAGCCGGGTCAGGGTCCGCTCGCTGACGCGCGCCGCCCCGGCCAGTTCGGCGAGCCCTATCCGTCGGTCGAAGCGAGCGTCGATGAGGTCCTGGACGCGATGCACGGTGTCGTTGAGGTGCGCGCGGTGGCCTAGCATCGCGCTGATCTGCTGAGCGTCGCCGTTGCGGCGACCGTAGACGACCATCGACCGGGCCACGCGGGCCGCCGCAGCGGGCCCGTGCCGCAGATCGACCAGATGCAGCGCGAGATCGACGCCGCTGGCGATCCCCGCCGAGGTGACGACGCGGTCGTCCACCGTGAAAAGCACGTCCCGCACCACATGGGCGCGCGGGTAGCGGCGGGCGAGCTCGTCCTGCAGTGCGTGGTGCGTGGTGCAGTGGCGACCGTCGAGCAGGCCCGCTCGGCCCAGCGCGTCGGCGCCCGCGCAGACGCTGGCCACGGTGCCCCCGCGCTCATGATGCGCGCGCAGCGCCGCCAGGGTTGCCGACGTCAATGGGCCGCTCCCGGCCAGCTGCGGGGCACGCCAGCCCGGCACCACGACGAGGTCGTCGCGGCCGAGCGCCGGCCACTCGGTCTCGGCCCGCAGCGACATGCCCTGAGCGCTCGGCACCTCCGCCTGCTCGGCGACGTAGGCCAGCGCATACCCGAGTCCCAGGTCATCCGCAGTCGAGAAGACCTGCGCCGGCCCCGCGAGATCCAGCAGGTGCACGCCGGGGACGAGAAGGAAGACGACCCGAGTCACGATCTGGTCATCGTGCCAGAACTGCGGCCGACGCGACGAACTCCTCGGTGGTGGCGATTGTGGCGAACTCGCGGGCGGCGAGTACCCGCTCGGTGCGCTCGATGAGGTCGGCGGAGCTCAGTGCCCGCGGGTCGGCCCGCAGTTGGTCGACGGACTGGTCGGCCGGCGCGTCCGGGGCCGGGATCGCGGAGGTGGTGGTGGCGTCGGTGACAAAGGTGACGTCGAAGCCGAGATCACTGCCGACGCGGGCCGTCGTCTCGCAGCACTGCTCGGTTCGGATGCCGCAGATGACGATCTCTCTGACGCCTTCGGTCATCAGGGTCTGCTGAAGATTCGTCGTGGTAAAGGCATTGACCGATGTCTTCACCACCAGGGGTTCCCCCTCGCGGCGCTCCAGGCCGTCGACGAGCCGGACGTGTCCGCTGGCCTGGTCGAACGGGCCAGCGGTGCCCGGCTCGGAGTGCAGCACCCAGACGACGAGATCGCCGCTGGCCCGGGCGGCGTCGACCAGTCGACCGACCTGCGTCGCGATATTGGTGTTCGACATGGCCAGCCAATCCGGCCGCTGGCGGAACGATTCTTGGACGTCGATGACGATGAGGGCTCGATTCATGTCACCCAGTGTGCGCGCCGCAGCGCCCCGTGCACAGGCCAGATCAGGTCAGCATGCGGACCGATCCGGTCATCGATGCTGGCGCCGTGACGGACACCGGCCGCTATCCCTACGCTGGTCGTCATGCGACTCACCGAGTTCTGGCGGCGGATGGAGACCCGCTTCGGCGCCACCTACGCGCACAGCGTGGCGGCGGACTACCGGCTGCCCGCACTCGGCTCAACCGTCGAGCAAGCGCTCGCCACAGGCGTCGATATCAAAGAGATCTGGCGTGCGGTCTGCGCCGAGTTCGAGATGCCGGCTCAACTGCGCTGAGCCGCCGCGACACGCGGGGCGTGTCGCGCGCGAATATGGCACCCGTCGAACAGGTGTTCGGCTAACCTGTCCACAACGGGACCGGTTATCCACAACGTCGCCGCGTTCGGCAAGTTTGTCGGTGGTCGGTCCTAACGTCGCCAGGCAACCGGGCCCGTCACGAGACAGCCCGCACGACTCACGAAGAGGTGTCTTGCAGATGGCAGCAGGCTTCGACCGGGAAAAGGCGCTCGACGTCGCCCTGGCGCAGATCGAAAAGCAGTACGGCAAGGGCTCGGTGATGCGCCTCGGCGATCGCCCCTATGTGCCGATCGAGGTGATCCCGACCGGCTCGATCGCTCTCGATGTGGCGCTCGGTATCGGCGGGCTACCGCGCGGGCGCATCGTCGAAATCTACGGCCCGGAAAGTTCGGGCAAGACCACGGTCGCCCTGCATGCGGTCGCCAACGCTCAGGCGGCCGGCGGGATCGCGGCCTTCATCGACGCTGAGCACGCGCTCGACCCGGAGTATGCGCGGGCGCTGGGCGTCGACACCGACGCGCTGCTGGTGAGCCAGCCCGACACCGGCGAGCAGGCGCTCGAGATCATGGACATGCTGATCCGCTCCGGCGCGATCGACCTCGTGGTCGTCGACTCGGTGGCCGCACTCGTGCCGCGCGCCGAGATCGAAGGCGAGATGGGTGACAGCCACGTCGGGCTGCAGGCCCGGCTGATGAGCCAGGCGCTACGCAAGATCACCGGCGCGCTGAGCAACTCCGGCACGACGGCGATCTTCATCAACCAGTTGCGCGAGAAGATCGGGGTCATGTTCGGTTCTCCTGAAACCACGACGGGCGGTAAGGCGCTGAAGTTCTACGCCTCGATCCGCCTGGACGTCCGGCGCATCGAGACCCTCAAGGACGGCGGCGAGGCGGTCGGCAACCGCACCCGCGTCAAGGTCGTCAAGAACAAGGTCGCCCCGCCGTTCAAGCAGGCCGAGTTCGACATCGTCTACGGCCAGGGCATCAGCCGCGAAGGCTCGCTGATCGACGTCGGCGTCGAGCAGGGGCTGATCAAGAAGTCCGGTGCTTGGTACACCTATGAGAACGATCAGCTTGGCCAGGGCAAGGAGAACGTCCGCAGCTTCCTGTGCGACAACCCCGACATGGCCGACGAGATCGAGAAGAAGCTCAAAGAGAAGATGGGCGTCGGTCCGCGTGTCGACGACCGCGTCCCGATCGAGGCGCTGCCGGCGCCGGTCGACTTCTGAGCTGGGTCCCCACGATGACGGCCGAGGTGCCCCCGGACGGCGAACTCGATCCGCCGGGGGATCCGGAATCGGTGGCGCGGGCGATCTGCCTGCACCAACTCGACCAGCGGGCCCGGACCCGCTCGGAACTGGCGGCGACGCTGCAGCGTCGGGGCGTGCCCGACGACGCGGCCCGGTCGGTGCTGGATCGCTTCACCGACATCGGCCTGATCGACGACGGCGCGCTCGCCGCTAGCTTTGCGATGGCCGTGCACCGTGAACGGGGGCTGGCCGGCCGTGCTGTGGCGATGAAGCTGCGCCGGCGCGGCATCGACGAGGCGACCCTGCAGGCAGCGGTCGGCCAGATCGACGCCGAGAGCGAGGCCGACGCTGCCCGGCTGCTGGTCGCGCGTCGACGCAAGTCGCTGCAGGGGCTCGAGCCGCAGGCCCAGGCGCGCCGGCTCGTCGGGCTGCTCGCGCGGCGCGGCTACCCGCCGGGTCTGGCCTACCAGATCGTGCGGGAGTCGCTGGCATGCCCCGAGATCGCCGACGCGGCGGACATCGAGGACTAAGACGGGTCCGGGCGTTTGCGTGCCGTACTTGATTTGTGCCGTCCCCGTTCCTAACCTCGGGTCACCAGGAGTAACGCCTCGACGGCCGTCGGTGCTTCGCGTCCCCGCGAAGCACCGGATGTCGGCAGCACATAGAAATTGACCGCGCCGCACAGAAAGGCAGTACCGCACCATTCGGGTCCGCCGCACTCGGCGGCCCGCGCGCGCGTTTCCTGGCCGACGGTTGCGACGGACAGGAGGCAGCGATGCAGGGGGTCTGGTACGCGGCAGTCGGAGCGGTATTCGTCCTGGGCGTCCTGTTCGTGGCTGCGTACGCGCGCCGTGGCGGCTCGGTCGGTGCCGGAGAACGCGCCGCGTCGCCCGTCGAGGGGGATGCCGAGATCGAGTCGGCCCGGCGCGTCGCCGCGGCGGAGGCCGCCTCGATCCGTCAGGTCGCGCAGACCGAGGCCGATGCCGTGCGCCGGGCCGCAGAGGCAGAGGCCGAGGCCGTTCGGCGCTCGGCCCAGGTCGACGCCCGCGCAGCGCATGCCGAAACGGAGGCGGTGCGAGGCAATGCCGCCAACCAGGCGGCGGCGGTGCTCGCCGAGGCACGACGCGACGGCGAGTTCGAAATCGCCCGCATCACCGAGCGCGCCCGCCGCGCCGAACACGATCTCGCCGCACAGGAGGCGCGCCTGGACGACACGGAGTCCCGCCTGGACGCCCAGTCCCTGCGCCTGGAGGCCGAGGCCGTCGACCTCGAGCGCGTGCTGCGCCAGTTGGGCGAGCGGCAGCAGGCACTGGACGCTCTCGCCGGCGAGTTCGACGAGCGTTCGGCCGCTCTGGATGCCCGGGCGGCTGCGCACGAACGCGAGCTGGAACGGGTGGCTGGCCTGTCCGCCGAGCAGGCAAAGGCCGAGCTGTTGACCATCGTGGAAGCCTCGGCCCGGCGCGATGCCGCACTGCTGGTGCGCACGATCGAGAACGAGGCCCGCAGCGAGGGCACCGACCGGGCCCGAGCGATCGTCGTCGAGGCCGTCCAGCGCGTCGCCAGCGAGCAGACCGCCGAGACCGTCGTCAGCGTGCTGCACCTGCCGGCCGAGGAGATGAAGGGACGGATCATCGGTCGCGAGGGCCGCAACATCCGCGCCTTCGAGTCCGTCACCGGCGTGAACGTCATCATCGACGACACGCCCGAAGCGGTGCTGCTGTCGTGCTTCGACCCCGTGCGCCGCGAGGTCGGCCGGCTCACCCTCGAGAAGCTCATCCTCGACGGCCGGATCCACCCGCACCGCATCGAGGAGTTGTACGAGCAGAGCAAGTCCGAGATCGACGAGCTCTGCCTGCGTGCCGCCCGGGACACGCTCGCCGACGTGGGTATCGCCGACCTCGACGAGCGCCTGTTGCCGACGCTGGGTCGGCTGAAATACCGCACCAGCTATGGCCAGAACGTGCTCGGACACCTCACCGAGACGGCGCACATCGCCGGCGTAATGGCCGCCGAGTTGGGCATCGAACCCACCCTGGTGAAGCGCTGCGCCTTCCTGCACGACATCGGCAAGGCGCTCACCCACGAGGTCGAAGGCAGCCACGCGATCATCGGCGCGGAACTGCTGCGCCGCTACGGCGAGAGCGAGGCCGTCGCGCACGCCGTCGAGGCGCACCACAACGAGGTACTACCGCGCACAATCGAGGCGGTGCTCACCCAGGCCTCCGACACCTGCTCGGCCGCGCGGCCCGGTGCCCGCCGCGAGTCGCTGGAAATCTACGTCAAGCGGCTGGCCCGCATCGAGGAGATCGCCAGCGCCCGGCCTGGTGTCGAGAAGGTGTTCGCCATGCAGGCAGGTCGCGAGGTGCGGGTGATGGTGCAGCCGTCGGAGGTCGACGATCTCGCCGCCCAGGTCATCGCCCGCGAGATCGCCAAGCAGATCGAGGACGAGCTCACCTACCCCGGCCAGATCAGGGTCACGGTCGTGCGCGAGTCACGGTCGATCGAGATCGCCCACTAGTCCCACCCGAGCCGGTACAGCGCCAGCGGGCTGGCGTTCGGCTCGCCGGGCATCGAACGGACGTCAACGAGCGAGAAGCCGTTCTTCTCGAGCACCCGACAGGACGCCACATTGGCCGCTGACGGGCCGACCAGGATCGACGCGTCGGGTGCGGCGTCTCGAAGATGAGCGAGCAGGGCTGCTATCAGGTGGGTGCCGATGCCGTGGCCTATGCGTTCGGGCTCGCCGATGCCGTAATCGATGCTCACCTCACCGGGCAGCGCGCCGTATTTGACGGCCTCCTCCTCGTAGTCCGACCAGTGGTACCACTGGCACCATCCAATGTCGGTGCCGTCCAGCCCGACGATAAGCACGACCGTCGGCTCATCGCCACGTATCGCGGAGCGGTTACTGTCCAACTCCGCCTCGATGGTCGAGTCCGGCAGGAACCATCGCGCGAAATGCGGCTCGTGCAGCCACCGCTCGAACACCCCGAGATCGGCCACGGTCATCGGCCGGAGCGTGAGCGCGGGTTCAGGCACCGGACCACTCGGAGCGCAGCAGGCCCATCGCGACCTCGTCCTCGTAACGGCCGCGCACCCAGCAGT
>DAITQD010000009.1:24592-34883 GCA_036833255.1 Jatrophihabitantaceae bacterium
GAGCGCAGCAGGCCCATCGCGACCTCGTCCTCGTAACGGCCGCGCACCCAGCAGTGCTCGCGCAGGCGACCTTCCGCTATGAAGCCGACCTTGCGGTAGGCCGCCATCGCACCCGTGTTGGACGCGAGCACGGATAGGTAGACGCGGCGGAGGTTGCGCCGGGTGAACGCGAAGCCGACGATCAGGCGCAGTGCTTCGGTGCCGTACCCGTTGCCCCGGCTGTCAGCCAGCAGCGCGATACCGACCTCGGCGTGCCGCGCGAGCGGATCCTCGTTGAACAGCGCGACGGTGCCAATTGCCTGGCCGTCGACGGCGACGACGAATCGGGTGTCGCCGGCGAGCACGAACTTCGCCTCGCGCTCCCGGTATGCGGCGAGGGTCAGCGGCGCGGGTGAACGCGGAGAGCGCTCCTCCCAGGTGTCGATGTCCGCCGCGACCCGGTACAGCACGGCTTCGTCGTCGTCGGTCAGGGCGCGCAGTTCGATCAACTTTCCGGTGAGCATGCAGCCGAGACTAGGGGTCCGCTTCGGTGCGGTCAGCCTGATTACCGGGACGCCCGTATCCTCGAAGCCGTCATGACGCGCACCTACGACATTCGCACCTACGGGTGCCAGATGAACGTCCACGACTCCGAGCGGCTCGCCGGCCTGCTGGAGCAGGCGGGTTACGTCCGGGCTGACCCGAACGCTGTCGACAATGTCGATCTCGTCGTGTTCAACACCTGCGCGGTGCGCGAGAACGCCGACAACCGGCTCTACGGCAACCTCGGCCGCCTCGCTCCGGCCAAGCAGGCGCGGCCCGGCATGCAGATCGCGGTGGGCGGCTGCCTCGCGCAGAAGGACCGCGGCACGATCGTCGAGAAGGCGCCGTGGGTCGACGTCGTCTTCGGCACGCACAACCTGGCCGCGCTGCCCGTCCTGCTTGAACGCGCGCGCCACAACAAGGCGGCCCAGGTCGAGATCGTCGAGGCTCTGCAGAACTTCCCGTCCGACCTGCCGAGTCGTCGCGAGTCGGCGTACAGCGCCTGGGTGTCGATCTCGGTCGGCTGCGACAACACCTGCTCGTTCTGCATCGTCCCGAGCCTGCGCGGCACCGAGACCGACCGCCGCCCCGGCGACGTGCTCGCCGAGATTCACGCGCTCGTCGACTCGGGCGTCATCGAGGTGACCCTGCTCGGGCAGAACGTCAACTCCTACGGCCGCTCGTTCGGCGACCGGCTGGCCTTCGGCAAGCTGCTGCGCGCGTGCGGTGAGATCGACGGCCTGGAGCGGGTGCGTTTCACCAGCCCGCACCCGCGCGACTTCACCGACGACGTCATCGCCGCGATGGCCGAGACGGCCAACGTCTGCCCACAGTTGCACATGCCGATGCAGTCCGGCTCGGACGTGGTGCTCAAGGCGATGCGCCGCAGCTACCGGCAGGAGCGCTACCTCGCCATCATCGGGAACGTGCGTGCCAGGATGCCCGAGGCAGCGATCACCACCGACATCATCGTCGGCTTCCCGGGCGAGACCGAAGCGGACTTCGAGCAGACCCTGGATGTGGTCCGCGCGGCCCGCTTCGCCAGCGCGTTCACCTTCCAGTACTCCAAGCGTCCCGGCACGCCGGCGGCCACGATGGATGCGCAGGTGCCGAAGGAGGTCGTGCAGGAGCGCTACGAGCGGCTCATCGCGGTGCAGGACGAGATCTCCTGGGACGCCGCCAAGGCACTCGTCGCTCGCGAGGTGGAGGTGCTCGTCAGCTCCGGCGAGGGCCGCAAGGACGGTGCGACCGGCCGCATCTCGGGCCGCGCCCGCGACGGGCGCCTCGTGCACGTCGCGACCGGCGGTGCTGCCATCACGCCCGGCGACATCGTCACCTCGACGGTCACCTACGCCGCGCCGCACCACCTCGTCGCCGACGCGGGCATCCGCGACCATCGGGTGTGGCATGCCGCCGGCGCGGCGGCCGGCCATGCCGCGTCCACGCAACTGCTGAGGATTGGTACCCGCCCGATCGACTGACGCCGAAGGACGTCGTTGATCAACAGGACGAACTGGCTGCCAGGACCACAAAGCCCTGTTGATCAACGAACTGCTCGTCGTCGATCAGTCGGGGATGAGCGAGCGGCGCTGTGCCACCTCGGCCTCGGCCTTCGCGATCCGTGCTTCGTCGCCGGCCTTGTGGGCCCGCTCCAGCTTGGCCTCCGCCTCGCCCAGCCGCTCGCGCAATGCGGTCAGGAACGGGTTGGACTCCACACTGGCCTGCTGCCAGTGGGCATCGACGGCGTCGCGCACCCGCTGTTCGGCCGCGTGCATGGCGTCGTCGATGCGCCGTATCGCGTCGCGCGGCACGTGCCCCGCCTCGTCGAAGCGCACCTGCAGTTGGCGCAGCGCTGACTGCGCGGCAGTCGGGTCGGCGACATCGAGCGATGCGGCCTCGGCGACGATCGCTTCTTTCTTGCGCTGGTTGTCCACCTGCTCGGTGTCGCGCTCGGTGAACACCTCCGAGCGTCGTGCGAAGAAGGCGTCCTGCGCTGCCCGAAAGCGCGTCCACAGGGCGTCCTCGACGTCGCGGGCCGCCCGGCTGCTGGCCTTCCACTCGACCATGAGCTCGCGCATGGCCGAGGCGGTCTCCTTCCAGTCCGAGGAGGTGGACAGCGCCACGGCGCGCTCGATGAGCTTCTCCTTGGCGGCCTTGGCCGTGCCGCGCTCGGTGTCCAGCTGAGCGAAATGCTGACCGCGGCGCCGGCCGAACGCGTCGCGTGCCGCGGCGAACCGCTTCCACAGCGCGTCGTCGGTCTTGCGGTCGACGCCCTTGACCTGCTTCCACTCCTCGACGATCGCGCGCAATCGGTCACCGGAGCTCTTCCATGACGTCGCCGAACTCGCGATCTGCTCGGCCTCGGCCGCGAGGGTCTCCTTGACGGCGATCGACGCGGCGCGGGCCTGTTCGCGCGCGGCCGCGTTGGCGCCGGCCTTCTCCTCGACCGCGGCCAGCAGGACATCGAGCCTGGTCCGGAGCGCGGCTAGGTCGCCGATCGCCGCGGCCGTGTTGAGCTGCTCCTGCAATGCGACGGCGTGGGTGCGGGTGGATCCCGGGTCGCCCGCACCGGACTCGAGACGCTTCTCGAGCAAGGTCACCTCGGTCGCCAGGTCGTCGTAGCGCCGCTCGTAGAACGCCAAACCCGCGTCAGCGTCGCCGGCCTGCCACGATCCGATCTGGCGCTCGCCGTCGGCCGCCTTGACGTAGACGGTGCCATCGGCATCGATGCGACCCCACTGCGAACCCATGACTGAGCATTAGACACGATGGCTCTCGGTCACGCTGCGCCCGGCAGTGCCGGTTAGCCTTCCGACGTGATCTCGGCCGTCGCGTTCTGCCCGCAGCCGCCGCTGCTCGTGCCGCAGCTCGCAGCCGGCGCGGCGGGCGAACTCGGCGCACTGCGCGCGGCATGTGCCGCCGCGCTCGGGCGGGTCGCCGGCGATTCACGGCAGCTGGTCCTGCTCGGCGCGGGGGAGTCGTCGCGGTCGTTCTCGCCGCTCGCGCGGGGCTCGTTGGCGGGCTACGGGTTGCCCCTCGAGGTGCACCTCGGTGCGCCTGGGTGCGGGGGCGCGCTCGAACTTCCGCCGTCGCTGACGATCGGTGCCTGGCTGGTGGGTGACGTCCTGGGTCCGCGCACCGGTGCCGTCGGGTTCTCCGTCGGGCCGGACTTCGCCGGTGGCCGGGCGGCGGTCGAGCTGCTCGCGCTGGCCGAGTCCGAGGAGCTTGCGCTGCTGGTCATGGGCGACGGCAGCGCCCGCCGCAGCGCGAGGGCGCCCGGCTATCTGGACCCGCGCGCGGTCCCGTTCGACGACGCTGTGGTCGCCGCCCTGCAGAAGGGCGATGCCACCGCCCTGGCGGCGCTCGACCCGATCCTCGGTGCGGACCTGCTCGCCGCCGGTGTGCCGGCCTGGCGGGCCGCGGGCGGACTGCTCGACGGCCGGTCCTACGACGCCGAACTCCGCTACGCCGACGACCCGTATGGCGTCGGCTACTTCGTCGCCATCTGGACGGCTCGTGGCTGAACCGGCGGTCATTGCGGTTGTCGGGCCCACCGCCACCGGCAAGTCCGATCTCGCCGTCGCCCTCGCCCGGCAGCTCGGCGGCGAGGTGGTCAATGCCGACTCGATGCAGCTCTATGCCGGGATGGACATCGGGACGGCCAAGCTGCCGCCGGCCGAGCGCGGCGGTATCGCGCACCATCTGCTCGACGTGTGGCCGATCACCAAGTCGGCGGCCGTCGCGGAATACCAGGCACTTGCGCGGGCGAAGATCGCGGAGGTGCACGGCCGGGGCCGGGTGCCGGTCCTCGTCGGCGGCTCGGGGCTGTACCTGCGGGGTGCGCTCGACCACCTCGAGTTCCCGGGCGAGTCACCCGAGATCCGCGCCCGCCTCTACGACGAACTGGCGGCGGACGGACCGGGCCACCTGCACACCCGGCTCGCCGCGCTCGACTCGGCGGCTGCCGCCGCGATCCTGCCGACGAACGGTCGCCGGATCGTGCGCGCGCTCGAGGTCATCGAACTCACCGGACGGCCGTTCACCGCGACGATGCCGGGCTTCGAATCGGTTTACGACTGCACTCAGATCGGCCTGGACCGCGACGACCTGGACGAGCGGGTGGCGCGCAGGGTGGACCGGATGATGGCAGCCGGCTTCCTGGACGAGGTCCGCGGCCTGCTGCCGGCCGGCCTGCGCGACAGCCCGACCGCCGGCAAGGCGCTCGGCTACGCGCAACTGCTCGACTGCCTCGACGACGCCGGCGAGGTCTGCGGCGACCTGGACCAGGCCGTCGAGGCGACAATCCGCGCCACCCGCCGCTTCGTGCGGCGCCAGCGGTCCTGGTTTCGGCGTGACCCCCGGGTGCGCTGGCTCGACGCGGCCGCGGCCGACGTCACGGCCGCTGCCCGTCGCGAGCTTGCGAATACCCTCTAGGACATGCGGGTTCTGAAGGGGCATGGCACCGAGAACGACTTCGTCGTCGTGCCCGACCTCGACGGCGACCTCGACCTCACCGCAGGGCTGGTCCGCGCGCTCTGCGACCGGCATGCGGGTATCGGCGCCGACGGCGTGCTGCGCATCGTGCGCTGCGAGAACGACCCCGACGCGAAGGACATGATGTCCGATGCGTCCTATTTTATGGACTATCACAATGCCGACGGATCTGTCGCGGAGATGTGCGGCAATGGAATTCGTGTCGTGATGCGGTATCTCCAGGCCGTCGGGCTCGTTGGTCTCCATGCGGCGGTGGCGACACGCGGCGGAGTCAAGCGTGTGTGGGTCAGCGGCGACGGCAACGTCACTGTAGAAATTGGCCCGCCCCGGATTCTTGCCGACCGGCCGGTCGTCACCGCCGCGCCCCTACCTGGGCCGACCCCGGCGACGGTCGTCGAGATGCCCAATCCGCACGTTGTCGTCGACGTCGCGGATCTCGAGACCCTTGCCGCGCTCGACCTCACCCGCCCGCCCGTCGTCGAGCCCGCTCGGCCCGCCGGGCAGAACGTCGAGTTCGTCGTACGTGCCGCGCAGCGTCACCTGGTGATGCGGGTGCACGAGCGCGGCGTCGGTGAGACGAGGTCCTGCGGCACCGGGATCTGCGCGGTTGTCGCGGCGGCAGCAACCGCCGCCGCGACACCGGCTGACGGCGTCCCCTGGCGGGTCGACGTGCCGGGGGGCACCTGCGAGGTCACCTGGCGCGCCGACGGCGAGATCCTGCTGAGCGGTCCCGCGGTCCTGGTGGCCGAGATCGAGCTCGATGACGCCTGGCTCAACACTGCCGGGCGGTAATCAGGTGGGCTAGGCGTGTCACGATGGGTGTCACGATGACTGACTTCGACGAACGCGAGGACGACCTGGCCGACTCCACCGGTGACTTCGACCTAGCCGAGCGGCAGGCGCTGCGTCGGGTGGTCGGCCTGTCGACCGAGCTCAAGGACGTCACCGAGGTCGAGTACCGCCAGTTGCGCCTCGAGCGGGTGGTGCTCGTCGGCGTCTGGACCACCGGCACCCTGGCCGAGGCGGAGAATTCGATGGCCGAACTGGCCCGCCTCGCCGAGACAGCGGGCTCGCTGGTGCTCGACGGGTTGATCCAGCGCCGCGCCCGCCCCGACCCCGCCACCTACATCGGCTCCGGCAAGGCCAAGGAGTTGCGCGACGTGGTCAACGGCACCGGTGCCGACACGGTGATCTGCGACGGCGAGCTGACGCCGGGACAGCTGCGTCAGCTCGAGGAGGTGGTGAAGGTCAAGGTCGTCGACCGCACGGCGCTCATCCTCGACATCTTCGCCCAGCACGCGAGCTCCAAGGAGGGCAAGGCGCAGGTCGAGCTGGCCCAGCTGCAGTATCTGATGCCGCGGCTGCGCGGCTGGGGTGAGTCGCTGTCCCGCCAGGTCGGCGGCCGGGCTGCCGGTGGCGTGGGTATCGGCGGGCGCGGGCCCGGCGAGACGAAGATCGAGATCGATCGGCGCCGGATCAACTCGCGGATGGCCAAGCTCGGCAAGGAGATCGCCGGAATGAAGACCTCGCGGGACGTGAAACGAGCCCGGCGCGTCGACCGGCACGTGCCCAGTGTGGTGCTGGCCGGCTACACGAACGCGGGCAAGTCCTCGCTGCTCAACCGGCTCACCGACGCGGGGGTGCTCGTCGACAACGCGCTGTTCGCGACCCTGGACCCCACGGTGCGCCGCTGTCAGGCCTCCGACGGGCGCCCGTACACCCTGGCCGACACGGTGGGCTTCGTCCGACACCTGCCGACCCAGCTCATCGAGGCGTTCCGATCGACGCTGGAGGAGGTGGGCGAGGCCGACCTGATCCTGCACGTCGTCGACGCCTCCGACGCGGATCCGGAGGCGCAGATCCGGGCCGTGCGCGCGGTCCTCGCCGATATCGACGCGCTGGGTGTGCCCGAGCAGTTGGTGTTCAACAAGCTCGACGCGGCCGATCCCGAGATGCTGGTGCGGCTGCGCCGGATCGCGCCCGACGGGGTGTTCGTGTCGGCGCGGACCGGTGACGGCCTGGCCGCGCTGAACGCGGTGCTCGAGCAGCGCCTGCCCAGGCCCGACGTGGAGCTGACGGTCCTGCTGCCTTATACCCGCGGCGACCTCGTCACCAGGGTGCATGAAACCGCGGAGGTACTCGGCGCCGAACACACAGCAGACGGCACGCTGTTGCATGCCCGGGTCCATCCTGGTTTGGCGGCCGTACTCGAGCCGTTCATCTGTGCGGCTGGCGTAACCTAGACCGCGAAGGCGTGGTCTGACCAGAGCCAGAGGAGAGCTGTGATGGGATGGGAAGCACCCTGGCACTGGGTCATTCTCGCGGTCGTCGTGATAGCCCTGTTCGGATACAAGAAACTGCCCGACGCCGCGCGTTCGCTGGGGCGCTCGCTGCGGATCTTCAAGACCGAGATCAAGGGCATGGGCGAGGACGACGCCGCCCGTGACGCCGCGAAGGCGATCCCCGTACCGCCCGCAGTCCCCGATGCGCCGCCCGCGGAGACCGTGATCCTTGACAAGCCCGCGGTCGCCGCGAACGCCGAGAAGCCCGAACCCAACGCCTAACGGGGCTTCCGCTCGGACGGCTCGCTGCCCGACGCTTGATCGCTCAGATCTTGCGCAGGACGGTGACAACCCGACCCAGGATCGTTGCCTCGTCGGCCAGGATCGGTGAGTACGCCGCGTTGTGCGGCAGCAGCCAGGCGTGGCCGTCGCGGCGGCGGAAGGTCTTGACCGTCGCCTCACCGTCGAGCATGGCCGCGACGATCTCGCCGTTGGCGGCCTCGGGCTGCTGACGCACCACAACCCAGTCACCGTCGGAGATCGCCGCGTCGATCATGGATTCGCCGACAACCTTGAGCAGGAACAGCGTGCCGTCGCCGACGAGCACCTTCGGCAACGGGAAGACGTCCTCGATCATCTGCTCGGCGAGGATCGGAACGCCCGCTGCGATACGGCCCACGACCGGCACGAAGACCGGCGCCTCCCCGCGTGGCGCGTCGTCGGTGACGGCGACGGCCCGGCGTGCTGCCCTCGGCTTTTCGGCCGTCGAGTCCGACTGCCGCACGTCGACGGCGCGCGGCCGGTTGTGGTCGCGGCGCAGGAAGCCCTTGCGCTCGAGCATGGCGAGCTGGTGGGCGACGCTCGAGGTCGAGGCGAGGCCCGCGGATTCGCAGATCTCCCGAATGCTCGGCGGGTAGCCACGCCGATCGACGGAGTCGCGGATGACGTCCAGGATCGCCTGCTGGCGCCGGGTGAGGCCGGAGACGGGGTCGGGCAGCTCGGTGACCTTGGGTCGTCCCGGCCCGCGCCGCGTCTCGGTGGCCGGCTTGGCCGATTGCTTGGCGGGCGTTGCCTTGCGCGCTGTCGTAGCCGTGCCGGCCTTGGGCTTGCTCTGGCGCGTTGCCTTCGTGGCCGCCGCCTTGTTCTGGGGCACTTCGCCTCCCGGTGTCGTTCGGTTCTGTGTGTCTCGACCGTAGCCGCAGAACCGTCGTACTTCAAACATCTGTTCGAACGACACGCCGGGGGCGCTGGTTATTGTCACACCCCCCTGGTACACATTCGATCAGGCGTTCTATCGAATGCCTGTTCGATCGGGGTGATCGCTCATCCCCGCACCTGAGGAGTCGAGATGTCCGCTGCTACCGAGTTCGCTCCCGTCGTCTACATCCCGTCGCGCGCTCGGCCGCGCGAGCAGCGTACGGCCACGATCGTCACACTGCAGCGACCCTGTGCCGCGTCGGTCGCTGCGCCCCTTCGTCTCACCCGCCGCGGGGTCGTTGCGCTCGCTGTGGCGGTGGTGTCGCTGGCAGCGGTGCTGATCTGGACGGCCTGGCTCTCGGCGCCGAGCGTCGCCACAGGGCGGCCGCAGCAGCCCGCGACGGTCACGGTGCACAACGGCGACACGCTGTGGTCGATCGCCACCCGCATCGCTCCCGAGCGCGATCCGCGCGCCGAGGTGGCGACGCTGCAGCGGCGCAATCACCTCAACGGTGTCGACGTCTTTCCCGGCCAGGTGTTGCGCACGCATTAGGAGCCTGCGGCGAGTCGGCGGGCCGGAATTGCAGCGCGACTCGCCGGGGATCCCACTTGCGGAACATCGACCACAGCTCTAGCGTTCACCCCAACATGTAGTAGTTACAAGGTTGTAAGTTGTCCACAGGTTGGGGTCGGTCGTCCACAAGTCGTCCCCAGGTTGTCGACAGGTTCGTCCACAGCTTCGCTCCGCTGTCGTTCATCTCTTCGCCTATCACAGGAGGGCCACTCCTATGCGCTGCCCGTACTGCCGGCACCCGGATTCGCGGGTCGTCGACTCCCGTGAGCAGGACGAGGGCCAGGTGATCCGTCGACGGCGTTCGTGCCTCGACTGCGGCCGCCGCTTCACGACGGTCGAGGAGGCGATGCTGGCGATCATCAAGCGCAGTGGCGTCACCGAGCCGTTCAGCCGCGCCAAGGTCGTCAGCGGGGTGCGGCGGGCCTGCCAGGGCCGGCCGGTCGATGAGGATGCGCTGGCCCAACTGGCCCAGACCGTCGAGGACGCAGTCCGGGTAACGGGCGCGGCCGAGATCCCCAGTGACGAGGTGGGCCTGGCCATCCTCGGCCCGCTGCGCGACCTCGACGAGGTGGCCTACCTGCGCTTCGCCTCCGTGTACCAGGGCTTCAGTTCCATCGACGACTTCGAGAAAGCAATCTCCGATCTGCGCGTCGAACACGGACCCACCACCTGAGACGTTCGAACCCGCTGCATCCCCCGCAAGGAAGGAATCACCGACGATGACCGAGGCGCTCGACAAGTCCGGCTCCACCGACAACGCAACCGAGCCGAAGGGCGCCGCGCAGGCCATGACGGCCGCGCCGAGTTACCCGGCCGACGGTCTCGCCGTCGAGCGCGTCTTCACCGCGG
Source organism: Jatrophihabitantaceae bacterium (assembly GCA_036833255.1). Taxonomy (GTDB): domain Bacteria; phylum Actinomycetota; class Actinomycetes; order Mycobacteriales; family Jatrophihabitantaceae; genus QHCC01. The sequence goes on from DAITQD010000009.1 coordinate 34,511, forward strand.
CCGGCGTGCACCCCTACGCCGAAGTGACCTGGGAGCGGCGTGACGTCGTCATGACCAACTGGCGCGACGGGTCGATCAACTTCGAGCAGCGCGGGGTGGAGTTCCCGGACTTCTGGTCGGTCAATGCCGCCAACATCGTTACTACCAAGTACTTCCGCGGCGCCGTCGGCAGTGAGGTGCGCGAGTGGTCGCTGCGCCAGCTCATCGACCGCGTCGTGCTGACGTACCGGGCTGCAGGGGAGCAGCACGGCTATTTTGCCTCGGCACAGGACGCCGAGGTCTTCGAGCACGAGCTGACCTGGATGCTGCTGCACCAGGTGTTCAGCTTCAACTCGCCCGTCTGGTTCAACGTCGGCACCACCTCGCCCCAGCA
>DAITQD010000010.1:0-32407 GCA_036833255.1 Jatrophihabitantaceae bacterium
GGGAACAGCGAGTCGCCGGTGAACAGGTGCGGCGTGCCCTGCGGGTCGCGGTAGAGCACCGCCACCGAACCGGGCGTGTGCCCGCGCAGCGCGATGATCTCGAGTGACACGTCGCCCACCGTGATCGTGTCGCCGTGGTTGAGCCGCTCATCGACGGCGATCGGCAGGTCGTCGGCGTCCGGGTCACCCGCATATACGGCGGCGCCCGCGGCGTCGACGACCTCGGCGAGGGCCTGCCAGTGGTCGGGGTGCCGATGGGTGGTGAGTACTGCCGACACCGGCGGTCCGTCGAAGACGATCAGCTCGCGCAGCCGGTCCGCCTCGTTCGCCGCGTCGATGAGCAACCCTTCCTCGGTCTGCGTGCACCGCAGCAGGTAGGCGTTGTTGTCCATCGGCCCGACGGCCAGCTTGACGATCGTCAGCCCTGGCAGCCGCCGCACATCCGTCGCCCCGCCGACCTCGACGTTTCCGGTGTAGTCGCTCATGTCGCCGAACCTAGTCGAAGACCGCTTCGAACTCTTCGGTCGACGGCCCGGAGTCCAGCTCGACGGCCGTGTCCGGCAGGTAGCGCAGCACGCTGTCGACGTAGGAGCGCACGGCTGCCGGCCGGCCGATGTCGTGGCCCTGCGCCTCGGACATGAACCAACGATGCTCGTTGATCTCGTGGAACAGCTCGGCGTCGGGCAGCTTGCCGCGCAGGTCGCCAGGCACGAGCGCGAGCGTGGCGTCGTACTTCTCGTCCAACCAGCGCCGCGCCGCGAGCTCCTCGCTGACCGTTTCGCCACGGCCCTCCACCCACTTCGCGCGGAACCGGGCGAGGTCGGCGAGCAGGCCGCGCGCCTGGTTCTCCTGGACGTGCAGGCCGGTCAGCGCGAACAACCGCCGCTGGTGGTGGCCGGGCTCGACGATCTGGGTGTCGAAGCGCAGCTTGCGCCCGTCCTGCTCGGTACGGATGGCCATCTCGGCAACGTCGAAGCCCAGGCTGTTGAGGCGTCTCACCCGGGCGTTGATGCGGTAGCTCTCGTCGCGCCCGACGACCTCGTCGTGGTTGAGCTCCGCCCATAACTGCTCGTAGCGCGGGGTCAGCGCCATCGCCGTCTTGACCGGGTCGATCGACACGTCGAGGTATCCGCCGGCTTCGAGGTCGAACATCTCACCGGCAATGTTCTCGGTAGCGATGCCCAGGTCGTTAGCACGCTGGCCGTTGGACAGCCGGGGGTGCAGCTCACCGGTCTCCGCGTCGACGAGGTAGGCGGCGAGTGCACCTGCGTCTCGGCGGAACAGCGTGTTCGACAGCGAGCAGTCGCCCCAGTAGAAGCCGGCCAGGTGGATCCGGACGAACAGCTCCGCCAGCGCGTCGAGCAGGCGGTCATTCAGCGCGGGCAGGCCCCGGCCGGTGAACAGCGAGCGGTACGGGACGGAGAACGTCAGGTGCCGGGTGAGAAGCAGGCCAGGAAGGTCGCCGCCCTCGTCGGCGGTGCGCTCGACCACCGTGCCATAGGCGTCGACCACGGGGACCGACCGATCCGCAAGTACCTGCAACAGTCCGTGCTCGCGGAGCACGAAGCGGTCGGTGGCCTCCTTGACCGCGAAGATCTGCCCGTCCGCCTTGACGAAGCGCACGACGTGGCGTGAGATGCCACGCGGCACGTGCACGATCAGGGACTCGTCCCACTCCTCGAGCGGCAGGCCATACGGGAGGTCGAGGAGCCCGGTATTCGCGCCGAGAGTGGTGAGGCGGTAGGTGCTCACCCACCAAGACTATGAGCCGAGTGTTTCGCGCGGGTTATCCACGTCGAGGGCGAGCAGCGCGTTCTCGACCACCTCGGTGAGCGCGGGGTGGATCCAGTACTGCCCGAGGGCCATGTCGCGCACGCCCAGACCGAAGCTCATCGCCTGGATCAGCGGCTGGATGAGGGTGGACGCCTGCTCGCCCATCAGGTGCGCGCCGAGCAGCAGGCCGGTCGCCGGGTCGGCGATCAGCTTGCAGATGCCGGTGGTGTCTTCCATCGCCCAGCCGTATGCCGCGCTGCCGTAGTCCTGCACGACCGTCACGAACGGGGTGCCGGTGGCGATCGCCTGTTCCTCGGTGAGGCCGACGGAGGCGAGTTGCGGGTGGGTGAACACCGCGGCCGGCACGAATCGGTGGTCGGACTCGACGAGCGCGTCGGGGTGCGCCAGGTTGAGCGCGACCACCCGCGCCTCGTGGTTGGAGACGTGCTTGAGCTGGTGCGGCGAGCAGACATCGCCGAGCGCCCAGATGTGCTCGATCCCCGTCCGCTGGAAGCAGTCGACGACGACCCGGCCGTCGGGGTGGGTCTTGACGCCGGCCGCGCCCAGGTTCAGCTTGTCGGAGTTGGGCGTACGGCCCGTGGCGACGAGCAACATGTCTGCCTCGACGACCGAGCCGTCGAGCAGGTCCAGCCGGACACCGTCACCGCTGCGTTCGATCGAGCTGACGTCGGCGTCCAGCCGGACGTCCCATCGTTGCTTCACGAGTTCGGTGAAGCGGCCGGCGATCTCGAGGTCGAGGTGGCGCAACAGCGGGCTGCTGCGCGCGATCACGGTGGTGTGCGCGCCGAACGCGACGAAGACGTGTGCGAACTCGGCCGCGATGTACCCGCCGCCGAGGATCGCGATGCGATGGGGCAGTTCATTGATGCGCATGACCGTCTCGGAGGTGTGGAAGGGCACATCGCCCGCCGTGACCACCGCAGGGATCACCGGCCGCGAGCCCGTTGCGACCACGATCCGGTCGGCGGTGATCGTCTGGCCGGTCGAGAGCTCCAGCGTATGGGCGTCGACGAACGACGCGTGGGCTTCGATCAGCGTCGTGTTCGCCGATCCGTGCGCGCGGTACTCCCGCCCGCTCGCGGAGATCGGGTCGACGCGGCTGAACACGCGGTCGCGGATGTCGGTCCAGCGCACCCCGGTGAGCTGCGTGTCGACACCGAGCCGGGCCGAGTTCCGCACGGCCTCGGCGAGGTCAGCGGGGTAGACGTACATCTTCGTGGGGATGCACCCGACGTTCAGGCAGGTGCCGCCGAACGTCGACTCCTCGATGATCGCGATCTGCCAGTCGTCGAAGTCCGGGCCCACCAGGGAGTTGCCCGAGCCCGAGCCGATGACCGCGAGGTCGTAATGCGCCATGCTGGCGACGATAACGTCACCAGGCGCCGACCGCCTCGGCCATCAGGTCGCCGAAGAGATGCTCGAACTCCACCGTGCTCAGCCCACGGCTCGCGAACCATCGGCAGACGTTCTCGCAGTCGCGATGCAGAAAGTCCGGCCCCTGCGGGTTCGCGACCAGGTCCACGACCTGCGGCAGGTCGATCATCACGAGCCGGCCAGCGAGCGACGCTTGCGGAACGAGTGGGTCCTTGTGTACGAGCAGGTTGTACGCCGACAGGTCGCCGTGCGCGTGCCCGGTGCGGGCGAGCAGCCGCATCGCCGCGACGCACTGCTCGAACAGGTCGGCCAGTTCGCTCGGCGACGGGCGGCACTGGGCCAGCCGCGGGGCGGCCGTCCCGTCCTCGTCGCCGATGAACTCCATCATCAACTCGGTGCCCGAGAGCTGCACCGGGTAGGGGACGGGGGCGCCGGCCTGCCACAGCGACCCGAGTGCGGCGAACTCCGCCGAGGCCCACTGGCCCGAGAGCAAGTCACGCCCGTAGGACGTACGCCGGGCCATCGCGCGGGTGTCGCGGGTGCGGCGGGTGCGCCGGCCCTCCTGATAGCCGGCGTCGCGGTGGAACATGCGGTGCTCGGCCGTGCGGTAGCGCTTGGCCGCGAGCACTGACTCGCGCCCACCCGGCAGGGCGCGCCGGACCAGGTGGACGTCGGCCTCCTTGCCGGTCTTGAGGATGCCGAGTTCGGTGTCGACCGCGGACAGGTCGGTGACCACCCAGTCGGGCCGGGGTTCGGGGCCGTGCGTCGCGGTGTCCCAGCTCGAATAGCTGGGTTCGGCAAAGGGAAAGTCGAACGGTGTTGGGTCCAGTTGCACTGGAGGACTCCTTGGGACGGCTCGCGCCTGCCCGGGAGTCGGGCGCTCAGCGCGAGCGGGAACGGGTGCGGGAGGTCGTCACCCGGGCGGCGGTTATTGACACGGGTTCCCTCCTTCGGCACCGTCCGTCGCTCCAGTAGCGCGGATCGACATCCAGGGTCCACGATCGGCATCGGCCGCGCAACCGAATTACCGCTGGTGGATAGCCTTGCGGCGTGCTGCGACTCTCCACGCTGTTCCTGCGGACCCTTCGCGACGACCCCTCCGATGCCGAGGTGCCGAGTCACCGGCTGCTCGTGCGCGCCGGTTACGTGCGCCGGGTGGCGCCCGGCATCTACTCGTGGCTGCCGCTCGGGATCGCGGTGCTCGCCAACATCGAGCGCGTCGTGCGCGAGGAGATGGCCTCGATCGGCTCCCAGGAGGTGCATTTTCCGGCGCTGATCCCGCGCGAGATCTTCGAGGCGAGCGGCCGGTGGGCGGACTACGGCGACACCCTGTTCAAGCTCGAGGACCGCAGGGCCGCGCCCTACCTGCTCGGGCCGACGCATGAGGAACTGTTCACGTTGCTGGTGAAGGGCGAATACTCGTCCTACAAGGACTACCCGCTCGCGCTCTACCAGATCCAGACGAAGTATCGCGACGAGGCCCGGCCGCGCGCCGGCATCCTGCGCGGACGCGAGTTCATCATGAAGGACTCGTACTCCTTCGACCTGTCCGACGAGGGACTGGCCGCGTCCTACCGCGCGCACCGCGACGCCTACGAGCGGATCTTTCGCCGGCTCGGCTTCGACTACCGCATCGTTTTCGCGGTGTCGGGGGCGATGGGCGGATCGGCGTCGGAGGAGTTCCTGGCCCCGGCCCCGTCGGGCGAGGACACGTTCGTCCAGTGCACCAACTGCGACTATGCAGCGAACACCGAGGCCGTCGAGATCGCCGCGCCCGAGCCGCAGAGCCCTGTCGACCACCCGGCCCAGCTGGTGCTGGACACCCCGTACACCCCGACCATCCAGACGCTCGTCGACCGGCTGAACACGATGGACCTGAACATGAACAGCGGCCGCGAGTTCACGGCGGCGGAAACGCTGAAGAACGTCGTACTGCGGACGCGAGCGCCCGGATCCGCCGAGTGGGAGCTGCTGGTCATCGGCGTTCCGGGCGATCGTGAGGTCGACCTCAAGCGCATAAGTGGCCAACTCGAGCCGGTCGCGGTCGAGCAGGCCGGCCCCGACGACCTGGCGAACCAGCCGCGGCTGGTCAAGGGCTACATCGGCCCGCAGATTCTCCACGACGCCAAGGTTCGGTATCTGGTCGACCCGCTGGTCGTCGAGGGCAGCGCCTGGGTGACCGGCGCGAACGAGCCGGGCAAGCACGCGGCGTTCGTCGTGCGCGGCCGCGACTTCACGCCGGACGGCGAGATCGGCGCCGTCGAGATCCGCGAGGGCGACCGCTGTTCACGATGTGGCAGCGCGCTGCAGATCGCCCACGGCATCGAGTTGGGTCATGTGTTCCAGCTCGGCCGTAAGTTCGCCGAGGTGTTCGGGCTCACCGCGCTCAACGCGAATGGCAAGCCGGAGACGGTCACGATGGGCTCCTACGGTATCGGCATCACTCGCGCCGTCGCCGCGCTGGCCGAGCAGACCCACGACGAGAAGGGCCTGTGCTGGCCGCGGATTGTGGCTCCCGCCGACGTCCACATCGTCGCCACCGGCAAGGACGACGCGGTGTTCCAGGCCGCATCGACGATCGCGGACGGACTGGAGTCACGCGGCGTGCGGGTGCTCTACGACGACCGGCGGGGCGTCTCGCCGGGCGTGAAGTTCAAGGACGCCGAACTGCTGGGCGTCCCGACAATCGTGATCGTCGGCAAGGGGCTCGCCGAAGGAGTCGTCGAGCTGCGCGACCGCCGCAGCGACGAGCGCACGGACGTCCCGGTCGATGATGCGGTGGACGCGATCGCGGCGGCCGTCGGTTCCCCGTGATCAACACGCAGCCAGCATCCCCTCAGGCATACTGACGGCGTGTTGATCAACGACACGAGGCCGGACCGATGCCCGCGCGCCCGCTGAGCGAGATCGTCGAGGCCGGCTGGGCCGCGGCGCTCGCGCCGGTGGCGCAGGGCATCGCGGCGATGGGGGAGTTCCTGCGCGCCGAGATCGCGGCCGGGCGCGGTTACCTGCCATCCGGGCCGAATGTGCTGCGGGCGTTCACCCAGCCGTTCGCGGACGTGCGCGTCCTGATCGTCGGCCAGGACCCGTACCCGACGCCCGGGCACCCGGTCGGGCTGTCGTTCTCGGTCGAGCCCGACGTGTACCCGATCCCGCGCAGCCTGCAGAACATCTACCGCGAGCTCGGCACCGACCTCGGCTTGCCGACGCCCGCGAACGGCGACCTGACGCCATGGTCGCAGCATGGCGTGCTGCTGCTGAACCGGGTGCTGACCGTGGCGCCCGGCGCGCCCGGGGCGCACCGCGGCAAGGGCTGGGAAGTGGTGACCGACCAAGCGATCCGCGCGCTCGCCGCCCGGCGCACGCCGCTCGTCGCGATTCTCTGGGGACGCGATGCGCAGACCTTGCGGCCGATGCTGGCCGGCGTGCCGTGCATCGAGTCGGCGCATCCGAGCCCGATGTCGGCCGACCGGGGCTTCTTCGGCTCCCGTCCGTTCAGCCGGGCCAACGCCCTACTCGTCGAGCAGGGCGCCGAGCCCGTCGACTGGAAGTTGACCTGACGAGAGTGGTATCACCGCGATACCATGAGCGCATGGCGATGACCCTCCGACTGTCCGACGGCGAGACCGAAGCCCTCCGCAACTACGCCGAGGAGTCCGGTAGGTCGATGCAGGACGTCGCTCGCGAAGCGATCCGGGACTACATCGGAGAGCGTACGAAGCGACGCGCGGAGATCCTGGCACGCATTGTCGGCGAGGACACCGAGCTGCTCGACCTGCTCTCGAAGTGACGGTCCACCTCAGCATGGAAGACCTCCTCGCTGCGGCCGATGCAGCGCTCGCGCCGGTTGCGCCGGCGATCCGCGACCTCGGTCTGCTCGAGTCGGCGCTCGCCCGGCCTCGTGCGAGTGCCTTCGGTGCGGATGCCTATCCGGGCCTGTTCGAGAAGGCTGCCGCGCTGATGGAATCGATCGCCCGTAACCACGCGCTGGTCGACGGGAACAAGCGGCTCGCCTGGGTGGCGACGCGTCTATTCCTCGCCCTGAACGGCGAAGACGTGCGGGTCCCGATACCCAAGACCGGCGACGAGTTCGTGCGCGCGGTCGCCCAGGGCCAGCTCGCATTGACGGAAATCGCGGCGACGCTGGCCGGCTGGGTCCATCCGCAGCCGGGGTGACCATGATTTCCCCGCTGGTGGTCGGTTCGAGGCGGCCCAACCGGTCACCAGCGGGGAAGAGTGCCGGGATCAGGTGCGCCGGGCCGGGAAGCCGCCGGTGGCGATCGGGCCCCAACGCGTCGGGGTGATCCGCAGCAGCGACTTACCCTGCTCGGCCATCGCCGCCCGGTACCCATCCCAGTCCGGGTGCTCGCCCGCGATCGCGCGGTAGTAGTCGACGAGCGGCTCGAGCGCGTCGGGCAGGTCGAGCACCTCGCCCGTGCCGTCCACCTGCACCCAGGCGCCGCCGAAGTCGTCGGACAGGACGAGCAGGCTGCACTCGGGGGAGCGACGCAGGTTGGCCACCTTGGCCCGTTCGGGATAGCTCGACACGACGATCCGCCCTGCCCCGTCCACACCTCCCGTGACCGGTGAGGCCTGTGGTCCGCCGTCGCCGCGGCGCGTGATCAGGACCATCTGGTGCCGCGGCCGGACGAACTCGAGCAGGTCCTCGGTGCCGACGACGGTGTTGGTGGCGATCGCTCGGGGCATACCGCCGATCCTGCCGTAACCGGAGAGCGCGCCGGCTTGATATCATTTGACTCTGGTTGATATCAGGAGGTAGCGATGGCTCGAACCGTGATCGACATCGACGACGAGGCGCTCGCCCGTGCTGCCAAGGTGCTCGGCACCAAGACGAAGGTCGACACCGTCAACCGCGCGCTGAACGCGGTCGCGCCGAAATCACCCGACGCCGATGAGGAGAGCCAACGGTTCGGAGAGTTCCTGGACTTGGTGGGCGAAATGCTGGCCGAGACCGACGTGCGGGGTGAGGCGTGGCGGTAGACCGCCCGTATCTGGTCGACAAGTCCGCCTGGGAGCAGCAACGCTACGACGAACGGGCTCGCCGGAGGCTGGCGGAACTGCGGCGGACCGGCCAGTTCTCGGTCTGCGTCGTCTCGGTCGCGGAGATTCTCTACTCGGCGCGCAGCGCGGTCGAGTTCGGGCGGGTACGTGAACTGTTCGCGCCTTTGCCACACCTCGGCATCACCGACGACGCGGAGCGGCAGGTGATCGAGGTGATGGCCGCGCTGGCCCGGCGCGGGCAGCACCGGATGCCGATCCCGGATCTCATGCTCGCGGCCATCGCGCACGCGCACCGGGCCGTCGTCCTGCACTACGACGCGGACTTCGAGCGGATCGCCGACGTCACCGGCCAGAAACACGAGTGGATCGTGCCGCACGGGACCGGGCACGGCGGCCGATAGGCGTTGTCGGTCGCCGTCACTACTCTCGGGAGGGACGGCACCGGCCTGAGTCGGCGTTGGGTTCTTGATCCCGAATCGTGACCGAAAGAGCACTGAAGAAGCGTGACCGACCGTCTGATCGTTCGTGGCGCCCGAGAGCACAACCTCAAGGACGTCAACATCGACCTGCCCCGCGACGCGCTCATCGTGTTCACCGGTCTGTCCGGATCGGGAAAATCCAGCCTCGCCTTCGACACGATCTTCGCTGAGGGCCAGCGCCGCTACGTCGAGTCGCTGTCCGCCTACGCCCGCCAGTTCCTGGGCCAGCTGGACAAGCCCGACGTCGACTTCATCGAGGGACTGTCGCCGGCCGTCTCGATCGACCAGAAGTCGACGTCGCGCAACCCCCGCTCGACGGTCGGCACGATCACCGAGGTCTATGACTACCTGCGCCTGCTCTACGCCCGCATCGGCAAGCCGCACTGCCCGGTCTGCGGGGAGCCGATCAGCAAGCAGACGCCACAGCAGATCGTCGACCGCATCCTCGAGATGCCCGACGGCACCCGCTTCCAGGTGCTCGCGCCCGTCATCCGCGAGCGCAAGGGCGAGTACGTGGACCTGTTCGCCGACCTGCAGACGAAGGGCTTCGCGCGCGTCCGGGTCGACGGCGTCGTGCACCCGCTCACCGAGCCACCCAAGCTGAAGAAGCAGGAGAAGCACACCATCGAGGCGGTCGTCGACCGGCTCACCGCGAAGGCCTCCAGCAAGCAGCGAATCACCGACTCGGTCGAGACGGCGCTCGGCCTCGCCGGCGGGCTCGTTATCCTCGACTTCGTCGAGCTGCCCGACGGCACAGCGCCGTCCGCGCCGCACGCAAGCGGCGGCGACGTACACCGCGAGCGTCGCTACTCCGAGCAGCTGGCCTGCCCCAACGACCACCCGCTGGCCATCGACGAGCTCGAGCCGCGGTCGTTCTCGTTCAATGCCCCGTTCGGAGCCTGCCCCGTCTGTACCGGCCTGGGCACCCGCAAGGAGGTTGACCCCGAGCTCATCGTCCCCGACCCGGAGCGGACGCTCGGTGAGGGCGCGATCGCGCCGTGGGCTGTCGGCCAGACCAGCGAGTACTTCCTGCGGCTGCTGCAGGGCGTCGCCGATGCCGAGGTCTTCGATCTCGACACGCCATGGGAACAGTTGCCGGCACGGGCCCAGAAGGCGGTGCTGCACGGCACCGGCGAGCAGGTGCACGTCAGCTACCGCAACCGTTACGGGCGCGACCGCTCCTACTACGCCAACTACGAGGGCGTCGTGCCGTGGATCGAGCGGCGCTACGCAGAGACCGAGAGCGACTACTCGCGCGAGAAGTACGAGGGCTTCATGCGCGAGGTGCCCTGCCCGACCTGCGAGGGCACCCGGCTCAAACCCGAGATCCTGGCAGTGACGGTCGGCGGGCGCTCGATCGCCGAGCTGGCGGCGCTGTCGATCGGCGACGCGGCCGACGTGCTGCGTGACCTCGAGCTCAGCGACCGCGACAAGTTCATCGCCGAGCGCGTGCTCAAGGAGGTGCACGCCCGCCTCGGGTTCCTGGTCGACGTCGGCCTGCACTACCTCTCGCTCGACCGCGCGGCGGCCACCCTGGCCGGCGGCGAGGCGCAGCGCATCCGGCTCGCCACCCAGATCGGCTCGGGCCTGGTCGGCGTGCTCTACGTGCTGGACGAGCCGTCGATCGGCCTGCACCAGCGCGACAACCACCGCCTCATCGAGACGCTGGTGCGGCTGAGGGATCTCGGCAACACCCTGATCGTCGTCGAGCACGACGAGGACACCATCCGCGCCGCCGATTGGGTCGTCGACATCGGCCCGCACGCCGGCGAGCACGGCGGAAATATCGTCGTCAGCGGAACGGTCGACGAGCTGCTTGCGTCGAAGGAGTCCATCACCGGCGCGTACCTGTCCGGCCGCCGGACCATCCCGGTGCCGATGGTGCGCCGGCCGCTGGAGAAGGGCCGCGAGCTCGTGGTCGAGGGCGCGCGCGAGCACAACCTGCGCAATGTCGACGTCGCGTTCCCCCTTGGCTGCTTCGTCGCGGTCACCGGCGTGAGCGGCTCGGGCAAGTCGACCCTGGTCAACGACATTCTCTACACCTCGCTGGCAAACAAGATCAACGGTGCGAAGCTGCCGCCCGGCCGGCACAAGAGGGTGCGTGGCGTCGAGCAGCTCGACAAGGTCGTCGGCGTCGACCAGTCGCCGATCGGGCGCACGCCGCGTTCCAACCCGGCCACCTACACCGGCGTGTTCGACCACATCCGCAAGCTGTTCAGCGAGACGACCGAGGCGAAGATCCGCGGCTACCAGCAGGGCCGCTTCTCGTTCAACGTCAAGGGCGGGCGATGCGAGAACTGCGCCGGCGACGGCACGATAAAGATCGAGATGAACTTCCTGCCCGACGTCTACGTCCCCTGCGAGGTCTGCAAGGGAGCCCGTTACAACCGCGAAACGCTGGAGGTGCACTACAAGGGCAAGACGATCAGTGAGGTCCTCGGGATGCCGATCGAGCAGGCCGCCGAGTTCTTCGCGCCGATCACTCGCATCGCGCGACATCTCGACACCCTGGTCGACGTCGGCCTCGGCTACGTTCGCCTCGGCCAGCCGGCGCCCACCCTCTCTGGGGGAGAGGCACAGCGGGTCAAGCTGGCGTCGGAACTACAGAAGCGGTCGACGGGGCGCACGATTTACGTCCTTGACGAACCCACCACCGGGCTGCACTTCGAGGACGTATCCAAGCTGCTCGGGGTGCTGCATTCGCTCGCCGACAAGGGCAACACGGTCATCGTGATCGAGCACAACCTAGATGTGATCAAGACCGCCGACTGGATCATCGACATGGGCCCCGAAGGTGGTTCGGGCGGCGGCCTCATCGTGGCCGAGGGCACCCCCGAGGATGTCATTGAGATCGAGTCGTCGCACACGGGTCAGTTCCTGCGGCACGTGCTCGACGCGCCTGCCGTCGCGCGGAAACCGGCCAGACGCACCCGCGCCAAGGCGAATGCCACCGCCGGCCGTGTTGATGCCGAGGCGGGTATTGGTGGCTGATCTGGACACCTTCATCGCCGGGCTGCCGAAGGCTGAGCTGCACGTCCACCACGTCGGGTCGGCCTCGCCGCGCATCGTGGCCGAGCTGGCCGCGCGCCACGAGGGTGCCTCGCCGGTGCCCGCCGACCCCGGGCTGATGGCCGACTACTTCACGTTCACCGACTTCGATCACTTCGTCGAGGTCTACCTGTCGGTTGTCGACCTGGTCCGCGACGCCGACGACGTCTGGACGCTGACCTACGATATCGCCCGCGAGCTGGCGGGGCAGAGCGTCCGCTACGCGGAGCTGACGCTCACGCCGTACTCGTCGATCCGGCGAGGGATTGCCGCTGAGGCCTACTGCGAGGCCGTCGAGGACGCGCGGCGTCGAGCGGCGGCCGATCACGGCGTGCAGCTGAGGTGGTGCTTCGACATCCCGGGCGAGGCCGGTCTCGAAGCCGCGGACGTGACCCTCGACGTTGCGCTGCGCCTGCGTCCCGACGGCCTGGTCAGCTTCGGCCTCGGCGGCCCGGAGCAGGGCGTCGCGCGCGAGCAGTTCGCGCCGCACTTCGCGGCAGCTCGCGCCGCAGGCCTGCGCAGCGTCCCGCACGCGGGCGAGTCGACCGGCCCGGAGACGATCTGGGACGCGCTCACCCACCTCGGCGCGGAACGCATCGGGCACGGCATCGCTGCCGCTCAGGATCCTCGGCTGATGGCGCACTTGCGTGATCGGCAGATCTCGCTCGAGGTCTGCCCGACATCCAACGTCTGCACCCGCTCGGTGCCGTCGCTGGCCGAGCACCCGCTGCCTGCACTCGTGGCAGCCGGGGTGCCCGTCACGATCAACTCCGACGACCCGCACATGTTCTCGACCACCCTCAACCGCGAGTACGCGGTGGCGGCCGACCTGCTCGGCCTCGACGAGGGTGGTGTCGCCGATCTTGCCCGCGCCGCGGTCACCGCGTCATTCCTCGACCACACCGGCCAGAGCGTGCTGCTCGCCGAGATCGACGCCTACGCCCGGACGGCTTAGCTGCAAGCAGGGTCGCGCGGTGGCGGCGTTCGCCGATGGCTGCACCGGGGCGTGCGTCACCGACCCGACCATCCGCTCGACCGGCGCTGCCGGCACCGTCATGCGCCAGACCGCCGGAAAGGGTCTGTACGCGGCCTACGACGGCACAATCGGGAAGCCCACCAGACAACGCTAGGTTTCGCCGACCCGGTCGGCGGTCGGATCGCCTGACTAGGCTCAAAGCTGTGCCTGATCCGTCCACCTACCGGCCCGCGACAGGCACCGTCCCGCTCGGACCGGGGGTGTACCGCTTCCGCGACGAGCGCGGCCGGGTGATCTACGTCGGCAAGGCCAAAAGCCTGCGCCAGCGGCTGAACTCCTACTTCGCGGACGTCTCCGCCCTGCACCCGCGCACGCGCCAGATGGTGACGACGGCGGGCAGCGTCGAGTGGACGGTCGTGCGCACCGAGGTCGAGGCGCTGCAACTCGAATACACCTGGATCAAGGAGTTCGACCCACGCTTCAACGTCCGCTACCGCGACGACAAGTCCTACCCGTCGCTTGCCGTCACCCTCTACGAGGAGTACCCGCGGCTGCAGGTGATGCGCGGCGCGAAGCGCAAGGGCGTGCGCTACTTCGGCCCGTACTCGCACGCCTGGGCGATCCGCGAGACCCTCGACCTGCTGTTACGCGTGTTCCCCGCTCGTACCTGCTCCGCCGGTGTGTTCAAGCGCGCCGGCCAGATCGGCCGGCCGTGCCTGCTCGGCTACATCGGTAAGTGCAGCGCCCCGTGCGTCGGCCGGGTGAGCGCCGACGAACACCGACAGATCGTCGAGGACTTCTGCGACTTCATGGCCGGCAAGACCGATCTGATGATCAAGCGGCTGGACCGTCGGATGGCCGAGGCCAGCAGGGATCAGGAGTTCGAGCTCGCCGCCCGGCTGCGGGACGACCTCGGGGCGCTGCGCCGGGCAATGGAGAAGCAGGCCGTCGTCTTCGGCGACGGCACCGACGCCGACGTAGTCGCTTTCGCCGAGGACGACCTGGAGGCTGCGGTGCAGGTCTTCCACGTCCGCGGCGGGCGGGTGCGCGGCCAGCGCGGCTGGGTGGTCGACAAGCTCGACGAGATGACCCTCGGCGATCTCGTCGAGCAGTTCGTCACGCAGTTCTACGGTGCCGAGTCCGACGGTGCGATGAGCTCGGGCATCCCGCGCGAGGTGCTGGTGCCCGTCCTGCCCGCCGACGCTGCGGCACTGACCGAGTGGCTCAGCGACCAACGTGGCACGCGGGTACAGCTGCGGGTGCCCCAGCGCGGGGACAAGAGGTCGCTGCAGGAGACCGTCGCCCGCAACGCCGCCCAGTCGCTGAGCCAGCACAAACTCAAGCGCGCCTCGGACCTCACGGCACGGTCGTTGGCGCTCGGCGAGCTGCAGGAAGCGCTCAACCTCGGCGTCGCCCCGCTGCGGATCGAGTGCTTCGACATCAGCCACGTGCAGGGCACGAACGTCGTCGCGAGCATGGTCGTCTTCGAGGACGGCCTGGCCCGCAAGGGTGAGTACCGCCGTTTCGCGATGCGCGATACCGCCAGCGGCACCGGCGACACCGACTGGATCGCCGAGGTGGTGCGACGACGCTTCGCGCGCTACTTGGACGAGCAGGTCGCGCAGGGTGCCGACGCCGACTCCGATCCCGCCGCGGAGGCGTCCGCCGAGGCAGCCGAACAGGGCCGTTCCGGCATCGACCCCACCACGGGGCGGGCGCGCAGGTTCGCCTATCCGCCGAACCTGCTCGTCGTCGACGGTGGCGCGCCGCAGGTCGCCGCCGCGCAGGCAGTCCTCGACGATCTCGGCATCGACGACATCGCGCTCGTCGGTCTGGCCAAGCGGCTGGAGGAGGTCTGGTTGTCCCGCGAGGCGTATCCGACGATCCTGCCGCGCGCCTCCGAAGGGCTCTACCTGCTGCAGCGGGTGCGCGACGAGGCGCACCGCTTCGCCATCACGTTCCACCGGGAGAAGCGCTCCAAGGCGATGACCGTCTCCGCGCTCGACGGCATCCCCGGTCTGGGTGAGACGCGGCGCAAGGCGCTGCTCATCCATTTCGGCTCGGTGCGCAAGCTGCGGGCCGCGGACGTGGGCGAACTCGTCGCGGTGCGGGGGATCGGGCGCAGCACGGCCGAGGCGATCCTGGCCGCATTCGCCAAGGACTCGCCCGCGACTCCCGCGGTCAACGTCTCGACCGGCGAGATACTCGAAACCGACGCAGCGGAGGAGCCGATGTGAACGAGATGGGGCAGCCCCCGCAGGGCGCTCTGGAGACGGCGATCATCACCGGACTGTCGGGCGCGGGTCGCAGCACGGCTGCGAAGTGCTTCGAGGACCTCGGCTACTTCGTCGTCGACAACCTGCCGCCGGAGCTCGTCACCACGCTCGTCGATCTCGGCAGCCGTAGCCAGGGCGCGGTCACCCGGCTGGCGGTTGTCATGGACGTGCGCAGCCGGGCCTTCTCCTCCGACCTGGTCGGGGTCATCCGCGAGCTGGCCGAGCGCGGTCTGAGCCCGCGGGTGTTGTTTCTCGAGGCCCGCGACGACGTGCTCGTGCGCCGGTTCGAGAACGTGCGGCGGGCGCATCCGCTGCAGGGCGACGGCCGCCTCGTCGACGGCATCGGGGCCGAACGGCGCCTGCTCGAGGGCCTGCGTGGCGAAGCCGATCTCATTCTGGACACCAGCGACCGCTCGGTGCACGAGCTGCGGCAGGCGATTGAATCTGGGTTCACCCAGGGCGGTCCGCTCGACGGCAAGCCGGACCTGCGCGCGACCGTGGTCTCCTTCGGCTTCAAGTACGGGCTCCCGGTCGACGCCGACCTCGTCGTCGACGTGCGCTTCCTGCCCAACCCCTACTGGATCCCCGAACTGCGCGAACTCACCGGACGCGAGGACGAGGTGCGCGACTACGTTCTCGGCCAGCAGGACGCGACGAACTTCCTCGACCGGTACGCGGAGATCCTAGAGATCATCGGCGCCGGCTACACCCGTGAGAGCAAGCGGTACCTGACCCTCGCCGTGGGCTGCACCGGCGGGAAGCACCGCTCGGTTGTGATGGCCCAACAGCTCGCCGACCGGCTCACCGCAACGGGCGTGCGCACCACGGTCGTCCACCGCGACCTCGGCCGTGAGTAGCCCGTTGCGGGCCGTCGCGCTCGGCGGCGGCCACGGCCTACACGCCTCGCTGTCCGCGCTACGGCTGATCACCACCGACTTGACTGCGGTGGTCACCGTCGCCGACGACGGGGGATCGTCCGGGCGTATCCGGCGAGAGCTGAACGTGCTGCCTCCCGGCGACCTGCGGATGGCGCTGGCGGCGCTCGCCGGCATCGAACCGCAGCACCAGGAGTGGGCCGAGCTGCTGCAGCACCGGCTCGGCGGCAGTGGCGTGCTCGCGGGCCATCCGCTGGGCAACCTGCTGTTGACGGGATTATTCGAACGAGGCACCGACCCGGTCGGCTCGCTGGCGTGGCTCGGCGAGCTCGTCGGTTCGGTCGGGCGGGTGCTACCGATGAGCCCTGTCCCGCTCGACCTGGTGGCTGACGCCGACCGTTTCGATCCCGAAGATCCCGACCGCACCCGCCAGATCCGCGGCCAGTCCTCCATCGCGGCAACGCCGGGCCGGGTTCGCTCGATCCGGCTGCTGCCGGCGGGCGCCCCGGCCTGCGCGACGGCGGTCGATGCGGTGCGGGAGGCCGACGTGGTCGTGCTGGGACCGGGGTCATGGTTCACCAGCGTCATCCCGCATCTGCTGCTGCGTGAGCTGGGTCGCGCCCTCGCAGCCACCCGGGCCCGGGTCGTCGTCACGCTGAACCTCGTGCCACAGGCCGGCGAGACCGACGGCTACTCCTCCCAGGACCTGCTGCGCGCATTGCTCGCGCACGCGGAGACCTTCGGCGGGCTGCACGTCCATGCCGTCGTCGCGGACGTCGACGCCACGCCCGATGTGAAGGAATTGACCGCATATGTGCGCACGATCGGCGCGAGTCTCGTAGTGTCGAAGCTCGCCACCGACGACAGCGCGGAACGGCACGACCCGAACCGGCTGAGTGAGGCCTTCCAGCAGGCCCTTGCCGATCGAGCGGCGAGCGAAGGGGAGCAGGAATGGCGATGACCGCGGCGGTGAAGGACGAACTCAGCCGCGTCCCGGTGGCCAAGCTATCGGCCCGCAAGTCCGAGATGGCGACGATGCTGAGGTTCGCCGGGGCGCTGCATCTCGTCGGCGGCCACATCGTCATCGAAGCGGAATTGGACACCGGATCGGTCGCCCGACGGCTGCGCAAGGAAATCGCAGAAATCTTCGGCTACGGCTCTGAGGTGCACATCGTCTCCGCCGGCGGTCTGCGCAGAGGCAGCCGCTACCTCGTGCGGGTCACCAAGGACGGTGAGGGCCTGGCGCGCCAGGCGGGGCTCGTCGACCTGCGCGGGCGGCCAATCAGGGGACTGCCCCACCACGTCGTCGCCGGCGGGCTGGGTGACGCCGAAGCTGCCTGGCGCGGCGCGTTCCTCGCCCACGGCTCGCTGACGGAACCCGGTCGGGCCTGCTCGCTGGAGATCACCTGCCCGTCGGCCGAGGCAGCGCTCGCGCTGGTCGGGATCGGGCGGCGCCTGGGTGTCTCAGCCAAGGCTCGCGAGGTGCGGGGCAGCGATCGTGTCGTTGTGCGCGACGGGGACGCGATCGGGACGTTGCTCACGCGGATCGGCGCGCACGAGTCCGTCATGGCCTGGGAGGAGCGGCGGATGCGCCGCGAGGTGCGGGCCACCGCGAACCGGCTCGCCAACTTCGACGACGCCAACCTGCGTCGTTCGGCGCGCGCGGCTGTCGCGGCCGGAGCACGGGTCGCGCGGGCGATGGAAATCCTCGCCGACGACGCGCCCGAGCACCTGCTGCTGGCCGGCCGGCTGCGCCTGGAGCACAAGCAGGCTTCGCTCGAGGAACTCGGCGCGCTCTCGGACCCGATCATGACCAAGGACGCCGTCGCCGGACGAATCCGCCGCTTGCTCGCGATGGCCGACAAACGGGCCGCCGACCAGAACATCCCCGACACCGAATCTGTCGTCACCCCCGAGATGCTCGCTCCGTAAGTCTTTACCGACGCATCGGCCGAGGCCTGCACCACCTAGCGGTGCGGATGGCGGTGTATGATGTGGTGCATGACGAAGCGACTCAGCGTCACGCTCGAGGCCGAGGACGAACGGCTCATCAGCGTGTTTGCGACCGCCGGCTCTCACGAAAGCGTCGCGCTGCGTGCATGGGCCGAACATCGGGGGCTCGAAGCCCGAGAGGCGACTTCGGAGGCCACACTGCTGCGGCTGCTGCTGCGCGCGGGCGCCGAGGCGCTGCGTGAGCAGGTGCTGGACGCTGCCTACGCCCAACTCGCCGTCGAGGTAGACCTCGTCGATTCGACCGAGTCCCGTGCCGCGCGTGACCGCTATGTCACGCGCACCGAGGGCACGCACGCCCGGTGACGGTGCCGCAGCGCGGGCAGGTGTTCCGGGTCGATCTCGGGCACGGGCCGAAGCCCTGGCTGGTCGTCAGCAACAACGCCAGGAACCGCAACCTCGATTCGGTGCTCGCCGCGCGTATCACGACGACCCGCAGGCACGTCGCCATCCCGACCGTCGTTCCGCTCGCCCCGGCCGACCCACTCACCGGGTCCGTCCTCTGCGACGACCTGGTGCAGCTCTACCGCGACGAACTCACCGCTCCGCTCGGCGCGCTGAGCCCGCGGACGATCAATGCGGTGTCGGCCGGCCTGCGGGTCGCCCTCGGCATTCTGTAGCGCCGTCCGGGCGTTTCGTCACGCGTCGATTCAGGGGACGATGCGGAACCGGCCGCCACGCAGCGGCCGTACCAGGTCGAAGTGTCGGTGATCGAGCGTCGCGATCGTGCGCGTGCGATAGCGATCAGCCAGCACGACGTTCGACGCGTCGGCGAGACCGATCCGCTGATCGCGGTACCGCTCGACGACCGATGCGGCCCGGGCGAGGTCGCCCAGCGTGAACTCCGGCAGCTCCCACGCGCCGCCGCTGAGTTCGCCCAACACGAGCAGTTCGGCATGCACACCCAGGCGGCTCGCGACGAGGTAGTCCAGCTCGGCCATGACGAACGGTGAGACGACGAGCGCTTCGTTGCTTGCGAGCACGCAGTCGCGGGTCGCCTTGTGCATGGGCTCTCGCGCGTTGAAGAAGGCGAGCAGTGCGCTCGTGTCAATGATCAATGCTCGCCGAACCCGGCCAGCAGCTCGTCGACCCGCTCTGCCATCGGTTCGGTGTCGTCGAGTATCGCGGCCGTCGGTCGCGGGCGAGCAGTGGCGATCGCAGCCCGGATCGACTCGCGGATGATCTCGGCCTCGGCTATGCCACGGCGACTTGCCGCATCCTTCAGCGCCATCTTGAGATCGGCGGGTAGGTAGACCGTCGTCTTCTCCATGCCACATATGGTACCACCGGCGGCAGCACTGCGGTCGCCGCGTCAGAGCTAGCCGCTACCGGCCGACAGGTGCGCAGGTCGGGGCCGCGCAACGGCACCCGATAGGATTCGGACCAGCGCGCCGCAGCGTCGCCGGGCTCAATCCAGCTTGTTACCGCCGTCAAGGAGTAAGTGCTGTGACCGTTCGTGTGGGCATCAACGGCTTCGGCCGAATCGGTCGAAACTTCTTCCGCGCGGTCTCCGCGTCGGGTGCAGATATTGACCTCGTCGCGGCCAACGACCTCGGCGACATCCCGACGATGGCCCACCTGCTCAAGTACGACAGCGTGCTCGGCCGCCTCGGGCAGCCCGTGACCGTGACCAGCGACGGCATCAAGGTCGGCGACCACACGATCAAGATCCTGGCGGAGCGTGACCCGGCGAACCTGCCATGGGCCGACCTCGGCGTCGACGTCGTCATCGAGTCGACCGGCTTCTTCACCAAGGCGGCCGACGCCCGCAAGCACGTCGACGCCGGCGGCGCGAAGAAGGTCATCATCTCCGCGCCGGCCAAAGACGAGGACGTCACGATCGTCATGGGCGTCAACGACGGTGACTACGACGCCGCGAAACACACGATCATCTCGAACGCGTCGTGCACCACGAACTGCCTCGGCCCGCTGGCCAAGGTGCTCGACGACGCCTTCGGCATCGAGCGCGGCCTGATGACCACCATCCACGCCTACACGGGGGACCAGAACCTGCAAGACGGTCCGCACACCGACCTGCGCCGGGCGCGCGCCGCGGCCATCAACATCGTCCCGACCTCGACGGGGGCCGCCAAGGCCATCGGCCTGGTGCTGCCCCAGCTCAAGGGCAAGCTCGACGGCTTCGCGCTGCGCGTTCCGGTGCCGACCGGCTCGGCCACCGACCTCACCGTGACTGTCGCCCGCGACACCACCGTCGAGGAGGTGAACGCCGCCTACCGGGCTGCCGCAGAAGGCCCGCTGAAGGGCATCCTCGTCTACACCGACGATCCCATCGTGTCCACCGACATCGTCACCGACCCGGCGTCCTGCATCTTCGACTCCGGCCTGACCAAGGTCATCGGCAATCAGGTGAAGGTCGTCGGCTGGTACGACAACGAGTGGGGCTACGCCAACCGACTCATCGACCTGACCCTGCTCGTCGGCTCCGCGCTGTAGGGCACGCTGTGCGCACGCTCGACGACCTGATCAAGCACGGGGTCAAGGGTCGGCGGATCCTGGTCCGCTCCGACCTCAACGTGCCGCTCAGCAAGGACGGCAGGCGCACCGTGACCGACGACGGCCGGATCCGGGCGTCCTTGCCCGTGCTCACGAAGCTGCTCGACCGCGGCGCGCGGGTCATCGTCACGGCTCACCTCGGTCGTCCGGGCGGCGCTCCGAATCCCGCGTACTCGCTGGCCCCGGTCGCCGACCGGCTGGCCCAGCTGCTCGGCCGCCCGGTCGAGCTCGCGATGGACACGGTCGGGGTTAGCGCCCGCCTGCTCGCCGACGGCCTGCGCGACGGTGAGCTGCTGCTGCTCGAGAACGTCCGCTTCAACGCCGGTGAGACGAGCAAGGACGACGCCGAGCGGCTGGCCTTCGCCCGTTGCCTGGCCGTGCTCACCGGTGGCGATGACGAGGGCGGTGCCTTCGTCGAGGACGCGTTCGGCGCGGTGCACCGCAAGCACGCGTCGGTGTACGACGTCGCGACGCTTCTGCCGCATTACTGCGGGGACCTCGTGCGCGAGGAGTTACGCATCCTGCGGGAGCTGACCGACGAGCCGAAGCGGCCCTACGTCGTCGTGCTCGGCGGATCGAAGGTGAGCGACAAGCTGGCCGTAATCGACTCGCTGCTGCCGAAGGTCGACAAGCTGCTCGTCGGCGGCGGCATGTGCTTCACGTTCCTCGCCGCGCAGGGGCACGAGGTTGGCGACTCGCTGCTCGAGGCCGACGAGATCGAGGCCTGCCGTGGTTTCTTGGCGGCGAAGGCCGCCGATGGCACGGCCAAGATCGTGCTGCCGTCCGATGTGGTCGTGGCGAGCGAGGCCACCGACGACGCGCAGACCCAGACCGTCGCGGCCGACGCGATTCCGGCCGGGAGCAAGGGCCTGGACGTCGGACCCGACACGGTGCAGGCGTTCGCCAGCGCACTCGGCGATGCGCGCACCGTCTTCTGGAACGGTCCGATGGGCGTTTTCGAGCTCGCGCCGTTCGCGGCCGGGACGAAGGGCGTCGCGGCGGCAGTCGCAGCCGTCGACGGGCTGTCGGTCGTCGGAGGCGGCGATTCGGCCGCCGCCGTGCGGGCGCTGGGTCTGGACCCCAACGCCTTCGGGCACATCTCGACGGGCGGCGGCGCGTCGCTCGAGTTCCTCGAGGGCAAGACGCTGCCAGGCGTCGCCGTGCTGGAAGAGGTCTGAGTGAGGAAGTCCCTGATCGCAGGCAACTGGAAGATGAACCTGAACCACCTCGAGGCGCTGGCGCTCACCCAGAAGATCGCGTTCAGCCTCAACGAGGAACAGCTCGGCAAGGTCGATGTCGCCGTGCTTCCCCCGTTCGTCGACCTGCGCAGCGTGCAAACGCTGATCGACGGCGACCGCCTGCTGCTCGGCTACGGCGCGCAGGATCTCTCGCCGCACGACTCCGGCGCGTACACCGGTGACATCGGCGGCCCGATGCTGGCCAAGCTCGGCGTTACCTACGTGCTCGTCGGTCACTCGGAGCGCCGCGAGTACCACGGCGAGGACGACGCGATGGTGAACGCCAAGATCGTCGCCGCCTACCGCAACGGCCTCACGCCGATCCTCTGCGTGGGCGAGACGCTCGAGGTGCGTACGGCCGGCAAGCAGATCGCGCACACCACCGCACAGCTCGACGGCGCCCTGGCCGGCGTCGCCGCCGAGCAGGCCGCGACGATCGTCGTCGCCTACGAACCCGTGTGGGCGATCGGCACCGGTGAGGTGGCCACCCCCGACGACGCACAGGAGGTGTGCGCCGCGATCCGCGCGCGCCTGGGCGCGCTCTACTCGCCGGATCTCGCGGCGGGGGTACGCATTCTCTACGGCGGTTCGGTCAAGTCCGGCAACGCCGCCGAGATCCTCGGGCGTCCGGATGTCGACGGCGCGCTGGTCGGCGGGGCGAGCCTGGATGGGGCGGAGTTCGCGGCGATCTGCGTCGCCGCGGGAGTTGCGGCCCGCGTCGGTTGATCGCCCAGGTATCCTTACCCGGCAACCCCCACCCAACCCCGACCGCACGCAGCTGAGGTTATCCAAGATGATCTTTACATTGTCCGTCGTGCTCATCGTCACGAGCTTGCTTCTCGTGGTGCTCGTACTACTGCACAGAGGCAAGGGCGGCGGGCTGTCGTCTATGCTCGGCGGCTCGTTCTACTCGAACCTGTCCGGCTCGTCCGTCGTCGAGCGCAACCTCGACAGGTTGACAGTGATCGCCGGCCTGGTGTGGGCGATCTGCATCGTCGGGCTCGGCCTGCTTTACAAGAACACCGGCTGATCGAGCCGGGTAACGCAAACCACAGCGAGTCGGAGAGGGAATACACGTGGCTGGTGGCAGTGCCATTCGTGGCAGCCGAGTCGGCGCCGGGCCGATGGGGGAGAAAGAGCGTGGCGAGGCAGCGCCCCGGCAACGGGTCTCGTTCTTTTGCGCCAACGGGCACGAGGTCCGGCCGGCGTTCGCCGTCGACGCCGTCCTGCCCGACACCTGGGACTGCCCGAAGTGCGGCTTCCCCTCGGGGCGGGAGTCGGCGACGCCGCCGAATGCGCCGCACAACGAGCCGTACAAGACGCACCTTGCCTACGTACGGGAACGCCGCACGGACGAGGACGGCGCTGCCATCCTGGAAGAGGCATTGCAGCGGGTCAGGGCCCGCCGTGGCGAATCCTGACCTCGCAACCGCCCGTCAGCCGACCGGTGGTTTGTACAGGTTGTGCGGCAGTTTGGCCGCGGCCGCCCGGTCGATCAGCCAGAGGGTGCGATAGCGCCCGCGCGGACCGGCGGCGGGCACCTGCACACGCCCGGCGCCGCCGAGAGCCAACGCCACGGCTCGGGACTTGCCGTCACCGGACGCGATGAACCACACCTCGTTCGCGCCATCGAGGGCGCGGAAGGTCAGCGAGAGCCGGGTCGACGGCGGCTTGGGCGCGTTGTGCACGGCAATCACCGACGCGTCGTGCTCGTACACCCCCGGGTGTTCCGGAAACAGCGACGCGCAGTGGCCGTCGGGTCCGATGCCGAGTAACACGGCGTCGAAATGGGGCACGTCGTCCTCACCCTGGGCCGGCGGGACGGCCGCGGCGAGTTCCCCCGCGTAGGACTCGGCGGCGGCCTCGACGTCATGACCGAATCCGGCGTCGGTGCCCGGCATGCGATGCACGAAGCTCGGGTCGAGGGGCAACGCGTCCAGCAGTGCGGCATAGGCGGCCCTGTCGTTGCGCTCGTCGGAGTCCGATGCGACGTAGCGCTCGTCCCCCCACCAGATGTGGACGCGGCGCCAGTCGACGGAGTCACGGCCCGGTAGTTCGCGCAGAGCCCGCATCACCTGCTCCAGGATCGCGCCGCCGGTCAGGACGAGATGCGCCACCGGGCGCACGGACAGCGCCGAGACCAAGGTGGCCACGATCCGGCCCGCCGTGTTCTCGGCGAGCAGGTCGGGCGACGGTTCGACGACGATCTCGGGCGGGACTGCCGTGCTGGCGCCCACTACCACGCCGCCGAGGCAGGGTCGGCGGCCAGCGCCGGGTCGTTCCAGATGTGCACTCGCTGTGCCGGACGATCCTCGAGGCCTGGCACCTCGCACACCGCGCCCAGCGCGTCAGCGTAGATCTCGTCGGCGTCCAGGCGGCGCAGTTCCTCGGCGAGCAGCTCGCCCAGGGACCGCTCGCGGAACGGCGCGATCGAGTCCTGCTGGCCGTCGCGGCGCAGGACCAGCCGGGAGCCGTCGCGCAACGCCTTGATGCTTGTCCCGCTCGCGAAGCCGATCGTCACCGATTCGATCGCCGCGCCCGGCGTCTTGTTGACCGGGACGTAGCAGCCCAGGGCCGACGACAGCCAGCCGGCGAGCAGCAGCGCCGACGGGTCGGTGGCGTCGCCCTCGACGGTGGCCGAGGTCGCTGCTTCCCGCGCGCCGTCGTAGGCCGAGGCCAGGGCGGCCCGCCAGCCGGTGATCCGCGTCCAGGCCAGGTCGGTGTCACCTGCGGCGAAATCGGTGGCGCGTTTCTTCAGCGCCGCGACCCGGTCGGCGGTCCGGCAGACATCGGTGATGCGGCGCTCGGCGAACACCCCCAGCGGGTCGTAGGCGATGCGGTCGGGCGGAGTGCCGTGCCACCAGGTGACGACCGGTGCGTCAGGTGCGAGCAGTGGCAGCGTCACCGACTCGGCGTGCAGCGCGAGACGCCCGTACATCCGCAGCACGACAGCCTCGCCCGGGCCGAGCCGACCGCCCATCAGTACTTCGGCGTCCAGGCGCGGCACGGGGGCATCGATCTGGCGGCGGATGACCATGAGCATCCGCATCGGGTGCTTGCTGGCGGCGATGGTCGCCGCCTGCTCGGCCTCGGTGACGTCTGGCTCGTCGACCACGATGACGAGGGTCAGCGCATTGCCGCTCGTGACCGCGCCGCCCGTGCGACGCTCAGCCGCGAGCGCGCGAACGACGGCTGCACCGGTGGTGTCCCACAGAGTTGTCATTGAGCGATCACCTTTCGCTGTTCACGGCCGGCGCCAGACGCGGCCGTCACGAGCCAGCATCTCGTCCGCCTCCTTGGGGCCCCACTCGCCGGCCCGGTACAGGTAGGGCTCCTGTCCGGCCCAGAAGTCCTCGAGCGGGTCGATGACCCGCCAGGACGCCTCGACCTCGTCGTTGCGCGGGAACAGGGTGGCGTCGCCGATGAGCACGTCGAGGATGAGCCGCTCGTACGCTTCGGGGGAAGCTTCGGTGAACGCCTCGCCGTAGAGAAAGTCCATGGCGACGTCACGGACCTCCATCGAAGTGCCCGGCACCTTCGAGCCGAACTTCAGCGTGACGCCCTCGTCGGGCTGGACCCGGATCACGAGCTGGTTGTGGCCGAGTTCCTCGGTGTCGGTGCGGCTGAACGGCAGGTGCGGTGCCTTCTTGAACAGCACGCCGATCTCGGTGACCCGCCGAGGCAGGCGCTTGCCGGTGCGCATGAAGAACGGCACCCCGGCCCAGCGCCGGGTCTCGATACCCAGCCGGACCGCCGCGTAGGTCTCGGTCTTCGAGTCCGCCGCGATATCATCCTCGGCTCGGTAGGCCACCGCGCGCTCGCCGGCCAGCCAGCCCTGGTCGTACTGCCCGCGCACCGCGTACGCGGCCAGGTCAGTGGGCAGCGAGATCGCCCGCAACACCTTGATCTTCTCGGTGCGGATCGCGTCGGGGGAGAACTCGACGGGCTCCTCCATGGCGGTGAGCGCGAGCAGCTGCAGCAGGTGGTTCTGGAGCACGTCACGCGCCGCGCCGGTGGCGTCGTAGAACGCCGCGCGGCCCCCGATGCCGCCGTCCTCGGCCATCGTGATCTGCACCGAGTCGACGAAGTTGGAGTTCCAGACCGGCTCGAACAGCTGGTTGGCGAAGCGCAGCGCCATGATGTTCTGGACGGTTTCCTTGCCCAGGTAATGGTCGATGCGGAAGACGTCCTGGTTGGTGAAGACCCTGTCGACGAGCCCGTTGAGTTCGAGTGCGCTCGCGAGGTCGTGCCCGAACGGCTTCTCGACTACGACGCGCCGCCAGCCGCCGCTCTGCGCATTGCTGGCCATGCCGGTGCGTTCCATCTGCCGGAGCACCACTGGGAACATCCGCGGTGGGATCGACAGGTAGAACGCGGCGTTGCCCCTGACGCCGTGGCTGGCGCGCAGGTCGTCGAGGGTCTGGCCCAGCGTGTCGAAGGCCTCGTCGTCGTCGAACGCGCCGGGCACGAACTTGATGTTGCCGCAGAGCCGCTTCCAGACCTCCTCGTTCCAGGTCGTGCGGGCGTGCTCCTGCGACGACTTGCGGGCGAGGTTCTCGAAGTCCCCGTCGCCCCAGTCGCGGCGGGCGAAGCCGAGCAGCACGAAGTCCGGCGGCAACAGGCCGCGGTTGGCAAGGTCGTAAATCGCCGGCAGCAGCTTCTTGCGTGCCAGGTCGCCGGTGACACCGAACACGACGAGCGCGCACGGCTCGGGCACCCGCGGCAGGCGACGGTCACGCGGGTCTCGCAGCGGATTGCCGGCCACCATCGGCGCCAGCCCGATCGGCGAGGTGAGCGGGGTCGGGGTGGGTGTCCCCCCCGGGGTGGGGGCGTCGAGCGCCGTGTCGGACGGGTCGCTCATGACCTGGCCGCGTCGAGCTGCCCCCGGACACTCTCGGCGAGCTGCGCGTAAGAGTCCTCGAACTTCTGCACGGCTTCTACCTCGAGCACCTCGATGACGTCGGCGTAGCTGACGTCCAGTGCGCTGAGACCGTCGAGAACCGCGCGGGCATCGTCGTAGTTGCCCGTGATCGCATCGCCCCTGATCCTGCCGTGGTCGGCGACGGCGTCGAGCGTCGCCTCGGGCATCGTGTTGACGGTGTTCGGCGCGACGAGCTCGACGACGTACATCGTGTCGTCGTACGCGGGGTCCTTGACGCCGGTCGAGGCCCACAGCGGGCGTTGCTTGTGGGCGCCGGCGGCCTCGAGCGCGGACCACCGGTCCGAGGAGAACACCTTCTCGTAGCGCTCGTAGGCCAGGCGCGCATTGGCGATGCCGGCCTTGCCGCGCAGCGACTTCGCATCGTCGCTGCCGATCTTGTCGAGGCGTTTGTCGATCTCGGTGTCGACGCGGGAGACGAAGAACGATGCGACGGAGTGGATCGTCGACACGTCGATGCCGGCCGCCTTGGCCTGCTCGAGGCCGGTGAGGTAGGCATCCATGACACCGTCGTAGCGGTCCAGGCCGAAGATGAGGGTGATGTTGACGTTGACCCCCGCGGCGGTGGCGGCCGCGATCGAGCTCAACCCTGCCTTGGTTGCCGGGATCTTGACCAGGACGTTGGGCCGGTCGACGAGCCAGTTCAGGCCCTTGGCCTCGGCGGTGGTCCGCGTCGAGTCGTGCGCGATGCGGGGGTCGACCTCGATGGAGACCCGGCCGTCCTTGCCGTCGGTCCGGTCGTAGATCGGGCGCAGCACGTCGCAGGCCCAGCGGATGTCGTAGGCCATCAGGTACCGGATGGCGCCGTCGATCGCGACCTGCCGCGCCTTGAGGTCACGGACCTGCTCGTCGTACGCGGTGCCCTTCTCCAACGCCTTCTGGAAGATCGTCGGATTGCTGGTGACGCCGACGACGTGCTTGTGGTCGGCCAGGTCTTGCAGATTCCCGCTCTCCAGCCGTTCCCGGCTGATGTCGTCCAGCCAGATGGAGACGTCCTGCGCGGACAGGTCGGCAAGTGCGTCGGTCATAGCGATCTCCTTCTAGTTGCCCGTTGTGTCGCCGCGGATCTGGCCGGCGCGTTCGAGTGCGGAGTGGGCGGCGGCGACGACGCGATCAGGGGTGAAACCGAACTGCTCGAAGATCACGCTGCCCTCGGCGCTCGCGCCGAAATGCTCGATGCTGATGATCTCGCCACAGTCGCCGACGATCTCGCGCCAGCCCTGGCGGACGCCCGCCTCGACGCTGACGCGTGCCTTGATGTCGGGCGGCAGCACCTGCTGGCGGTACGCCGGCGTCTGCGCGTCGAACCACTCGAAGCACGGCATCGACACCACCCGCGTGGGCGTGCCCTCGGCCTCGAGCCGCCCGCGGGCGGTGAGCGCCAGCGACACCTCGGAGCCTGTCGCGATGATGATCAGCTGCGGCAGCCCCGACGACGCCTCCTCGAGGACGTAGCCGCCCTTGGCCGCGTCGACGACCTTCGCCGGATCCAGCACCGGCAGGTTCTGCCGCGACAGCGCGAGCCCGATCGGCCGGTCGGTGTGCTCCAACGTCGCCTGCCAGCACGCCGCGGTCTCGTTCGCGTCCGCGGGACGGACGATGTCCAGGCCCGGGATGGCCCGCAGTGCGGCGAGGTGCTCGATCGGTTGGTGGGTCGGTCCGTCGCCACCGAGGCCGATCGAGTCGTGCGTCCAGACGTAGATGGTCGGCAACTTCATCAGCGCCGCGAGCCGCACTGGTGGGCGCATGTAGTCGCTGAACACCAGGAACGTGCCGCCGTACACGCGGGTGCCGCCGTGCAGCGTGATGCCGTTCATGATCGAACCCATCGCGTGCTCGCGGATACCGAAGTGCAGGGTGCGCCCGTACGGCCCGCCGGGCCACATCTTGGTCTGGAACTCAGCGGGCGTGAAGCTGGGTTCGCCGTCCATGGTCGTGTTGTTGCTCTCGGCCAGATCGGCCGAACCGCCCCACAGTTCGGGCACGATCGCGGCGAGCGCGGAGAGCACCTTGCCGGAGGCGGCGCGGGTGGAGACGGCGTTCGCCTTGCCGTCCTTCTCGGTGGGGAAGCTCGGCAGATTCCCCGCCCAACCGGCGGGCAGTTCCCGGCGGATCATCCGCTCGAGCAGCGCGGCCCCGCTGGCATTGCCCGCTGCCCAGTCCTCGAAGCGCTGTTGCCACTCGGCGTGCGCCGCGCGGCCGCGTGCGACGACTTCGCGGGCGTGGGCGAGCACCTCGGCGTCCACGGCGAAGTGCACGTCGGGGTCGAAGCCGAGGATCTTCTTGGTCTTGCGGATCTCGTCCTCGCCGAGGGCCGATCCGTGCGCCGCCCCGGTGTTCTGCTTCGTCGGCGCCGGCCAGCCGATGATCGTGCGTACCGCGATGATCGACGGCCGGTCGGTGACCCGTTGCGCCTTCTTGATCGCGGCCTCGAGGGCGACCACGTCCTCGCCGGAATCGACGCGCTGGGTGTGCCAGCCGTAGGCGTCATAGCGCTTGAGCACGTCCTCGCTGAACGCGATGGCGGTGTCGTCCTCGATCGAGATGTGGTTGTCGTCGTAGAACATGATCAGGTTGCCGAGCTGCTGGTGGCCGGCCAGCGAGGACGCCTCGCTGGAGATGCCCTCCTCCATGCAGCCGTCGCCGGCGAAGACGTAGATGTGGTGGTCGAAGGGCGACTCGCCCGCCGCGGCGTCGGGGTCGAGCAGGCCGCGCTCGCGCCGAGCGGCCATCGCCATGCCGACCGCGTTGCCGATGCCCTGGCCGAGGGGTCCGGTGGTCACCTCGACGCCGGCCGTGTGCCCGTGCTCGGGGTGGCCGGGCGTCAGCGACCCCCAAGTCCGCAGCGCCTCGAGGTCGGCAAGTTCGAGGCCGTAGCCGGACAGGAAGAGCTGGCAGTACTGGGTGAGCGAGGCGTGCCCGTTCGACAGCATGAACCGGTCCCGGCCGATCCAGTTCGGGTCGGTGGGGTCGTGGCGCATCACCCGCTGGTAGAGCAGGTAGGCGAGTGGCGCGAGGCTCATCGCCGTCCCCGGATGGCCGTTGCCGACCTTCTGGACAGCGTCGGCGGCGAGCAGGCGCGCCGTGTCGACTGCGTTCGTGTCGAGGTCGGTCCACCATTTCGGATGCGTCGTGACGACGCCCTGCTGGTTGGCCTTGGCGGAGTCGGTCACGAGCGATCGTGTCCCTTCGACATGGGTGGCTCACGCGGTCATGAATACCCGCCAAGCCTAGCCACATCGCGTGCGTGCCAGCCCGCTCACGTCGGCTGAGACTGACTTCGGGGCGGCCCGGGGCGACAGCTACCCTGATGCCGTGACGCAGACCCGGGTTGCGCCCGCCTCGACGGCCCGCACCGATAGGCCCGGGCAACAGCGCCGCCGGTCGACGCTGCAGGCCTACATCGCGCTCACCAAGCCGCGGATCATCGAGTTGCTGCTCGTCACGACGCTGCCGGCGATGGTCCTCGCCGCGGGTGGCTTGCCGCGTTGGTCGGTCGTGCTGGTGACGATGATCGGCGGCACCCTCGCAGCCGGTAGCGCTAATGCCCTGAACTGCTACGTCGACCGCGATATCGACGCCGTTATGCGGCGGACGGGACATCGCCCGCTGGCCCAGCAAGACGTGTCGCCGACGGGGGCGCTCGTCTTCGGCCTCGCGCTCGGGGTGATCTCGGTCCTGCTGATGGGCTTTGCGACGAACTGGCTCGCGGCCGGTTTGACCACGGTGGCGATCGCCTTCTACGTCGTCGTCTACACCATGCTGCTGAAGCGACGCACCTCCCAGAACATCGTCTGGGGCGGGGCAGCGGGCTGCATGCCGGTACTCATCGGCTGGTCGGCCGTCACGGACTCGCTGGCCTGGACGCCGATGGTGCTGTTCGGCATCGTGTTCTTCTGGACACCGCCGCATTTCTGGGCGCTCGCGATCCGCTACCGCGAGGACTATTCGCGCGCCGGGGTGCCGATGCTGCCCGTGGTCGCGTCACCGCTCCGGGTCGCCCGCGAGATCGTGATCTACTCCTGGCTCACCGTCGCGACCTCGCTGGTGCTCTGGCCGCTCGCCACCGGCTGGGTGTACGGGGGGTTCGCGGCGCTGGCCGGTGCGGTGTTGCTCGCCGGCGCGCACCGCCTACTGCGGCGCACCAGGCGCGGCGAGAACGCCAAGCCGATGCAGCTGTTCCACCTCTCGAATAGCTACCTGGCCTTCGTCTTCGTCGCGATCGCGGTCGACACGTTCCTGCGTTGAGCCGGGCGCGGAGATCGCCCGGGCAGCTCAGTTCGCCGAGAAGCTGATACTGAAGCTTGACGTCGTCGTCACTGTCAGCGTCACGCCGCCGCTCCGTTCCTTCCCGGTCAAGAGCACCGTGCCCCTGGTGAAGCTCGCCGGCACCTCGAACACGTTGTAGATCTTGCCCGACGGCGCGACGTTGCGCGCCGACACCGTCCGGCCGTCGGGCAGCCTGAGTTTGAGGAGTTGGGAGTCGAAGCCGTACGTCTGCCCGGGCGCGGAGGAGTCGGTGTAGGTCACCCGCACGGACAGCATCGCGTCGCTCGTCCGCACGGGGTGCGAGGTCAGGTGCCCCGGAACCCAGAAGTCCAGCCCGGCGGAAATGGCGCTCGCCCGGAAGGTGATGTGTGCGGAATTGGTGCCGTTGGAGATCAGGATGGGGACCGTCGCCTTCTTCGCCAAGGTGATGACTCGATGAGTGCGGGTGAGCACGGCGAGGTTCTTCGGGCCGGCGGTCCCCATGGGCAGGGACAGGGTCTGGGTGTAACCCGCGTCGGTGAGTTCCAGGGTGGCCACGGCACCGGACACGACGGCCACGATGACGTACGTGTCGCTGGACGCCGCCGTCGGCAGCCGCCGGGCGGGCGAGCCCGCGACGTGCACGGTCAGGCTGTCAGTGGTCGGCCGGTGGCCATTCTCCCCGGCTACGTCGGTGGTCTGAAACGCGATCAGCTGCTCGCCGATCGGTGCCGAGCGGGCGTCGTCGCCGCGCCCGTAGCGGGACACGATGCCGGCCGACGTCAGCCGCACGCCGGTGTTCAGGCTGATCATCTTGGCGCCGGCGATCTGTGCAGGCGGTGTGCTGCTGCCCAGGTCCGCGGCGAGGAGCATGTCCTTGACCGCGGCCGGTGGTTTCGGCACCGCCAGCTGGCCGGTGCCGGACGGCGCGTGCTTGTCGTCGGGTCGCTGCAGCTTCAGCTCGGCCGGGAGCGCGACGGGGTCCGCGCTCTGCGGAGCGGTTGCCGCGGTGAGCGTGACCGTCCCGCCGGATCCGGGCGTCGTGAGCGCGAAACTCAGGTACTGCTTGGCGGTGTCGCCGTCGACGAAGAGCACCGGGCCGCAGCGCAGGTTCGAGTCGATGTCGGTCTTCTTTGCGCCGCTGGCCTGCTTCTTGGGCACGGCGTAGTAGCAGCGGGTGTCCGCGCTCTTGGCGCCGTGGCGTCGGCCGACGATGACTGCGAGGTTCGTCTCCGCCGCCTTCAGCACGCCCGAGGCGTCTTTGATCTTCGCACCCTTGTAGGTCAACTTCGGAGCGTTGTCGCCGCGCAGGAACAGGAAATAGCCACCGGTCAGCAGGCTGGCGATCAGGACCGCGACCAGGCCGATGATCAGCGGACGCTTGCGGCGGTGGCGCCCGGCACCCGGGTACGGCGGCGGGGTCGACGGCGGATACGGCGTCGGATAGCCAGTGGTGGGGGGAGGCTGCTGCCAGGCCGGCGCGGCGGCGGGCGACCACGGCTGCTGGGCTTGGCCTGTCCACGTCGGCGGTGCTTGGCCTGTCCATGTCGGCGGTGCTTGGCCTGTCCATGTCGGCGGTGCCTGGGGTGCGACCGGGGGCGGCGCGACCGGGGG
>DAITQD010000010.1:32507-34856 GCA_036833255.1 Jatrophihabitantaceae bacterium
GGCCTGTCCATGTCGGCGGTGCCTGGGGTGCGACCGGGGGCGGCGCGACCGGGGGGCCGGCGACCGGGCGTCGGTGCTCGGTCCAGTTCTGGCCGTCGTAATACCGGTGAACGTTCGGATCCTGAGGATCGGGATACCACCCGGCTGCGACCATGGAGACCTCCGGTGACTTTTCGGTGCGATCTTGGCGCGATGGTGTCAGTCCTTGGCAGACACGTCCAATCTTCCCACCCTACGATCAACGGATGACCGTGGTGATCGCGACGTGCGCCGAATTGCCGGCCGGTGATGAGGACGGCGACGCGCTGGTCGCGGCGCTCGCGGATCGCGGTGTAGCGGCCCGCTGGCAGGTCTGGAACGACCCGGCCGCGTCATGGGCCGATGACCTGGTCGTCGTCCGCTCCACCTGGGACTACACGAGCGACCGCGACGGGTTCGTCGCCTGGGCCCGCAGCATGCCGCGGCTGGCCAACCCGGCTGAGGTGATCGCGTGGAACTCCGACAAGACCTATCTGCGCGATCTCGCGGACGCCGGCGTGCCCGTCGTCTCGACCACGTTCTTCGCGCCGGGGGAGACCGCCCGGTTGCCACTGGCCGGTGAGTTCGTCGTCAAGCCCTCCGTCGGAGCCGGCTCGATGGGCGCGGGCCGGTTCGCGGCCGACGCCGCCGACGCGGCCCGGGCGCACGTGACGAGCCTGCACGACGCCGGTCGGACCGTGCTCGTCCAGCCCTACGTCACCGACGTCGACACCGTCGGTGAGACCGCGCTGGTGTACCTCGACGGCGTCTTCAGCCACGCCATCAGCAAGGGCGCGATGCTGCCCGCAGGGATGGTTCATCCGGCTGACGGATACCAGCTCTACGTCGAGGAGCGAATCGAGGCGCGCGAGGCGTCCACGGCCGAACTGGCCGTCGGGGACCAGGTGATGCGGTTGCTGCGTGCGCGGTTCGGGGCGGACCTGCTCTACGCGCGCGTCGACCTGCTGCCGGCGCCGGCCGGGCCGCTGCTGATCGAGCTCGAACTCACCGAGCCGTCGCTGTTCCTGGGCTATGACACCAAGGCCGCCGACCGGTTGGCGGAGGCGATCGCGGTGCGGGCATGACGATCCTCATCCCGGACCCCGAGCGGCTTCGTGCGCTGCGGCGGATGAAGGTCATCGCCGCGGGCCTGCTCGTCGCCGCCGCGATCGTCTACGTGCTCTGCCGGACGCTCGCCCAAGGGCACGGCGGGTGGGGGTATGTGCAGGCGGCTGCCGAGGCGTCGATGGTCGGCGGGCTCGCCGACTGGTTCGCGGTCACGGCTCTGTTCCGCCACCCACTGGGGCTGCCGATCCCGCACACCGCGATCATCCCGCACAAGAAGGACGAGATCGGCGAGGGTTTGGCCGGCTTCGTGAGCGAGCACTTCCTCACCCCGTCGATCGTCGGCGAACGCGTCGCGGCGGCGCGGGTACCACAGCGCGTCGGGGAGTGGCTGGCCGAGCCCGACCACGCCCGGCAGGTCGCCGAGGAGCTCAGCAATGCCGTCGGCGGGATGGCCTCGGTCCTGCACGACGACGAGTTGCGCAACGCGGTGGCCGCCTTCGCGGACAAGCGGCTGCGCGAGCTGGCGGTGTCACCGCATCTCGCCCGGCTGCTCGACGCCGTCTGTGACTCGGGCCAGCATCAGCTGGCGCTCACGGCGGGCCTGCGCGGCCTGATGCGTTTCCTCGACCAGAACCGCGCGGTGTTCCGCCGGCGGTTGGCCGAGGAGTCGCCCGAGTGGGTGCCCGAATGGGTCGACGACCGGGTATTCGCCAAGGGATTCACCGCCCTGCAATCGTTCCTCGCCGACGTCTCGGTGGACGAGTCGCACGAATTGCGCAAGACGTTCGACACCCAGTTGCGCGCCTTCGCCGAGCGACTGCGCAGCGATCGCGGGCAGGCCCAGCGCATCGAGGAGGCAAAGCTGCAACTGCTCGACCACCCCGACGTCCGGGACTGGCTCACGACCTTGTGGACCAACCTCAAGAAGCTCATCGTCGACGGGGCGGCCGACCCCGACTCGGACCTGCGGCGCTCGGTCGAGTCGCTGACGATCCGCGCCGGCGAGGTCCTCCGCGACGACCCCGTCGTCGGCGCGAAGATCGACGACGTGCTGCAACGGGTCAGCGCGCACGTCGTCACGAACTATGCCGCCGACCTCGCCGGCGTCATCTCCGCGACGGTCGAGCGATGGGACACCGAGGAGACCAGCCGGCGCCTGGAGCTCCAGGTCGGCCGCGACCTGCAGTTCATCCGCATCAACGGCACCGTGGTCGGCTCGCTGGCCGGCCTGGTCATCTACGCGGTCAGCCAAATCCTGTGATC
>DAITQD010000011.1:0-17614 GCA_036833255.1 Jatrophihabitantaceae bacterium
TGACCACCAGCCGCCCGGCACCTTTCCCTGCGCCCGCTCGGCCGGGCCCGACCGCGCCCCACAACCGTGTGGTTGTGGGCATGGACGGCGATCCCGTGTCGGTGGCCGCGCTGCGCTTCGCCGCCGTCGAGGCCGCGTACCGCGGCGGCGACGTCCTGGCCGTGCATGTGTGGCATTACCCGAGCACGTGGGGTGCGTGGGGCGTTCCGACAGTGTGGCCGGACGAAACGAACCCAGGCATCTTCATACTGGAACAACTGCAGCAGAGCGTCGACGTGGTCCTTGCCGAACGGGCCGCGACCGGCGAGCCAAGCGTTGCGATCACCGCCCAGGTGATGGAAGGGGCCAGCGCGGCCACGCTCACCGCGGCCGCGCGCGGTGCCGCCCTGCTCGTGCTCGGCGCCCGCCACCACAACCGGCTCCTCGGCTCGGTCAGCGAGGCCTGCATCAGCCACGCGTCCTGCCCGATTGCCGTCGTGCCAGCCGCCGGCGCCGCGTC
Source organism: Jatrophihabitantaceae bacterium (assembly GCA_036833255.1). Classification (GTDB taxonomy): domain Bacteria; phylum Actinomycetota; class Actinomycetes; order Mycobacteriales; family Jatrophihabitantaceae; genus QHCC01. Next base: position 500 of record DAITQD010000011.1, read on the forward strand.
GCGCTAGGCGTCGCGGCGTTTGAGTAGGTAGCCCGCCGCGATGAGCAGCACTGCTGTCCAGATGCAGAAGACCCCGAACCCCTGCCAAGGGGAGAGCAGATCGTTCTTGCCTTGCCGGGCCGAGGCGATCAGGTGGCCGGCTTCGGATGGCAGGTAGGCGTGCACGTGCTTGCCGACGCTGCCCGGCAACAGCTGGGCGAGCGGCGCGAGCACCAGCACAAAGCCGATGATCCCGGTGATACCGCCGGCGGTATGGCGGACGAGAGCACCGATGGCGATCGCGAACACGCCGAGGACTGACAGGTACAGCCCGGCGCCGATGACTGCACGCAGCACGCCGGGGTCACCGATGGAGACGGCGACGCGCTTGTGCAAGATCGCCGCGCCGATGAAGAACGATGGGATCGCGGCCAGCTCGCCCACCACGAAGACCAGCACGCCGAACACCAATGCCTTCATGGCGAGCATCGGCGTGCGTCTGGGCACTGCCAGCAGGCTGGCCCGAATGGTTCCGGAGGCGTACTCGCCGGCGATGACAAGCACGCCGAGCACGCAGACGGCGAGTTGGCTGAGTTGGAATCCGGCGCCGAGGATCGTGCTCGTCGGATCGGCCAGGATCGCGCGCTGCTCGGAGGCGTCGCTCTTGTCCCACTGCGAAATGGTCAGAGCGGTGAACAATGTCGTGAAGCCGAGGGTGAGTACAACGAGCAACAGCAGCGCCCAGAGCGTCGAGCGGACCGAACGGATCTTGGTCCACTCGGAGCGCAGCAGGCCACCGAGGTCGAGCTTCGCGCGTCGGTTGCCCGCGTCGGCACTGATGACGGGCGCGATGGCGGTGCTCACAGGGCGCTCCCTTCGGCGCAAGCCGCGGCGACTACGGCCGGGTCGGAGCCGTCGGGCCCGTGCCCGCCGTAGTCAAGGCTGTCGCGCGTCAACTCCATGAAGGCCTCTTCCAGGGACGCCAGTTGCGGACTCAGTTCATACAGCACGAGACCGTCCCGGGCGGCGAGCTCGCCGATCCGAGGCGCCTCGAGCTGCCGCACATCGAGGTTGCCTTCGTCGTCGGCCGTGACCTGACCGCCGGCGGCGGTGATCAGCTCCCGCAGTTTGGCCGCGTCGGGTGACTTGACCAGCACCGACTTGTCGGAGCTGCGTTCGATGAAGTCCTCGGTCGTGCAGTCCGCGATCAGCTTGCCGCGACCGATCACGATGAGGTTCTCGGCTGTAATTGCCATCTCGCTCATCAGGTGGCTCGAGACGAACACCGTGCGCCCCTCGCTGGCCAGGTGCTTCATCAGGTTGCGGAACCAGAGGATGCCCTCGGGGTCGAGACCGTTGACCGGCTCGTCGAGGATCAGCACCTGCGGGTCGCCGAGCAGCGCCGCCGCGATGCCCAGCCGCTGCCCCATGCCGAGCGAGAATCCGCCTACCCGCTTGCGGGCGACGTCGTGCAGTCCGACAAGGTCGATGACCTCGTCGACGCGGCGCCGCGGCAGATGCTGCGTCTGGGCGAGGAACAGCAGGTGGTTGTAGGCGGAGCGGCCGGGATGCACGGCTCGTGCTTCAAGCAACGCGCCGACGACGCGGAGCGGTGCAGTGAGCTGGGCGTAGCGATTGCCGCCGATCGTGGCGCTGCCGCCAGTGGGCCGGTCCAGCCCGACGAGTATCCGCATCGTCGTCGACTTGCCCGCACCGTTCGGACCGAGGAAACCGGTGACTCGGCCGGGTTGCACCGTGAAGGACAAGTGATCGACCGCGAGTTTGTGGCCGTATCGCTTGCTCAGGTCGCGGGCTTCGATCATCGTGTTCCGCGCGTGCGGGATCGTCGGGTCTGTCATAGGTATTTCCGCCTTGGGCATGAGTTGCGGGCGGCGAGGAGGCACAAGGTCTGAACAGATCCAGGCACGCAATGTGCGGCCAGTGTCGCATGCATCGGTCCCGGTCTCCTCCCGGCTCTTGGCAAAATGCCCGGAATGGCGGCGCAGCGGGGCCGGTCACGTGGTGACCTTCGTCCTCGCGAACCGGGCTGTTCGGCTCAGGCGGCGCGGGCCGGAACGCGGGAGAGTTGAGACGTCAACAAGAAGAAGAAAAGAGGAGCCATGACACTCCACCGTTCGGATCATGCCACGACCACTCATCCGGAGATCGCGGAAGTCCGCGGATCGATGATGACGTCGACGGCGGCAAAGGCGCTCGCGGTCTTGCGCGTGTCCACGGGATTCGTCTTCCTCTGGGCCTTCCTGGACAAGACGTTCGGCCTGAACTACGCCACGCCGTCAGCCAAGGCCTGGATCAATGGCGGCTCGCCGACGAAGGGGTTCCTCTCCTCCGTCGAGACCGGCCCGTTCCAGTCGTGGTTCCACTCCATCGCCGGCGCCGGCTGGGCGAACTCGCTCTTCATGCTCGGCCTGCTCGGCATCGGCGTCGCGGTCATCGCAGGCGTCGCGGTCCGCATCGCGGCAGTCTCCGGGGTGCTGATGCTGGCGTTCATGTGGTTCGCCGAGTTCCCGCTCGCGCAGCACACGAGTGCGGGTGCCCCGACCGGGTCGTCCAACCCGTTGACGGACTATCACTTCATCTACGCGGTGGTCCTCATCGTCCTGGCCGCAACGTACGCCGGCACCACCTGGGGTCTGGGCCGCATCTGGTCCCGGCTGCCGTTCGTCGCGCAGCACCGGTGGGCACTGTAGAAACACCATCGCATCGCAATGGGCCGCGCCAACCACGCGGCCCATTGCGATCGGGGGCGCAGACACCGGACTGGACACTACAAACATTGCGAGGCGATGATGACCGCGATACACCCGACCCGGCCCGCACCGACGGCGCCGGCCCCCAGCACCCGCCGGGCCGGCGTGATGCTCGGGCTGGCCACGCTCGGGTTCGCCGTCAACTTCTGGGCTTGGGCGCTGCTCAGTCCACTCGCCCCGAAGTTGAAGGACACCCTGCACCTGTCGGCGTTCTCGCAGGCACTTCTGGTCGCGGTGCCGGTGGTTGTCGGTTCGCTCGGCCGCATCCCGGTCGGCGCGCTGACCGACCGCTACGGCGGCCGGGTGATGTTCCCGATCGTGTCGATGGCGACGATCATCCCGGTGCTGTTCCTCGGGCTATTCGGCCATTCCAGCCTCGCCGCGCTGCTCGCGGGCGGGTTCTTCCTCGGTATCGCCGGCACGTCCTTCGCGGTGGGCGTGCCGTTCGTCACCGCCTGGTTCCCGCCGGAGCGGCGCGGGCTGGCGGTCGGGATCTTCGGTGCCGGTATGGGCGGCACGGCGATCAGCGCGCTGACGACGGTGAAGCTGGTCAAGGCCCACGGCATGGCGACGCCCTTCGTCATCACCGCGATCGCGCTCGCCGGCTACGGCGTCATCGCTGCCCTCGTGCTGCGTGACGCGCCGGGTCGGATCGCGCCGACCGAGCCACTCGGCCGGCGGCTCGCAGCGACGGTGCGCCTGCCGATCACGTGGCACGCCTCGGCTCTGTACGCGATCGCGTTCGGCGGCTACGTGGCCTTCAGCGTGTACCTGCCGACCTACCTGAAGAACGCCTACGCGCTGACCCTGTCCGACGCGGCGAACAAGATGGCCGGATTCGTCGTGCTGGCCGTCGTCATGCGCCCGATCGGCGGATGGCTGTCCGACAAGCTCGACCCGGCACGCGTACTGGTCGGCGCCTTTACCGTGGTGAGCGTTGCCGCGCTCGTCCAGTCGACGACTCCCGATTTGGCGCCCGTGGGCACGATCGCGTTCCTCACCATGGCCGCGGCGCTCGGTGCCGCGTCGGGTGCGGTGTTCGCCCTGGTCGCGCAGCAGGCGCCCGCCAACAAGGTCGGCGCGGTGACCGGACTGGTCGGCGCGGCCGGCGGCCTGGGTGGGTTCGTCCCGCCGTTGGTGATGGGTTCGATCTACGGAGGTCTCGGCAGCTACGCCGTAGGCCTGGTCGCGCTCGCCGTTGTGGCGGCCCTCGTGCTCGCTCTGGCGGCGCAGGCCGCGCGACGTCCGTCCGCTGTGAACTGAGGAGGACCGCCATGTGCGAGTACTGCGGCTGCCAGGACGTCCCGGCTATCGCGCAGTTGACCAGCGAGCACGACGACATCCGTGCGGTCGGCCGGGACGCGGCGCGCGCCGGCCGTACCGGCGATCACCCCGCAGCCGTCGTCGCCGCGAAGCGGTTACTGGAGCTTCTCGAGCCACATACCGCGGTCGAGGAAAGGGGCCTATTTCCGGCAATGGCGGAGGAGTTCGCCGAGCACGTTGCCTCGCTGGAATCTGACCATCGGCGCATCGAGCACGCGCTCGCCGAGATCGAGTCAGGTGGGGATCCGCTTGACGGGTGGGCCGAGCGGCTCGACGCCGCGCTCAGCGAACTGTTCGACCACATCCTGCGCGAGCAGGACGGTCTTTTCCCGGCCACGCTGTCGGTTCTGAGCCCGCAGCAGTGGGACGCGCTGGACGACGTGCGCGCCGAGGTCCGGCTGATGTGCCCGCGATGACGTCCGCGCTACGGTCGCAGAGATGACACCGGGGCTGGACGATCCGCTCACCGAAGCGTTACTGCGCGCGGGCAAATACCTGCAGCGCGGCGAGGTGTCCGATGACCTGCGCACAGTGCACCGAATCGGCGGTCGCGACGCCGACTCGTTCTACCGGGACCGCTGGTCCTACGACAAGGTGGTGCGCTCCACGCACGGCGTCAACTGCACCGGATCGTGCTCGTGGAAGGTGTACGTCAAGGACGACATCATCACGTGGGAGGCACAGCAGACCGACTACCCGTCGGTCGGCCCGGACAGCCCCGAGTACGAACCCCGCGGATGCCCGCGCGGCGCCGCGTTCTCCTGGTACACCTACTCGCCGACCCGGGTGCGCTACCCCTACGTGCGCGGCGTGCTGCTCGAGTTGTTCCGTGCCGCCAAGGCGCGCCACGCCGGCGATCCGGTCGCGGCGTGGCGTGAGATCGTCGGCACACCCGAACTGCGCAAGCGCTATATCTCCGCGCGCGGCAAGGGCGGCTTCGTGCGCGCGACTTGGGACGAGGCCGTCGAGATCGCAGCCGCGGCGCAGGTGCACACGATCAAGGCGTGGGGACCGGACCGGGTGGCGGGGTTCTCACCGATCCCGGCAATGAGCATGGTCAGCCATGGTGTCGGAGCCCGCTACCACGCCCTGCTCGGCGCGCCGATGCTGTCGTTCTACGACTGGTACGCCGATCTGCCGGTGGCATCGCCGCAGGTGTTCGGTGACCAGACCGACGTCCCCGAGTCCGCTGACTGGTGGGACGCCGCGTACCTGATCATGTGGGGCTCGAACCTGCCCGTGACGCGCACGCCCGACGCGCATTGGATGGCCGAGGCGCGCTACCGCGGGCAGAAGGTGATCGCGGTATCGCCGGACTACGCCGACAACGTCAAGTTCGCCGACGAGTGGTTGGCGGCCCAGCCGGGCACCGATGGCGCACTGGCGATGGCGATGGGGCACGTCGTGCTGCGCGAGTTCTTCGTCGAGCGCCAGGTGCCTTACTTCACCGATTACGTCTCGCGGTTCACCGACCTGCCGTTCCTCGTCACGCTGGACGAACGCCCCGACGGCACGCACACGGCCGGCAAGTTCCTGACCGCATCGGATCTCGGCAGCACGGAGGAGAACGCCCATTTCAAGACGGTCCTGATCGATGCCGAGACTCGTGAGCCGGTCGCGCCCAACGGCTCCTTGGGCCATCACTACGGCGATGCCGGCCTGGGCAAGTGGAACCTCGACCTCGGCGACGTCCGGCCGCAGCTCACGCTGCTCGGAGACGCCGACGCACAGGCGGTGGACCTGTTGCTTCCCCGTTTCGACGAGCCGAGCGGGGCCGGCGCCACGATGCGCCGCGGCGTGCCGGCCCGTCGCGTCGGCGGACGGCTCGTCACCACCGTCTTCGACCTCCTGCTGGCCGACTACGGCGTGGGACGCGACGGCCTGCCCGGCGACTGGCCGAGCGGCTACGACGATCCGAGCCAGCCGGGCACGCCGGCGTGGCAGGAAGAGATCACGTCCGTGCCCGCGGCGGCCGCGGCCCGGATCGGGCGGGAGTTCGCGGCCAACGCCGAGGCGTCGCACGGCCGCTCAATGATCATCATGGGCGCGGGCACCAACCACTACTTCCACTCCGACACGATCTACCGCACCTTCCTCGCACTCACCACGCTGACCGGCTGCCAGGGCGTCAACGGCGGCGGGTGGGCGCACTACGTCGGGCAGGAGAAGGTGCGCCCGCTCACCGGACACGCGATGTACGCCAACGCCTCGGACTGGTCGCGACCCACGCGCACCATGATCGCCACCGCGTTCTTCTACCTCGCCAGTGACCAGTGGCGTTACGACACGGCCGACAACGCCCACCTGGCCTCGCCGCTTGGAGAAGGCCGCTTCGCCGGCAAGTCACCGGCCGACCTGATCGCGGCGTCGGCGCGGATGGGGTGGATGCCGTCCTACCCGACGTTCAACTGGAATCCGCTGGAGCTGGCCGATGCCGTCGAACGCTCCGGCGAGCAGCTCGGCGACTTCGTGCGCACGGAGCTCTCGAGCGGGCGGCTGCGCTTCGCCTGCGAGGACCCGGATGCGGAGGAGAACTGGCCGCGGGTACTCACGGTGTGGCGTTCCAACCTGCTTGGCTCGAGCGCCAAGGGAGACGAGTACTTCCTGCGCCACCTCATCGGCGCCGAGGACTCGCTACGCGCGAGCGAGACGCCGCCGGAGGCACGCTCGACCGACGTGCGGTGGCGCGACCAGGCACCCGTCGGAAAGCTCGACCTGCTGGTGTCTCTGGACTTCCGGATGACGTCGACGACCCTGTTCTCCGACGTCGTCCTGCCGGCCGCGACCTGGTATGAGAAATACGACCTGTCCAGTACCGACATGCACCCGTTCGTGCACGCCTTCAACCCTGCTATCCCGCCACCGTGGCAGACGCGCACCGACTTCGATTCCTTTCAGGTGCTGGCCAAACGGTTCAGCGAACTCGCCGCAACCCACCTCGGCACCCGCAAGGACCTGGTCGCCGTGCCGCTGCTGCACGACACCCCGGACGAGATGGCCAACCCGCACGGCGTCGTCGCCGACTGGCGCACCGAGGGTGTCGACCTGGTGCCCGGCGTCAACTTCCCGAAGCTCGTCACCGTCGAGCGCGACTACACCGCCGTCGCCGACAAGCTCGGTGCGTTGGGCCCGCTGGCAGAGTCACTCGGCGCCACGACCAAGGGTGTGACGTTCGACCTGCACAAGCCCGTCGACTACCTGGCCGCGAAGAACGGCAAGGTGCGCGGCGGGGCAGCAGACGGGCGACCGTCGCTGGCCCGCGACGCGCAGGCGTGCGAAGCGATCCTCGCGCTGTCGGGAACGACCAACGGTCATCTCGCGGTGAACGGTTTCGAGTACCTCGAGAAGCGGACCGGCACGAAGCTGGCCGATCTCGCTGCCGAGCACGAGGGCAAGCAGATCACCTTCGCCGACACGCAGGCCGGCCCGAAGGCGGTCATCACCTCACCGGAGTGGTCAGGGTCCGAGTCCGGCGGGCGCCGCTACACGGCATTCGTCATCAACGTGGAACGGTCCAAGCCGTGGCACACCCTCACCGGCCGCATGCACTTCTTCCTCGACCACGACTGGATGGCCGAGATCGGCGAGCAACTCCCGGTCTTCCGCCCGCCGCTGGACATGCACCGGCTCTTCGGCGAGCCGCAACTCGGCAGCGTGGACGAACTCGGGGTCACCGTCCGGTACCTGACACCGCACTCGAAGTGGTCGATCCACTCCGAGTACCAGGACAACCTGATCATGCTGTCGCTCTCCCGCGGCGGACCGACGATCTGGATGAGTCCCGCCGACGCGGCGAAGGTCGGCATCGCCGACAACGACTGGATCGAGGCTGTCAACCGCAACGGCGTCATCGTCGCGCGCGCGATCATCTCCTACCGGATGCCGGAGGGGACGGTGTACATGTATCACGCGCAGGAGCGAGTGGTGGACGTCCCGATCGCCGAGACCAGCGGCAAGCGCGGCGGCATCCACAACTCCGGTACCCGGCTTCTGGTCAAGCCCAGTCACCTCATCGGCGGCTACGCGCAGCTGTCCTACGCGTTCAACTACCTCGGCCCGACCGGCAACCAGCGCGACGAGGTCACCGTCATCCGCCGCCGCAGCCAGAAGGTGACCTACTGATGAGGGTCATGGCGCAGATGGCGATGGTGATGAACCTCGACAAGTGCATCGGTTGCCACACCTGTTCGGTCACGTGCAAGCAAGCGTGGACCAACCGCTCCGGTGTCGAGTACGTCTGGTTCAACAACGTCGAGACCCGTCCCGGACAGGGCTACCCGCGCACGTACGAGGATCAATCGAAGTGGCAGGGCGGCTGGCGGCTCACCAAGCGCGGACGGCTGACCCTGCGCGCGGGCGGCCGGTTGAAGAAGCTGGCCACCATCTTCAGCAACCCGCTGCTGCCGAACATCCGCGACTACTACGAGCCGTGGACCTACGACTACGAGAACCTGATCACCGCGCCGGCCCAGCAGCACACGCCGGTGGCGCGACCGAAGTCGCTGCTGACCGGCAAGGACATGAAGGTTGAATGGTCGGCCAATTGGGACGACTCGCTCGGCGGCGGCCCGGAGGTCACGAAGGCCGACCCGATCCTGGCTCGGATCAGCGAGAAGGTGCAGCTCGACTTCGAGAACACGTTCATGTTCTACCTGCCGCGGATCTGCGAGCACTGCCTCAACCCCTCCTGCGCGGCGTCCTGCCCGTCGGGCGCGATCTACAAGCGTTCCGAGGACGGCATCGTGCTCGTCGACCAGGACAAGTGCCGGGGCTGGCGGATGTGCGTCACCGGCTGCCCGTACAAGAAAATCTACTTCAACCACCGCACCGGCAAGGCCGAGAAGTGCACATTCTGCTTTCCGCGCATCGAGGTCGGCATCCCCACCGTCTGTGCGGAGACGTGCGTCGGACGACTGCGTTACATCGGCCTCGTGCTCTACGACGCCGACCGGGTGCTCGAGGCGGCCTCGACGCCGGAGGACACCGAGCTCTACGCGGCGCAGCGCGCGGTGTTCCTCGACCCGGACGATCCCGAGGTGCAGCGCGCCGCCGAGGCGGCTGGCATCCCGCGGGACTGGATCGAGGCGGCCCAGCGCTCGCCGGTGTGGGCGCTCATCAACCGCTTCCAGGTCGCGCTGCCACTGCACCCGGAGTACCGCACCATGCCGATGGTCTGGTACATCCCGCCGCTGTCGCCCGTCGTCGACGTGCTGAAGGACGGCGGTCACGACGCCGAAGACGCCGGCAACCTGTTCGGCGCGATCGACACGCTGCGCATCCCGATCGGTTACCTCGCCGAGCTGTTCACCGCGGGCGATGCGAAGCCGGTGCGCGACGTGCTGGCGCGTTTGGCGGCTATGCGGTCCTACATGCGTGACGTCAACCTCGGTCAGGAGCGCCGCCCTGAGCTGGCCGACGCGGTAGGCATGTCCGCGATCGAGATGGAGGACATGTACCGGCTGTTGGCGATCGCGAAGTACGACGAGCGGTATGTGATCCCGTCCGCGCACGGCGAGCTCGGCGACATGGGCGAGCGTGCGCACGACCTCGAGGAACTGGGCTGCTCGCTCGACTATGACGAGGGGCCCGGCATGGGCGGCTCCGGACCGTTCGGCGAGTCCTCCGGTGGCCCGCAGCCGATCGCGGTCGAGAACTTCCATGCACTGAAACAGCGCCAGACCTCCGGCGAGTTCGTCGACCCGGCCGACGCGCCTCGGCGGGTGAACCTACTGAACTGGGACGGCAAGGGCGCGGCCCGCGACGTCATGCCGCCGCGGCGTGACGAGGGCGGCGGAGAATGACCGACGATCGCGACCGGATTCGGGCGCTGCAGGCGTCGGCGCTGTGCCTCGGCTACCCCGACGAGACGCTGCTCGAGCACCTGCCGTTGCTGCGGCAGACCGTCGCCGCACTGCCCAAGCAGGCAGCGGTGCCCTTGGGTCACTTCCTCGACCATCTCAGCTCCACGTGTACGGCGCAGCTCACGCGCGACTATGTCGAGACGTTCGACTTGCGGCGCCGATGCTGTCTCTACCTCAGCTACTACGCCCACGGCGACACCCGTAAGCGCGGTATGGCGCTGCTTCGCTTCACCCACGCCTACCGCGGCGCGGGTATCACACTGGCCGGCGGGGAACTACCCGACCACCTTGCTCTGGTATGCGAGGTCGCGGCACGAGATCCGGAGACCGGGCTGATGCTGCTGCGTGAGAACCGCGCTGGGGTCGAGTTGCTGCGAATGGCCCTGGACGAGGCCGGCTCGGCCTACGTCGGGGTGCTCGACACGATCCGCGCGGTGCTACCCGAGCCCGCTCCGCGCGACCTCGACCGCGCGCTGGAGCTGGCCCGGTCCGGGCCGCCCGCTGAGGAGGTCGGCCTCGAGCCCTTTGCCCCACCCGAGTACATGGGCGGGCGTCGGTGAACACATTTCTCTGGATCATCGTTCCGTACGTCGCGATCGTGGTCTTCGTAGGCGGCCACGTCTGGCGCTACCGCTACGACAAGTTCGGCTGGACGACACGTTCGAGTCAGCTCTACGAGAACCGCCTACTGCGGCTCGGCTCGCCGCTGTTCCACTTCGGGATCCTGCTGGTGATCCTCGGCCACGTCGGCGGCATCCTCGTCCCCGAGTCGGCCACGTCGGCCGTCGGCATCTCCGAGACGACCTACCACGCGATGGCGGTCAGCCTGGGCGCGGTCTCCGGGTTCATGACACTCGTCGGCGTCGCGATCCTGATCTACCGGCGCCGCACCACCGGCCCGGTGTTCTCCGCGACCACCCGCAACGACAAGGGCATGTACGTCCTGCTCGTCGCGACGCTCGTCGCGGGACTGAGCACCACGGTGCTCGGCAACATCACCGGCCACCCGCACGACTACCGCCTCACCGTGGCACCGTACTTCCGCTCGATCTTCTACCTGCACCCCGACGTCGAGCTGATCACGCGTGCCCCGATCGGCTTCCAGGTCCACGCGATGCTCGCCTGGGTGCTGTTCGCCGCCTGGCCGTTCACCAGGCTGGTGCACGCCTTCTCCGCACCGCTCGGCTACCTGACGCGCCCGTACATCGTCTACCGATCGCGCGACACTGCGCTGCTCGGCGCGCGAGCTGCCGCACGCGGGTGGGAGCGGGACTCCGGCTCGGACGACTGAGCCGCGCTACGCGGTCGCTCGGATCAGGTCTTGCGGCTCACGCGGCGGTGACGTTGGTCCCTACCCGCCCGGTGTGCCGCGAGGGAGGTTTGATGCATCCGTGCAGACAGGCCGACAGGAATACGAGCTAGGTGACGCAGATATGACCTCGGTGATCAATCCCGAGTCGACCAATGCGCTGCGCCGGGCGGCTGTGCGGGCTACCCGAGCCCCGTCGATACACAACACCCAGCCCTGGCGGTTCGTGCTCAACGGCGACTCGCTGGAGATCCACGCCGACTGGGCCCGGCAGTTGCGGGTGCTCGACCCGCGCGGGCGGCAGTTGCTACTCAGTTGCGGATGCGCGCTGTTCAACGCCCGCGTCGCCTTGGCTGCATGCGGGTACGACGCCAAGGTCGACAGACTTGCCGACCCGACCCGTCCGGAGGTGCTCGCGCGGATCGTCGCCGAAGAGCCGCACCGACCGGGCGAGGATGCGCTCGCGCTGCTCGATTCGGCGATCGACGTGCGCCAGACCAATCGCCGCCAATTCTCCGACGAGGTCGTGCCCGAGGACGTGGTGGCGGCGATTGTCGATGCCGTGAACAGGGAGGGGGCTGAGGTCTTCCCGATCGTGCGTCCGGAGCATCGGCTCGCGACGGCTCGGCTGAGCCAGCAGGCCGACCAGATCGAGAACGCCGACCCCGCCTACCGTGCCGAACTGCGTGCCTGGACCAGCGATGACCCGCGCCGCGAGGACGGCGTGGCGGCGGCCGCGGTGCGGCACGTCGACGCCGGTGCCGAGGATGACGTGCCGATACGCGATTTCGACACGCGTGGGATGGGATGGCTGCCGACGCGCACCCGCTCGAGCATGAACCAGTGCCTGTTGCTGGTGGGCTCGCTCGAGGACAACCAGATGGCGTGGCTACGTGCCGGCGAGGCGCTGGAGCGGATGCTGCTGGAGATCGCCCGCCGCGGCTACGCCGCCAGCCCATTCACTCAGGTGATCGAGGTGGCGCGTACGAACGAACTACTGCGCCAAGAGCTGCAGCTGAGGATGTATCCCCACGTGTTGCTGCGGGTCGGGCGTGCTCCGGCCACGCCGGCGACCCGCCGCCGCCGCCTGGTCGACGTCCTCGCCGAATGAGTGAGCATCGGGCCGTGCGGCCACCCGGATGCACCCGTACGGTGGAATCGATGTCATCGGATGAAGCGGGCGCGGGCGAGGCGTGGCACACGGGCGCGCTCGAGTTCGAGGACGGGCCGAGGCTCGAACTCGATCAGCTGCTGAAGCAGCTCGTCGGTCGGGCCGAGGACGTCATCGCGACCCAGGGACGTCTGCGCGGGCTGCTGGCCGCGAACAAGATGATCATTGGCGACGTGGCGCTGCCGGTGGTGCTCCGCCACATCGTCGCGGCCGCCTGCCAGCTCGTCCAAGCGCGCTACGGCGCGCTCGGCGTGCTCGCACCCGGCGGGGGGTTGCAGGAGTTCATCCACGTCGGGGTCGATGACGAGACCGCCCTGCGGATCGGACCGTTGCCCTCCGGCAAGGGCCTGCTCGGCGCGCTGATCGACGACCCGCGCCCGATCCGGCTGCGGACCATGTCCGACGACGTCCGCTCGGTCGGCTTCCCGCCCCACCACCCACCGATGGCGAGCTTCCTCGGCGTGCCGGTGCGCGTGCGCGACGAGGTGTTCGGAAACCTCTACCTCACCGAGGCCGAAAGTGGCCAGTTCAGCGCCGAGGACGAGGAATTGGTGACCGCGCTCGCCGCGACCGCCGGCATCGCGATCGAGAACGCCCGGCTGTTCGAGCAGGCCGAGCGGCGGCAGGGCTGGTTGCAGGCCTCGATGCAGATCACCCGGCAACTGCTCTCCGCCGAGGGCGAAGAGCCCCTAAAGCTGATTGCCCGGCAGGCCCTCCAGATCGCCGACGCCGACGTCGTCACCGTCGTCCTCCCGACTGCGAGCGGTCAGCGGCTCATGGTCGAGGTCGCCTCCGGCGCGCGGGCCGACGAACTGACCGGCTACACCTACCCGGTCGAGGACACCCTGGCCGGGCTCGCCTTCGACAGCGGTCGCCCGGTGCTGGTCGGCGACGTGACAGAGGACAAGAAGTTCCACGGGCACCTGTCTGACGTGCTGCCGGTCGGGCCGGTGATGGTGTTGCCGCTGGTCGGGACACAACGCATGCGCGGAGCCCTCGTCGTCGGCAGGTTGCATGGTCGGCACCGCTTCGACGAGGCAGACCTGGACATGGCCACCACGTTCGCCAACCACGCGGCGGTCGCGCTGGAACTCGCCGACGCGCGCGCCGACCAGCAGCGCATGGTGCTACTGGAGGACCGCGACCGAATCGCCCGCGACCTGCACGACCACGTCATCCAGCGGCTGTTCGCCGCCGGACTGACCGTGCAGAGCGTGGCCGCTGGACTTCGCGACGACGTCCGGGCCGAGCGCTTGGAGCGGGTGGTGTCCGGGATCGATGACACGATCCGCCAGATCCGCACGTCGATCTTCCAGCTGCGCGGTCAGCTCGGTCCGCAGACCGGCACGGTACGCACCCGGCTGCTCGCCGTGCTCGCCGAAGTGACGCCGCTGCTCTCCTTCGAGCCGCGACTGCGGTTCAGCGGCCCGATCGACTCGGTCGTCCCCGAGCCGGTCGTCGACGATCTCGTCGCCGTGACGCGGGAAGCGCTTACCAACGTCGCACGGCACGCGCGAGCCGTCCACGCGGAGGTTGTGCTCACGGCGAGCACCACCGAACTCGTGCTCGAGGTCGTCGACGACGGGGTCGGTATCGGCGACACCGAGCGGCGCAGCGGCCTGGCCAACCTGCGGCAGCGCGCCGAACAGCACGGTGGCACGCTCGTCCTCACCCCGGCGACATCGGACCAACCACCGTCAACCCGTAAAGGAACACATCTTCGATGGACGATCCCACTGAGCTGACCGCGGCAAGCGGCGACGAGTCGATCCGGGTGTTCTTGCTCGATGATCACGAGATCGTGCGGCGCGGAATCGCCGACCTTCTCGAAGCCGAGGACGGCATCACGATCGTCGGTGAGGCCGGCACTGCGGCCGAGGCGCTGGCCCGCATCCCCGCGACCCGGCCGCACGTCGCCGTGCTCGACGCACGGCTGCCCGACGGCAGCGGCATCGATGTCTGCCGCGACATCCGGTCTTCCATGCCCGAGGTCCGCTGCCTCATCCTCACCTCTTACGACGACAACGACGCGATCTTCGCCGCCGTCATGGCCGGTGCGGCGGGGTACCTGCTCAAGGAGATTCGCGGATCCAGCCTGGTCGACGCGATCCGAGCGGTGGCCGAGGGTAAGTCGCTGCTCGATCCGGCCGTCACCGAGCGACTGTTGGCGCGACTGCGCGACGGCGCGCCGCAGGACGCGCGGCTGGCGTCACTGACTGGCCGTGAGCGGGAGATCCTCGGGCTGATCACCGAGGGCCTGACGAACAGGCAGATCGGCGAGCGGTTGTTCCTCGCCGAGAAGACGGTGAAGAACTACGTCTCCGGGTTGTTGGCCAAGCTCGGTATGGCGCGCCGTACCCAGGCCGCCGTCTACGGCGCGGACCTCCGACGGACTTAGGGCCATTGCGGTAGGGACATCCGACTCTGCTGCACACGCACATCACCCGGCACCGTGGTCAGTAACGGATCTGACCACGGGAGCGGCCATGAACAACCAGCGAATCATCGTCGGAGTCGACGGCTCTGCCGGCGCACGCACCGCCCTGGAGTGGGCCGTCGACGAGTGCCGACTACGCGGGTACACCCTGCTCGTCCTGCATGCGCTCGGTGCTCGCGACGGGCATCTGGTCGCGGGCGATCCAGGCGTGGGTGCTTACGACGCCTTCGCCGAGCAACTGCTCACCGGGCACGCGGCGGCCGCCTCGGTCCGCCGGCCGGGTGTGCCGGTGACGACCCTGCTCAGCCGCGGTCTGCCCGCGGACACCCTCATCGACCTGAGCACCAACGCGGAGATGGTGGTCGTCGGGACACGGGGCAGCAATGGCTTCACCAGCACGATGCTCGGCTCGGTCAGCCATCGCACGGCGGTGCACGCGCACTGCCCCGTCGCGGTCGTCCCGCAGCGACCGTCGCTGCCCGGGACAGGCCATGCTCCGCGCGTCGTGGTCGGGGTGACCGGTGGACATGCCGGTCGGCTGGCACTCGAATTCGCGCGTCACGAGGCGCACGTGCGCGGTGCCGCGCTGCAGACCGTCCGGGCCGACGGCGAGCCGGCCGAGGCGCTACTGCGCGCGGCACAGGACGCGCAGCTGCTCGTGGTGGGCTGCCACCACAGCGACGACCGGTGGAGCACGCGTCTCGGCCCGGTGCCGACATCGATCCTGCACCGCTCGCCCTGCCCGGTCGTCGTCGTCGGGGCCGCGCACGGGTCGTACGCCCACGCGGGCGTCCGCGAGGACCTCGCCGATCGCCTCGGCTGAAGCCAGACTGGCCGGCTGCTCTCCCCGTTCCGGCCGGGGTGCGATAGCTGTAGTCGCCTCGTGTCCACGCGCATCGGGACCTGCTGCCCTCTGGCAGTACGGCGCAGTTGCACGAGCTGGTGGGCCGCGATGCTCGCTCTCGTGTCGGTCGCGCGCGGCAGTCAGGTTCGGAAGAGCGCCACCTTCAGCGCGCCGGTGTCGCCGGCCTGGGCGAACACGTCGTACGCCTCGAGCATCTCCTCGATGCCGAAGCGGTGCGTGACGAAGTCGGTTGTGGTGATCTGCCGCGCCGCCAGCATGGCCAGCAAGGTCGGCGTGGAGTACGTGTCCACCAACCCGGTCGTGATCGTGACGTTCTTGCTCCACAGTGACTCGAGGTGCAGCGTGGCGGGCTTGCCGTGCACGCCGATGTTCGCGACGTGGCCACCCGGCCGCACCAGCTCGGTGCACAGCTCGAACGTCTCCGGCACGCCGACGGCCTCGATCACGACGTCCGCGCCCAGCCCGCCGGTGAGCTCCCGGACGCTGTCCACCGGCGTGTCGGCGACCGAGATGCTGACGTCGGCGCCGAAATCGAGCGCTGCGTCGAGGCGTGACTTGGCCTGGTCGACGGCGATGATGTGCGCCGGGCTGAACAGCCGGGCGGTCTTGATCGCGGCGAGGCCGATAGGTCCGGCGCCGACGACGACGACGGTGTCGCCCGGCCCGACGTGCCCGTTGAGCACGCCCACCTCGTACGAGGTGGGCATGATGTCCGCGAGCATGAGCGCGGCCTCGTCGCTGACCGAATCGGGCAGCGGGTACAGCGAGGTCTCGGCGAACGGGGTTCGCACGCAATGGGCCTGGGTGCCGTCGACGAGGTGGCCGAGGATCCAGCCCCCGCCACCGAGGCACTGGCCGTAGCTGCCGGTCCGGCAGTAGCGGCACCGTCCGCACGGCGAGATGCACGACACCAGCACCCGGTCGCCCGGGCGGATGGTGCGCACCGCGGAGCCGACCTGCTCGACGGTGCCGACGGCTTCGTGACCGAGGATGCGCCCCGGGCTGACCTCTGGCACGTCGCCCTTGAGGATGTGCAGGTCGGTGCCGCAGATCGTCACCGCGTCGACGCGCACGATCGCGTCCTCGGGCTCGCGCAGTTGCGGATCGGGGACGTCCTCCCAGGAATGCCGTCCGGGGCCGTGGTAGACCAGCGCCTTCATTGTCGTCTCCTGTCGATCAGTAGTGCGGTGTACGCGGGGCCGGAAACACGGTGTCGTCCACGCGGTAGGTCAGGTGGTCATGGGCTGAGACAACTCCGGCTACGGCACGCGTCGCCTCCAGCAGCGGCGCGATCAGCAGCCGGCGCTCCAACTGCCCGGTGAGCGTCACAACTCCGTCCTGCACGGTGACATCGATGCTCGATGCGTCGGTGCAGAACCGAGGGGTGAGGATCTCCGCG
>DAITQD010000011.1:17714-24151 GCA_036833255.1 Jatrophihabitantaceae bacterium
GGTGACATCGATGCTCGATGCGTCGGTGCAGAACCGAGGGGTGAGGATCTCCGCGTCGCCGCGGAGGAACACCCGCAGCAGGTCCGACCAGGTGACGATCCCGACCAGGACACCCTGGTCGTCGATGACTGGCAGCCTTCGCACGTGCGCCTTGGCGGCCGCCCGGGCGGCGTGCACGATGGACGCATTGGGACCGATCGTCTCCGGCGGCGCTGTCATCAGGGTGCCCGCGGTGTCTGCCTGGGACTTGCGGCGGGTTGCCCGCCGGCCGCCGGGTGCTCCCGGTTTGCGCGAGCGCCTCCACGATCTCTTTGAACGGGGCGTTCTCGCCGACGGAGACCACCGCGCGGGTCATCACGTCCCGGACCTGGATGTCGTCCAAGCGCCACAGGGCGCGCTGTGGCCGTGGGGCGCGGTGTCGTGCTCGTCGGCACCAGCGATCGCGGCCAGATAACGTTCGAGTGCCGACGTGTAGCGCAGCGGGGTCGGTCCCTGGTGATCAACGGTGGCCTGTAAGGCCTCTCGGGACGTCGCGTACCTCTCCTGCTCGTTCATCGTGCCTCCTGTCACCCAACGACGATCACCAGGGCGCAACCCACGGAGGTGCTGCACGATCTAGTCCCGCGCGAGGTCGCGACGACGACTGCTTCAAGGCTCATCCGCAGGAGCCGAACGTGGTAGCGCCGTGCGTCCTGCCTGTTGAGGACCTTCGTCCCCTGGTATGCGGCTGCCGCGCGAACGATGCTCCACTCGTGACGCGATTCCCGGGTGCCGGTCGCTCCGTTCGTCCCGTTGTGGCGAGAGGGTGCACCGGTGCCCGCAAGCGATGGCGAACCGCAGTCGCACCACGCGACCGTTGCTCGTCACAGCTGCCGTTCCGAGCGTCGATCCGCCGACTTCGATCAGCACCGCGCGACGTTGCCTCCGTCCGTCGTCACGCGCCGAACCTCGGGCCCGACCTGTCAGTACACGACGGCGGCACTCCGCGGCACTGCTTTACGGATGTCCGTCGCGGATCTCGGCTTGAACGCGGCTGATCCGCTCGGCACGAATCCGGTCCCGCTCGGCCAACTGCTCCGCCGTCATGATCTGCGCGTCGGGTCCCGGGAATACCAGTGCTTCGCGGCCGCCATCGAGCCAGCGCACCAGATAGGGCGGCGCGGCGTTTGCACCGTGAACCTCGAGCACCTCCGCTTCGCGGGCATGCCGATTGTCGGCGCGGCTCTTCACCACCAACCAGTCCCCCGGCTTCGCGCGCATCGTCAACTCCCCATCGCCCAGGCCGCGTCAACCTTGGCAGCCTGTCGTGCCGCAGCGTCCGTCGACGGGTGGATCTGCATCCCCGCCGTACCGCCGAGCACCGCAGCAGGTGGTCGTTACCGGATTGCGATCCGGGTGGTCTTGGCCCCACTGGCCTTCGTCATCCGCACCGTCAACACGCCGTCGACAAGGGACGCGGTCACGCCCTTCTCGTCCACGGCCGCCGGCAAGGTCACCTCGTAGCTGAAACTGCCGGTGGCGCGAGTGGTGTGCCGCAGGGTGCCGGTGCGTTCCTTCTCGGTCCGGGTGCCGTTGACCGTAATCCGCCGGCCGGTGACGTCGATCGTCACGTTCTCTTTGGCGATCCCTGGCAGATCGAGTTCCAGGACAAAGGCGTCGTCGGTCTCTTCCAGATCTCCGCCGGGTGCGAACTCCCCCGGGTGAACGGTGTGCCGCATGGTGTCGAGCACCTGACCCAACCGGGTGTTCCACGGAAAGGCCTCAGCCCAGGGCGCCCAATGAACCAGCTCGGCTCCGTTCGGCTTGTGTTCTACGCTAGTCATTTCTGCTCTCCAATCGATCGGTCTGGACACCACTCAGCGAACGCCCTCGCCGCAGGTCAAGACAGGGACGAAAGTCACCTCTACCGCGGGCACTTTTTGCCGCACCTGGAGCGGCATGCGCTCACCGGAGAAACTGGTTGCCGACGCGAAGCTGATCTCGACGTTCTCCCGGACGCCGATCTTCATGGTGCATGACCACCGCATCGGCGGGATCGAGCGGAGCAGCCGCTTCTTCGAACTGTTCGCTGCGGCGAAGATCACCATCGAATCGCCGGATCCGGAGATCCGCAGAGTGAACGGTAAGTTCCCGGTCAGTAACGCGATCGTCGAGCAGACCCTGGCGGCCGCTGTCACGCCGGCGGCCCCGCGGCCCACCTCAACGCGTCGGTCGACTGCGGTTAGCCCGGAACGATGCCCACATCGCTCTCCCGCCGGCGCCGCCGTGGTAACCCCACGACGTACCCAGGCGGCGAGCCGTGTCCCAGCTGCGCCCGGCGGCCGGCCGGTCCGTCAGCCCCGCCGGCGGCATGGTGCCCTTGTCGTATACGCGGACCGTGACCTCGTCGGCCGCCACGACGACAACGACCTGGACCGCCATATGTGCCTGCCGGACGCTGGTGGTCACGAGTTCACCGATGACCAGGGCTGCGTCGTCGACGAGGTTGTCCGGCAGCCCGGAGCCCGTGCACAGATCGCGCACGAGCTTTCTGGCGACCCGGGGGGCCGATGACCGCGGGGGGAGCCGGACGCTCGTCTGCACGGTGCCGGGACCGACGAGTTTGGAGATAGCCGTCATCGCTCGCCTTCATTCTTCTCGTGCGGTTGAACAGCGTCTGGCGCACCATCGCACCGGCCGGACGACGCGCGTTAGGGTCGTCGGTCTCACTCGGTACGGACCTTCGTCCCTTCGCCGGCGGCGCCCTGCTCGATCAATGCGCACAGCCGCAGGGAATCCGGCATGCGACGCATGAGAACCCTGTGCTCGTAGCTGCGCCCGTCGGAGCTGGACGGCCGTCACGAGTGCGCTCCAGCGCTGCGTGCCGGCGGAGACACCAGGTCGATACCGGTTCCGTCGAGCCCGGTCATGTGCCAGGCGTGCGGGTGCACCTCGATCCCGAGTTCGAGATCGCCGACCCGCAGACGGTTGACCCGCAGCGGCAGGTAGCCGGCAGGCACTTCCGGAGCGCACCACACCTGCCGTCGGGGCAGCTTCGGGTCGAAGCGCAGCAGGCTGCGGAGGAAGGAGAACGGTGCTGCCGCCGCCCAAGCCTGTGGCGAGCAGGACGCCGGATACGGCACCGGGGCGGGGAACTCGTCACGCGAGAACCCGCAGAACAGCTCGGGCAGCCGGTGACCGAAGTGCCCGGCTGCCTCGAGCACACCGGTCGCGACCCGCTGAGCGTGCTCGACGAAGCCGTAGCGCATCAGCCCGCTGGCACACAGGGCGTTGTCGTGCGGCCACACCGCCCCGTTGTGGTAGCTCATCGGGTTGTAGCCGGCCATGGACTCGGCCAGCGTCCGGATGCCCCAGCCGGTGAACATGTCCGCCGAGAGCAGGTGGTCGGCGACCTCGGCAGCCTTGTCCTCGTCGATGATGCCGGTCCACAGGCAGTGGCCGATGTTGGAGGTCAGGGCGTCGATCGGCCGCTTGTCTCGGTCGAGCCCCACCGCGAACCAGCCACGGTCGGGAAGCCAGAAGGCCTCGTTGAAGGCGTGCTTGAGCTGTGCGGCCTTGTCCGCCCAGTGTCGTTCGCCAGCACCGTCACCGGCCTGCTCGGCGAAGTGGGCGCGTGCGAGGAACGCGGCATAGCAGTAGCCCTGCACCTCCGCCAGCGCGACGGGGGTTTCGGCAATGCGACCGTCGGCGAAGTTGATGCCGTCCCAGGAGTCCTTCCACCCCTGGTTCACCAGCCCGCTGTCGGTCTTGCGGTGGTACTCGACGAATCCGTCGCCGTCCGCGTCGCCGTAGCGCTCGATCCACTCCAGTGCCCGGTCGGCGTGTGGGAGCAACGCCTCGATCGTCGCGTCGTCGCCTCCCCACCGGCGCAGCTCACCAAGCAGCATCACGAACAGCGGTGTCGCGTCGGCCGTGCCGTAGTAGACGCTGCGCCCGCCGAGGGCGAAGTCGGTCACGGGTCCGAAGCGGATCTCGTGCAGGATACGGCCCGGCTCCTCTTCGGAGGTGTCGTCGAGCCGGTTGCCCTGGTGATCGGCGAGGGTCTGCAGGGTGCCGATCGCGAGGCTGGTGTCCAGCGGCAGCAGCATCCATGACGTCAACAGGGAGTCGCGGCCGAACAGGGCCATGAACCAGGGCGAGCCGGCAGCTACCGCCGCGCGCTGCGGATGGCCTGGATCGAAGATCCGCAGCGCGCCGAGATCCTCGACGCTGCGGCGCAACACGGCCGCGAAGTTGGGGTCGGCCGTGCTGACCTCCGGGCTGCGGCGGCGCCACTCCTGAAGTCGGCGGGCGGGCGCGGCGTGCTCGACCGGGCTGTCACGGGGGTACCGGTGCGGCATCGTTATTCCGTCGATGGCCGCAACCGCCTCCACGGTCGCGTTCCACTGGCCATGCGCAGGCAGGGTCACCGCCCAGCGCAGCACTCCCGCGTCGAGTTCCGGCCCGCCGTCGGCGCCCACCAGCACGCTCTGCTCGTGGTCGCCGCGTCGGCGGGCAATTCTGAGCAGGTCGCCGTCGACCTCCGTCCTGACACCATCGGCCCGCTGCGCGCGCCCGTCCTTCACCTCGAAGAGGTCCGCGAAATCAGCGTCGACCCTCAACTCGAGAAGGCAGTGCACCTCCAGCTGGCCAGTGTTGCGAACGGTGACGTCCTCGCGCATGCCGTCGCCGACGTAGCGGCGCCGAACGACGAGCAGTGTGCTGTCGGCCTGGCCGCGTTGCGGAGGAAGGCGGCTGAGGCACGATGCTGCGTGCGGGTCGCCGCGCTGGACGGCCAGCACCTTCGGCGTCACGCCGTCGACGGTGAGTTCCCAGCGCGACACAACCCGCGTGTCACGCACGAACAGGCCCTGGGCCCGGTCGGGCAGGATGTCGCCGACCGGTTCGCTGATGCAGAACGTCGAGCCCTCGACCAGCGTCAGCGGTTGTCCGGCGCCTCCCTCACCGGGCGGTTCGCCGGAGAACGTCCAGGGCTGAGTCACGGGCACCTCCGCCCTCAGCTCCGTGTCGTCGTCGGCGCAACGCTGTGTCGGCTGTGGTGGTCGTGGCCGATCGTGGTGTGGCGACGCCCCGAACCGGGCGCGTTGTCGAGAACGCGACGGTAGAGCCTGTCGTGCTCGCGCGCCATGCGTTGTATGGAGAACCGCTGCTCGGCCGCGGCACGGCAGTCGGCGCGATCGATCTCCTCCACTTTGCCGATCGCGTTGACCAGATCGGCTTCGTCTCGGCACAGGAATCCGGTTCGGCCGTCGTCGACGATCTCGGGCGCGGCACCGTACGGGAAGGCCAGCACCGGTGTACCGCTCGCCAGTGCTTCTGCCATCACGAGCCCGAACGGCTCGGGCCAGGTGATCGGATTGAGGAGTGCCACGGCGCCGTGCATCAGCTCCAGCCGCTTGGTCAGCGGCGGCTCGATCCACAGGTCGTCGTCGGCTCCGAGCAGTGGCTGGATCTCCCGCTCGAAGTAGTCCCGCTCGGCCAGCTCACGGATTTTCGCCGCCAGTACCAGCGGCCGCCCGCTCGCGCGCGCCGCGCGCACGGCTAGGTCGACGCCTTTGTCGGGTGACATCCGGCCGACGAACAGCAGGTACCCGCCGTCACCGGCACCCGGCCGGTAGACGTCCAGGTCGATGCCGTGGTGGATGACCGCTGCGACGGGGACGTCTGGCGCGTGGCTCGCCTGGTCATGTGAGATGGCGACGACGAAGGCGTGCTTTGCGATTTGCGCGAAGATGCGGCGGTTCTCGGCAGTGAACGCGCCGTGGTGGGTGGTCACCACGGGGGCGCGGCGAGAGGCGATGTGCGGGGCCAGCAGCGGGCCCAGCACGGTGTGGTCGTGGATGAGATCCACGTCGGTGAGAGCTTCGTACGCAGCGAGGACGTGTGCCGCCTCCTCGACGCTGGTGCCTATCGGCTGGACTGCCGTCGGATACAGGTAGTCACGCGGCACCGGGCAGGTCGAGTCGCCGACGGTGAACAGCCGGACGTCGTGGCCGAGCTCCTGCAGGCCGCGGGCCAGGTTGTCCACGACGACCTCCGTGCCGCCGTACTTGGGGGGCGGGACAGGCACCCAGGGTGGAGCGATCAGTCCGATACGCATCGCGGGCCTCTTCTCACCGCGTCCAGCGCGGGTAGGCAGCCTCGGCGGTGGCACTTGGCAACTCGGCCCGGTCATCGGCCGGCAGGCACCCGCGTTGCTCGGTCGACGACACCCAGCCCAACGCGATGTGCCAGCACCGCCCGCACGAGCGGCACTGGAAGTTCGTCTGATCACCATCGGACACCGCTTCGAGTTCCGGTGCGTCGCAGCCAGGGCAGCGCTGCGGAGTCGACAAGGCCCATTCGACGTCGAGGTGCACGCCGTACGTCGCCATGAGGTGAGTACACCCCACGTAGCCCACGTCAGGTTAGGGCCGAACGTCCTCACATCCCGGTGG
>DAITQD010000011.1:24251-34050 GCA_036833255.1 Jatrophihabitantaceae bacterium
TACACCCCACGTAGCCCACGTCAGGTTAGGGCCGAACGTCCTCACATCCCGGTGGTCGGTCAGACCGGCAGTCACTCGACGATCGGCACCAGCATCACAGGGACGTCCGTGTCACGCACCGTTCGGCGCACGGTGCGGGCCCGCCCGTCGTCGAGGTGTTGAGACCAGCCGAGGGCGATCAGGTCCACGCCCTCCGCAGCGGCCACATCCAAGACATGTTCGCCCGGCTCGCCGCTACGCAGCCGGAGCCGGACACCTGACTCACGGCAGTAGCGGGCGATGAACTCCGCCTGCCAGGCCCTCTCGGCGTGCTCAGCCTGGTCCCAGAACTTCGGCACGGTTGCGGTGCCGAAGACGTGTAGCACGACGATGTCGACGCCGGCACGCGCGAGCAGACCCACCGTCTCGCTGACGGCAGTGGCCGATTCCGGCGTGGCGTCGAGCGGGACGAGTACCCGGCTGATGGTCTGCGGCACGGCCCGCCCGACCGGCGGCACGAGAACGACCGGTTTCTGGGCGCGCTGCGCTACGCGCCAGCACAGGTCATGCAGCGACGCTGTGCCGGACAGCACGCCGAGCACGGTGCCCGGGGCGGCGAGGCCGGCGAGCACACGATCAGTGCCTCGGGCTGGATCCGCACCATCTGACACGTCGATCTGGCGCACTTTCGCCCCCAGCACGCAGGCGATGGCCGTCGCCGTGCCGGTGACCGGCCGTTTGTCGACGCCGCGCCCGAGCGCGGCCAGCACGTCGCTCATCGCGTACCTCGCTGTCGTGGAAGGACGCTCTCTTCGGCCTGGCCGAGATGTGCTGTTCCGGACACCAGTCTCGGTTCGTCGCCGGCGAGGCGCGCCCGTAACGGGCCGTCGGTGTGGAGGACCACGCCGTCGGGGGTGGTCATGAGCCGAACCCGGCGCCCAAGGCACCGGAAACGAACTTCGAGGCTGTCCCAAGCCGTGGGTAGCCGCGGGTCGACCGTGAGGACGCCTGCACGCGCCGTGACGCCGGCGAAGCCGGTGAGCACGGCTTGCCATACGCCGCCGAGGTTCGCCATGTGCAGGCCGGCCGCGGTCATGCCCGTGGTGTCGCCGATGTCGAGTGTGAGCGCGAGGCGGAGGATGGCGAGCGCCTCGTCCGCACGTCCGGCGCGCGCGAGCAGGGCCGCGGTCACCGACGGTGACAGTGAAGAGCCGTGCGCGGTGCGCGGGCCGTAGAAGTCCAGGTTCGGCTGCAAGGAGCCGGGGTGCACTTCGGCCGGCACGAGGTGGTGCAGCATGAGCACGTCCGGCTGCTTGATCAATTGTGAGGCCGCCACCCGGTCGTGCCCGAGCAGCACGTCGGCCGCGACGGGCGGCTCGGCGAAGTCCACGATGAGCAGCGGTTCGAGCCCGAAGTAGCCGGCGAACTGCTCGTAGCGCCCGGTTGCCGGATCGTAACCATCGACAATGCGCTCGGCGAGCGCGCGCCACCTGACCGGCTCGTCGGTACGGATGGCTGCCCGCTCGGCGGCGTCGGCGGCCGCCCGCAGGTTCCAGCGGGCCATCACGTTCGTATACGCGTTGTCGTCCACGGACTCGTGGTACTCGTCGGGTCCGATCACGTTCTCGATGTGCAGGCTGCCTTCGCCGTCCGGCCGCAGCCTGGAGGCCCAGTAACGCGCCGTCTCGACCAGCAACGGCAGCGCGAAGCGGCTCGTGGCCCGTTCGGTGCCGGTCCACTCCGCGTGATGCGCCGCGGCCCACGCGACGTCCGCGGTCACGTGCTCCTCGCGCTGCCCGGTCAGGATCGGCACCGGCCTGCCGCCGACGGACCCGGCCGTCGGCGTCACGTCAGTGCCGTCCGCAGCCGCCTCCCAGGGAAAGCGTGCACCCTCGCAGCCGCTCTGGCGCGCCCACGCCCGCGCGGCGTCGAGCCGACGCAGCCGGTACCGGATCATCGCCGTCGCGGCGCGCGGGTCGATGCTCGCGATCGCCGGCAGCACAAACGCGTCGGCGTCCCAGAAGACGTGTCCGGCGTAACCGCTGCCCGACAACCCACGCGCCCCGACCGCGAGTTCGTCGTGACGGTTCACGTTGCACCACAACTGGAAGAGCGCGAAGCGGATCGCCAGCTGCGCTGCCGGATCGTCCGGGATCCGCACGTCGACGGCCTCCCATCTTGCAGCCCACGCCGCCCGGTGCTCGGAGAGCAGCCGGTCGAAGCCGAGGTCAGTGGCGACATCCAACAGCTCGCTGGCCTTACCCAGGCTGGGCTGGCGCCGCTGGTCGGCCACGTAGGCGGCCAGCCGTTCGACCGTCCGTACCCCGCCGTCGCGCCCGCTGCGCTGCTCGGCCACCGCACCGATGCCGGCGGCGCTGTCCGCGCCGGCGCGGGCCCACTGCCGCGTGCCGAGGCGGCCGGTCGTTATCGCCGCACCGGAACCGGAAGACGGCCGGAACGGTGCTCCCGGCCGCAGCCGCCCGGCCGCAGCCTCAGCCCGGAGCGCCACGACTCCGGGAACGGTGACGCTCGCGAACCGGAGCGTGCGCAGCGGTGGCGCGCCGCAGGCTCGCTCCTGCCGGACCAGCACGCCGGTGCGCAGATCGAGCAGCCGGGTGTCCTCGGCAAGGGCTGGGTCGACGTCCAGCCCGGTCCACACAGGGCCGGGCAGCAGGTGCTGGTCCGGTCCGTTGGAACAGTAGGTGCCTGCGGCCAGCACGAGCGGAACCGAGCCCTGCGCCGGCTCCTCCAGCGCGCCGCGCGTGGCGAAGCCGGCCGCGCCGACGGTGAACAGCGTCTCGGTGATGCGGTGCCGCATCGGGTCCCGCCCGGACTCCTGGATGATCCACTCCGGGTCCTCGTCCGCGCCGGGAGTCCGCCGCATGCGGCGCCGGCGCAGCTGCTCGTCGAGGAGAGCGAGCAACTCAGCGAAACCGGATCCGGCCGTGCCGACCGACAGGGGAGTGGACAGTGTGATGACGCGGGATGCGTCGGAACCGTGGTGCAGCGCGTCACCGATGGCGAGTACCAGACCCGGCCCCGCGCCGCGCGTGTCCAGGAGCCCAATGATGTCGCGCAGCGAGTCGGACTTGCTGGTGAGTCCGATCTCGGTCGTGTTCCCGTCGGTGGTCACGCGTGGCGCGGCGAGTCCCGCGTCCTTCGCCGCGTCGCTCCCGATCCTGGCGACTCGTCGCCGGATCAGTCGCGGTCCGTCGGGGAAGACTTCGAACAGTTCGGCGCCACCGTTCGGGCACAGCCACAGGCGGCCCGGGCCGTTAGGCCGGGCGCGCAGCTGCGCGTCGAGGTGACCGAGGTGCACGGTGCTGGCGACGCCGACGCTGACACCCGCCGCGCACAGTGCGTGCACGCGGCTACGCAGCCGCGCCACCCACCTGTTCTCGCCGGGCACGGCCGCCGCGTCCCAGTCGAGGACGATCGCCTCGACGGTGCGATCGATCATCCCGGTCGCGCCGGCAGGCCCGGCTCCGAGGCGATCGCTCTCGCATTCATGTCGCTGCCTCCTCTCCCGTCGATTAACCAGACAGGTCACGATCGGGTGCCGTCGACACCGCGTGCGTTGCAGCCTCGCCGACCGTCACGCACCCCGTACAGGGCCGAACGTCACGACCAGGGCCTCGAGTTCGCGCGTCACGAGGCGCACGTGCGCGGTGCCGCGCTGCAGACCGTCCGGGCCGACGACGAGCCGGCCGAGGCGCTACTGCGCGCGGCACTGGACGCGCAGCTGCTCGTGGTGGGCTGCCAATGACGTCCGCAGTTTCGAGGCCGGTCAGTGCAGGGCGGATCGCGGCGGCAACAGGCTGTCGTCGACGCGGTAGCTGAGCGTGTCGACGACGTCGACAACGCCGCTGACTGCACGCACGGCGTCGACGAGCGCGACGGCCAGAAGCTTGCGCTCGAGCTGCCCGCGTAGCGTCACTACGCCCTCGTCAACTGCGACCTCGACGCTGTCCGGGTCGAGGATGAATGCGCCCACGACGACGTTCTGCCGGATGTCGGCGCGGATCTGCGCGTCGGGGCGGAGGAACACCCGGAGCAGGTCGGAGCGCGTAACGATACCGACAAGCACGCCGTTGCCGTCCACGACGGGCAATCGGCGAACGCGGGCCCGCGCGGCATGAAACGCGGCGTCGGCGATCGCGGCGTCTGGCGAGATGACGACGGCGGGCGAGGTCATCAACTCCCGCGCGGTCGCCGCGTGCAGCTTGCGTCGCCCCTCGCCCCGACCGGACAGGCGGTGACCCCGGGGCAGGGCGAGGTGCGTTCCCGAGACACGCGCGAGCAGGTCGGACTCGGAGACGATGCCGAGCACCCGGCGGTCCGCGTCTATGACAGGGACGGCGCTGACCCGGTTCCTGACGAGCGCGTCGACGATCTCCTTGAACAGCGCCCCCTCGTGCGCCGCGACGACGCCCGTGACCATGACGTCGCGGACCGCCTCGGGCCCCGGCGGAATGCTGGCGGCCCGGCCCCGTCGGTGTGATTCGCTGCCGGCCACGGCGCTGAGATACCGCAACGTCGATTCGTAGGAGGCTGCGCCCGGGTTCGGTATGGTCCCGGTCCGCGCGGTGGTGCTTCGCGCGTTCTCGGTGTGGACGGAACGGGTCATGACGGGCTCCTTCGTCACTGACTAGCCGATAGCGGGTACGGAGATATCGACAGGGGGGACGGGTCGACGGCTACGTCCGCGCGCACGGCGGTCGTGTCGGCCGTCCGGCCGACGATGGCGACCGGGCAGGGCGAGTGGTGCAGCAGCCATGACGCGAGCGGGCCCAGTCGCGGCAGGTGGGCGGCGGCGCGGGCGTTGTCCTCGGTCAGGGCCCCCCGATGCGTGATGTCGCCGGCGTGGGCGATCACCAGCCGCCAACCACGCCGCTCCGCCTCGTCGGCGGCCAACTCCAGTGCCTTCGTCGCGGCCGTCGATCCGTCGATACCGACGAGGATCTCCCCGTCCTGCTCGTTCTGCATGACTGCGCTCCTGCTCGTTGCCGATGTCGGCGGTGGCTGCCTTTCCCACTGTCTCGCCGGCACGTTGCGCGTGCTACTGGCCAACGCCCCCGACTGCATAGGTCGAAGGTCATGAGGTCAGCGCGAGGGCGATGGTGCGATGGGTGCCTACCAGCGCAACGACAAGGCCGGCTGGCGACAAGGGGCCGCTGGTCACGACATCGGTGGGCCAGGGCGTCGGATTCCGGGTCCTTCTGCCCTACCCGAGTGCGTCACGATTGCGCTCTCCTGGAAAGGTGCATCGACACACGGCCCGAGGCCGGCAATGACGGTTGCAACAAGCAGGAGGCCGTTGACGAGCCCTGACGGCATCGGCATCGCGGTCGCCGCGACCCGGCCGGCCGATACGCTGTTTCGCGACCTCGGCGCGACCACCACCGGTCTGACGGCCGGGGAGGCGGCCGCCCGCCTGGCGCGGTGGGGTCCGAATGCGGTATCGACGCACCGGGCGCGGCTGCTGCCGGTGGTGCGCCACCAGCTCCGATCCCCGCTACTAGGCCTGCTCGTGATCGCTGCCGTCGCTTCCTACTTCGCCGGGGAACGCAGTGGCGCCGTCATCATCGCGGTCATCGTGGCGCTGTCGATCGGTCTGGGCTTCGTCAACGAGTACCGGGCCGAGAAGGCGGCCGAGGCGCTGCACTCACAGATCAGTCATCGGGCGATCACGGTTCGCGACGGTCGGCCGACCGACGTCGACGTCACTGAGTTGGTTCCTGGTGACCTGGTCGAACTGCGGCTCGGTGACATCGTGCCGGCGGACATCAGGTTGCTCGACGCTAGCGGTCTCGAATGCGACGAGTCGGTGCTGACCGGCGAGTCGCTGCCTGTCGACAAGGACACCGCGGCGGTTGCGGGCGGCAGCCCGCTCGCCGAGCTCACCGGGTGCGCGCTCATGGGGACGGTGGCGCACGCCGGCAGTGGGCGCGGTGTGGTTGTGTCCACCGGCGCCCGCACCGAGTTCGGCAAGATCGCCGCCGGGCTGAACACGCACCAGCTGGACACCGAGTTCCAGGTGGGACTACGACGGTTCTCCATGCTGCTGGTCTACGTCGCGGCCGCGCTGACCTCGTCGATCTTCATCATCAACGTCTTGCTGCACAAACCCATCATCGACGCGCTGCTGTTTTCGCTGGCCATCGCCGTCGGGATCACGCCGCAGCTGCTGCCCGCCGTCGTGTCCACGAGCCTGGCCGCTGGTTCGCGACGGCTGAGCCGCCGCAAGGTCCTCGTCAAGCGCCTGGTGTGCATCGAGGACCTGGGCGACGTCGATGTCCTGTTCACCGACAAGACCGGCACGCTCACCGAGGGCCGCGTCAGTTTCATGCGCGCCGTCCCGGCGGAGGGGCAGACCGCGGACGCCGTGCTGCGCTGGGGTCTGCTGTCCACCGACGTCACCGTCGAGAACGGACTCGCGGTGGGCGGCAACCCGCTCGATCAGGTGTTGTGGAACTCGCCGGCGGCCGAGGGACAGCGCGCGGCGGTCACCGCCTTTCACGAGATGGGTGTGCTGCCGTTCGATCACGACAGGCGCATGATCTCCACCGTCGTCCGCGACGAGCAGGGCGTCCAGACGCTGGTGAGCAAGGGCGCGCCGGAAACCGTCCTGCAGCGATGTGCCGGAGTACCGGCAGGCGCGCAAGCCGCGCTGGACGCCGAGTTCGCCGCCGGGAACCGGGTCGTCGCCGTGGCGAGGCGGCCAGCGCTCGGCATCGTCACGCCGACCGTGGCGGACGAGCGCGAGCTGACCCTGGTCGGCCTGCTCGTGTTCCTGGACGCGCCCAAGCGCGACGCGGCCGAAGCGCTGCGCCGGCTGGCCGACCTGGGCGTCACCGTGAAGGTGGTGACCGGTGACAGTCCCGCGGTCGCCGTCAAGGTCTGCCGCGACCTCGGCCTCACCGGGGGCGGCGCGCTCACCGGCGCCGACCTCGACGCCCTGGACGACGAGGCGCTCGCCGCGGCGATCGGTAGGACGACCGTGTTCGCGCGCGTCAGTCCGGAACAGAAGGCGCGGATCGTGCGGGTCCAGCGCCGCACCGGCGGCGACGTCGCCTTCCTCGGTGACGGGGTCAACGACGCGCTCGCCCTGCACGCGGCCGATGTGGGCATCTCGGTGGACTCTGCGACCGACGTCGCCAAGGACGCCGCGGATGTCATCCTGCTGGAGAAGGATCTCGACGTGCTCGCCGACGGGGTCGCCGAGGGACGGCGGATCTTCGCCAACACGATCAAGTACGTGCTGATGGGCACGTCGAGCAACTTCGGGAACATGTTCAGTGCGGCCGGAGCGTCGCTGTTCC
The DNA here is from genome assembly GCA_036833255.1 of Jatrophihabitantaceae bacterium. Taxonomy (GTDB): domain Bacteria; phylum Actinomycetota; class Actinomycetes; order Mycobacteriales; family Jatrophihabitantaceae; genus QHCC01. The sequence continues at coordinate 31,553 of DAITQD010000011.1, forward strand.
TGACATTCCTTCCGATGCTGCCGTCCCAGATCCTGCTGAACAACCTGCTCTACGACGCCAGCCAGCTGGCCATTCCCACCGATAACGTCGATGAGGAGCAGTTGCGCCGCCCGTCGCACTGGGACATCCGCTTCATCCGCCGCTTCATGCTCTACTTCGGTCCGATCAGCTCGCTGTTCGACTTCGCCACCTTCGCCGTCATGCTGTGGGTGTTCCACTCCGGCCCCGCACAGTTCCGCTCGGGCTGGTTCGTCGAGTCACTGGCCACGCAGACGCTGGTGATCTTCGCGATCCGCACACGCCGCCTCCCGTTCTTCCGCAGTCACCCGAGCCTGCCCCTGACGCTCGCCGCTCTCGGCGCAGTGGCGGTGGGAACCCTGCTCCCGGCTACGCCGCTGGCGGGCACTCTCGGCTTCCACCCGCTGCCGGCGGGGTTCTTCGCCGCGCTAGCCGGCATGGTCGTGTGCTACCTCGGTCTCATCGAAGTCGGGAAGCGACTGTTCTACGGCAGCGTGACGGCGACAGTCGGCAAGCGCGGTCCACGCCCACATCGTCATCTGCGTCGTCGTGCGGCCTACTTCAGCACCGCGCGCAGGGTGAGCGTCACGCCAGTCGGGTCTCGCCCGCATAGGGCGCGAGTTTCCCGCACCGGCAGGGCCGAAGAACCACACTCGTGGGGACCTTCGCCCTCTGGCAGCGCAGCGGACGGCGGCAGAGGGTAATGACATGGTGTCCAGACGGCTGCTGACCGGTACGAGTGCCACGGTGTTGCTGGCCGCGCGGTCAGCATTGCGCAACTGGGGCGCCACACCGGCGGAGCGGAGGTAGCGAGCGTGGAGGTCATGAGTCCGCTCGATTCGGCTTTCCTTCGGCTTGAAGATCGGCACACGTCGCTGCACATCGCGTCGATCGCCGTCTTCGACGGGCCACCGCCGACCTACGAGGAGATCGCCGCGCTGTTCGTGGCGAAGCTGCCGATGCTGCCTCGCTACCGGCAGCGGGTGCGCGAAGTTCCGCTCCAGCTCGGTCGACCGGTGTGGGTCGACGACCCGCAGTTCTCGTTGCGTAACCACCTGCGGCACACCGCGCTGCCCCGACCGGGCAGTACGGCGCAGTTGCGCGAGCTGGTGGGCCGATTGATGTCGCAGCAACTCGACCGCAGCCGGCCGCTGTGGGATAGCTGGATCGTCGAAGGTCTCGAGGACGGGCGGTGGGCACTGATCAACAAGGTGCACCACTGCATGGTCGACGGCATCGCAGGCACCGACCTGCTCAGCGCGGTGCTCGACCACTCGCCGGAGCCGTCCCCGCCGGTCCCCGCCAGCCGGCGTGCCACCGCCGAGCCGGGCCGGCTGCGCCTGCTCGCCTCGGCCGCGGCAGCCCTACCTCGGCACCCGGCGGGCGTGCTTCGACAGGCGTCCGCGAGCGTGCGGCATCCGCGTGCAACTGCGACAGCCGTGCTCGCCCGCCTGCACGGGATGCTCGACTTCGTGGAGCTGGCCCGGCCGGCCACCGCCTCCTCGCTGTCCGGCTCGCTCGGCTCGGCCCGGTGCTGGGCGGGTGCGCAGGTGAGCCTGGACGACGTGCGCATCATCCGGCGCGGGCTGGGCGGCACGGTGAACGATGTCGTGCTCGCCGCCGTCACGCGGGGTTTCCGGGACCTCCTGCTCAGCCGCGACGAGCCGCCGGCCAGACACGCCGTCCGCACCCTCGTGCCGGTATCGGTCCGAACCAGCCGGCAGCGCGGGCAGGCCGACAACCGGATCTCTGCGGTCGTCGCCGAGCTGCCCGTGCACGTGGCCGATCCCGTCGAGCGGCTGCGCGCCGTACGCACCGAGCTGGACCGGCTCAAGGCGTCCGGAGAGGCAGCGGCGGGCGGGTTCGTCACCGAGCTCGCGAGGTACGTCCCGCCGATGCTGCTCAGCGCCGGACTGACCGGGATCTTCCGCGTCCCGCAACGCTTCGTGGTCACCGTCGCCACCAACGTGCCTGGCCCACGCACCCCGCTGTATGCGGCTGGGCGGCGGCTGCGTGAGCTCTACCCGTACGTGCCGATCGCCGACCGGCTGCGGATCGGCGTGGCCGTCTCCTCCTACGCGGGCGCCTTGTACTTCGGCATTACCGCCGACCGCGACAGCACGCCGGACGTCGACGTGCTCATCGCCGGCATCGAGGACGGGCTGCGTGAACTGGTGAAGGCAGCCGAGCAACAGAGCTGATCGAGGAGTCGTCCGAGCGTCACCGCCGGACCGGATCAGGCTCATCGCACGGTGGTCACCGGGTGTCGCTGCCGCCCGCGCCACCGGCACGCTGAACCGCGGCGCGCCCGGCCTCGAGCCGCGCGACCGGCACACGGAACGGCGAGCACGAGACGTAGTCCAGGCCGACCTCGTCGAAGAAGTGGATCGAGTCGGGGTCACCGCCGTGCTCGCCGCACACGCCCACCGCGCGAGACCCGCGAGCAGTGCCCAAAGTCCCCGATATCGCAGGGAAAGTGA
>DAITQD010000012.1:0-33996 GCA_036833255.1 Jatrophihabitantaceae bacterium
CGGCAGCAGCGGCCGGGGCGAACGTCGCATTGCAGACCAGCTCAGCCAGAAGCGTGGTGATCGCGCCGCCAGTAGCCGGTCGGGTTCCCGAGTAGATGCGGAGAATGCAAGACGCGCCCGCGAACGTGGTGATCGCGTCGAGTCGGGCGTTGCGTAGGGTGGCGACCATTCCTACAGTCATGTTTGGCTCCTATTCCAGGTGGGGTCGAGCAGGGGTTCAGTCCATGAGGGGCAGTCAGGCTGCGATGGTGAACGACTGGTAGACCCACGCCGCGTACGTCCCGGCGATCGACACCCGCATCCACCACACGCCCGGCGCCCACCCCGTCGAGCTGATCGTGCCGGTCCATTTGGTCCCGTAGGTGAGAGCCGCCGTGTGGTCCACGGTCGCGCGGTCCGCGACGACGGAGGATGGATCCTTCGGTGGGGCGAAAAAGTCGGCCGTCACCGTGCCGGTGGTGATCTGCACCCCGGTGACCGGGTCGAGGATGGTGGCGGCGATGGCGAGGGTTTCCCCGGCGTAGAGCGTCACTCCGCGGCCTCAATCCTTAGACAAGTGGGTCGAACCGCGGCGAGAGATCAGGCCGTGATGATTTCGGTGACATGCCACTCCAGGACGTTCCAGGACAGCACCTTGCCTGGCAGCCGGCGCGGAATGTCGCGCACGATCGTCACGTCGCCCGGCTGCTGCGCCGACTCCCAGACCGTCGCCGGCAGGCCACAGTTCGGGTCCGCGCGCAGCAGCGCCTTCACCCCGTCGATGATCACGTCCAGCGGCCCGGCCCACGCCGACTCGTCCTGCGGCGTCAACGTCGCGGGCATCAGCCACTGGTAGAACAGCATCAGCCCGACGGTGTACTCGACCTTCTTCTGCCCGGTGTTGACGGGCACCGTGATCCGCGACTCGTTGTCGGTGACCAGGTGCACCGCGGCGATCGCCCCCGAGCCGAGCTGCTTCTTCAGGTCCCACTCCGACCCGTCGGCCCAGTACGGCGGGGCCGGGTGAATCTTGTTCAGCCCCGCGATCGGCACCGAACCCAGATAGGCCACGATCGCGGCCCGCACCGTCGCCGAGCTCACCGCGCGCGCCTGTGCGGCTTGAGCAGGTCCACCGCGGTGACGTACTCGGCCGTCAGCCCCGCCTTCTCCTTCTTGGCGGAGGCCGACCCGCCGGACACCGACGAGAACGACACCGTCTCAGCACCGCGGGTCTTGATCAGATGCGACACCAGGCAGATCGTCGCCTGCTTGATGGCGCGCGGCAGCGCGGAGACCGCCACACCCGCAGCGTGGGTGAAGGCCAGCGGCGACACCAGCGGCACCGTCGCGGAACCCTGCACGTAGGACGGCGCGACGACCACCTGCTCCGTCGACACCCCGTCATAGATCGTCAACGGCAGGCCCGGGAACACACCCAGCGGCCCCGCCACGCCCAGCGAGGATGCCGCGGCAGCGACCTGCCCGGCCAGCGTCGTGTTCGCGTACCCGTTGACGTAGGACACCTGCGCGAGGACGTGCCCGCTGTCCGCCGTCGCCGCCGGCGACAGCGGCCCCACCCCGGACAGGCCCGCACCCGCCACCGGGATACGCACCGTCTTGCGCTGAATCCACAGCCCCGACAGGTCAGCCAGCGCAGCCATCCCAGTCGCCCGGTAGCCGAGCTTGACAGCCGTGACCTCGACAAGCGGCGTGAAGTCGACCGCCACCCAGATCGTGCCGTCGCGGCGCACCCGATACTCCCCGACCTGCACGTCCGCCGTCGCCGCCAGAACCTGCTGGGCCAGCGAATCGGCGTAGGACGACGCGGAGAGGATCTGCAGGCGCAGCGCCGCAGTGTTGGTCGTCGTGTCACCGCCGGGCACCAACTGAGAACAGTCGACGCCGGTCGGTTCGGCCATGTACTCCGCGACCGTCAAATACGGCGTCGCCGCGGCGTAGGCCGGGACGTACGGCGCGACAGCCGGCGCAGGCAGAGTCATCGCGCTCCTTCACACATCGACGCAGGGGTCAGGACTTCGCGGGCGAGGCAGCGGCCTTCTTCGCCGGCGCCTTCTTCGCAGCAGGAGCGGCCTTCTTCGCCGGCGCCTTGGCCGCGTGGTGCAGCGCGCCCAGGACCCCGGCCTTGGCCTTCTTGAGCGTCGCGTTCTCGTCCTCGAGCTCGGCGACACGCGCCTCGAGCTCGGCGACCCGGACGGCGACCAGCGACGTGTCACTGTCCCGCTCAGCCTTCGCCGCGAGCGCGGCGTCGAGCGCCTCGTACTCCCGCTGCCATTGCGGGAACGCGACGAGCTGTTCGCCGACCGCCTCGGGGACGTCGAACGAACCGTCCTTGGCGGCCTTGTATTCGACGCCTTCGATGTTGATGACCGACGTGTCGTCGGTCGGGCAGATCCGCATAGCGGGCACTCCTTGGATTGGTTAAACAAAAGAAACAAGAAACCGGCGCCCCCGGCCGGGTGGGCAGGGAAGATCCCGCCCGACCGGGGACAACCGATCAGCCGATGTTCTGCAGCACGCCCATCGTGGTCGGCGCGAAGTTGACGAACGTCTCCAACGCGAAGACCTCACCGTCGAAGCGCGGACCACCGCCCACGCCAGCGGCACGTGCCGCCGGGTAGTCCCAGTTCGTCACGTCCTGCTGCGTGCGGAGCTCGGTCACCCGACCGATCCCCGAATCGGGGAACATGACGCTGTCGGTGCGGGCGATGAGGGTGCCGGGAGGCAGGTTCGGGTTGACCTCGATCGCGATCGGGGTGCCACCCGCGGCCTTGTTCACGTACCAGCCGACGAACGCACCGATGACCGCAGCGCTGCGACCGGCCAGGTTCGGCTGGAAGAACGTTTGGCTCGCGGTGGAGTTGAGGAGGACGTTCGACAGCTTCGCACCCTCCTGCGAGGACACCATGTACACGTCGGGGGACTGCTGCACGGAGTCGTACAGCGCCTGGTTCATCGCGTCGAGCTCGACGACGTTGACGCCGGCGATGGTGAACGCCGCACCGTTCAGCGACGCGAAGTACGCACCTGATGGGGTGCCCGCACCGCCGGGGGTGATGAGCCCCGTGCTCGGCGACACGGCGTAGTCGCCAGCCAGGCTGGCGAGGATGCCGTTGAAGTCGTTCACGCCTGGCGACGTGTCAGCGACCGGCACGATCGGCGGCACGGTCGAGAACAGACCGGGCAGGTTCGGGACCACCAACGCATTCGCGACGGGGATGCTGGTGACGACGACCTTGTTGACGGTCGTGGTCGTGTAGTAGAACCCGTTCACGAACCAGTCGTAGGCCACCGCACCGCGGACAGCGGTGACGGTCGCCGTGCCCGAGTGGGTCGTCAGCGCGTCGGTCGGGGTGGTGACGGTGCCCGATGCGGATGCGATCGTCGAGCCGCCCCAGAAGTAGTTGCTGCCCGTGCGGGCCGCAACCTTCACCGGGATCGCGATCGTCTGACCGATCGAACCACCCGTGGTCGACGAGGTCACGACCGGTGTGGCCGGCGTGCCGAGCGCGAACGCGCACCCGCCGATCGCCTTACGGTCCTCACCGATCTTGAACTGGTTCATCGCGTTCCAGATCGCCTTGGCGTGCACGTCCGCGTAGCCGCGGGCGAACGCCTCAGCGTCCAACGTCGCCGTCCAACCGGCAGCGACCTTCGCGTACGGCGCGGACACGTCCATCTCGCTGATCAGCGAGAGAGCCGCCGCGACGTCGAACGCGGTCGCCGGGTTCGGCTGCGCGTTGTTCGCGTTGAGCAGCGCGCGCCAGTTCGCGATCTTCGCGCCCATCTTCGGCTTCACGCGGGGCAGTTGGTCCCGGAACGGGGTGTTGACGGGGATGAGGCTGACGAGGTCAGCGAGGTCGTAGCCGACGACTCCGGTGGCGGAAGTGAACCCAGAGGTCTGGGCCTTCTTGATCGCTTCCAGAGTCTCGAGTGTGACGCTGTCGAGATCCATACTGATACACCCCTTTCTGGGGCATGACGACAAACCCCAGGACAGAAGCGTCAGGGGGTAGCCGGTGGTTTTGCGGATTGAGCAGTGCGTGAGACAGGGCGGCCTAGTGGCCGAACCGCTCCTTGATCGAAGCGAAGATGACGGCGTTGTTCGCCGCCTGCTTCTTCACCGGGTCGGTCTCGTCCTCGGCCGCCTTCTTCAGGTTGGCGAGCGAGTCACCTGTCGAGCCGTCCCGGACTGCGGGACCGGCCGTGCCGGTGCCACCGTTCAGGATCGGGGACTTACGGTCGTCGGGCATCTTCGCGAGCTCCTCGACGCGCTCCTGCAGGCCCTTGATGAGTGCCACCGTCTCGGCGTCAGAGCCGAGCTTTTCGGTGAGCATCGGGAGGACCTCTGCGAGCGCGGCCGCGGCACCAGCCTGTGCAGCCTTGGTGACCGTGTCGTCCTTCGGGGGAATTGGTGCGGGTGCGGCGATGGTGTCGGTGCCGGGGATCGTAGCCGCATCCTCGGCAGGTTCCGTGGCCTGCTCGGCGGGAGTCTCCGCTGCCTCTTCGGCAGGGGTCTCCGCAGCCTCCTCGGTGGCCGAGCCCTCGGCCGGCGCGGCCGGCGCGATCGGGATCAGGTCCGTCGAGTCGACCATCGCGACCAGCGCACCGGAAGCGTCATAGACCGGGGTCATCGGGTCACCCTTGGCCTTCTCGACCGCGTCCCCGACGACCGCCGGCAGCTCGGGCGTCACTATCGGCGCCGTCGTGTCGAGCGGCGTCTCGTCGAGCGGCGTGGCAGCAGCAGCATCCAACGCGTGATCCTTTTCGGGTTCGCTCATATCCTGCTCCTCGCTCTTGGCGACCGGGTCGGTCACGGGCGCCGGCAGGGACGCCAACACCGTCTCCAGCAGATCCGACGCCGACCGGATCGACGCCTCGTTTTGGGAAGACAGCACCCGGCCCGCCTTCGCGACCCGCACCTGCCCCTTCGTGAGCCCGTCGAGGTCGGACTGCCGCTCCTCGGCCTCGGCCTGCTCTTCGACCGCGAACGGGGCGAGGATCGAGATGATGCAGTCGATCGCGCACAGCGCGTCGGCCAGGGAGAACACCGCCTCCGCACCGTCCTCGTCGCCGCCGACCGCTTCGACGGCCTCCCGGTCCTGGGCGCCCTGCACCATGCGGCGCAGCGCGACCGTCAGCTCGATCGCCGACTTCGCGTTCTCGGCGTCCACGGCCTCCCACGCCGGCGAAGCCGGGTCATCGGGATCCCCGTCGACGGTGACCGCGGCAGACGCCGCGACCTCATCGGCATCAGGCAGCGGCTCGTCGCCCTCGGGCACGTCGGCCTTGATCACGTCGTCGCCCATAGGAGCGCCTTTCTGTTCGGTGTTGCCCGGCCGCAACTTGCGGGAGGGAGCTCGGTGGATCATCGCGGCGATCGCCGCCGGCGACCCGGAGAGATTGACCTGCTCGGACTTCACGACCGGCTCGGGCTCGGCGAGCAGCCCGCGGACCTGGTCCGGGGAGAACACCCCGCCAGCCGCGTCGCCCTTCGCGATCAGGAACGGCATCCCGTTCGCGCCGGCCTTCACCAGGTCCAGGCGCGGAATGACCGCGCCGGACAGCTCAGTGAACTCGTCGTCGTCGTCCTCGAAGGTAACCTCGAACGCCTTCGGCAACTGCGTCATCGCACACTCCGTCGTTTCGCTTGCCCGTCGATGGAGATCCCACCGACGAGTCCGTTCTTGTACAGCCGCCACGCCACGTCGTCGCACAGCACACCGACGAGCCACGTCCCCGACTTGATGACCTGCTCCGACCCGTCCGCCGCCGTCAGAGACCAGTCCGGCCCGCGGTAGACGTAGGACTCGACGACCTGCGCGTGCCCCGTCGTCCCATCGGCGTGCATCACACCGATCTCCGGTGCACCGGACAGCAGCAGCGACCAGGCCGCCTTCTCGAGCTCGGCCTCGGAGAAGAAGTCACGCGCCCCATCGGCGCCCTTCGTGATCCGCGGATCCGGGCCGGGCTGGTAGCCGACGGTCAGCAGATACCGCTGCTCGACGGACATCGCAGCCTCCAAGGGCACGCCAGAATGCCGCGCCCGGCCAGATGGCCGTCGCGGGTTTGGGTCTCGGGTAGGTCAGTCGCCAGCCGGCGTGAGGATCTGCGGTTTGATCGTCTCGAGGTACGCGTCGGCCCAGGCAGCGGCGACGTCGGCGAGCGCGTCGCCGACGAACGGGCACCGGGTCGGGATCCCGGTGTCGTGGAACAGTTGACCGCGCCGCGCACCCATGCGCGCCGCGGTGTCCAGAACCGCCTGGCTGGCGATCACGCGAAGTACCCCGTCTCCAGCGAGCGCGCCTTGCCGCCGAGATTCGACGTCTTGAAGTCGTCGAGCGTCAGCCGGCCGACCCGCTGCCAGTAGGACAGTAACTCCTCGGAGGCGTATTTCCGGGCACGACTCTCCGGTCCGGTGAACAGCGACCGTGACGAGACGCCGGCGTCGCGCGCCGCCCTGTTGAGCAGCACCCCACGGGTCTCGGCCTCGGCCTTCAGGAACGACAGCTCCGCGTGGTCCTGGTAGGCGTTCATGCAGAGCTCTTCGAAGTTGCGGCCCGTGTAGCCGTTGGCCCGCATCGACGCCATCGCCTGCTCGATCCGCATCCGCTCGACGGTGGTGCCGTAAATGTCGGCGTACGCCTGCTCCGGGTCGTCACCGGCAGAAACCGCGGCCTCGAACCGGGCATCCTTCTCGGCCTCGACCGCGGCGCGCTTCGCATCCCGCGCCGCCTGCTTGGCCGCGGCAGCATCCCGACGGTCCAGCTCGTCGACGACCCGCTTGACCCTGGCCTCGTCGCCAGCGGCCGCGGCGTCGTTCAGTTGCCCAGCGAGGTCATCGTCGGTCAGCGCCTCGAGGTCGGCCTCCTCGGCCGCGCCAGCGTCGCCGAACATGGACTCGACGTCATCGCCGAGCACCAGATCACCGCCGCCGCCGAGCCCGCCGGCGCTCACGTCGCTCGAGGTGCCACCGACCGAGTCGGCGACCGGCGACACCGCGCAGCGGCAGTACGGATGCAGCGGAGGCTCGTCGCCGCCGCTGGCCAGGTCGTACGGATTCCCGCCGGCCATGTCGGTGCACTCTTGGCAGGCATCCTCGGAGATGACCCAGTCCCAGGCACCGACCCCGTTCACACCGTAGGTGTCCAGGCTCGCCTGCGTCATCGCCCGAGCGGTCTCGGTGTGAGCGATCATCACCGCCCGCGACCCGTCGCCCACGATCGGCGACAGTTGCCCGGCGATGGTGTCGATCGAGTCGCCCCGGCCGAGCCCGGCCGAGATCTCGTTAGCGACCTGGTCGAGTTTCGACCCGACGATGCCGTCCATCGTGATCCCGGCGTCGTCGAGTAGCGCAGCGAGGCCACCGTTGGCGGTCAGTGCGGCCGCTGCCGGGTCGCCAGGCACCCACGCGGACCAGTCCACCCCGGAAACACCGTGGAGGCTTACAGCCGCCCCGCCGACCTGCTGCGCCGCGGCGTACCCGCCGGCCCCGTAGGCGTCGGCGTAGACCTGCCGCAGCACCTTCTCCAGTTCGGCGCCGTTCGCGCCGGACGCGAGCGCCGCACGAGCCGCCTCGGCGACAACGTCAGGCGGACCGCCGACAGCCTTGGTCACCGTCTCGCTCTTCGACCCGCCGGCCGAGATCGCCGTCCGGAGCAGCGAGTCAGGGAACGCCGCCCGCATCGCGTCGATGATCAGCGGCGCGTAATGGTCGGTGATCTTCAGGTCGAACTCGTGCTGCGGCACCCGCGCGGCAGCGCCGCGCCAGTTACTTACTTTTGGGCGAGCACCACCGGCCGCTTTCGCGACCTCCAACGCCTCATCGGACAGCACATTCAGGACGTCGGCGACAGACGCCTGCAGCTCAGCACGGACGGCAGGGTTGCCCGGCAGTTGCGCCGGATCCCACCAGGCGACCTGCTCGACAATGTCGCCGTCCGGGTCGTCCGGGTTGGTGACCGACGAGCGGCCACCGAAGTCGATCGACGCCTCCGAAGGGACGTCCATCACGATCCCGCGATACACCCCGTCGCCCGACGTCCAAGACCGGTAGTCGGCGTGCGCGGCAGCGACCGACGACGCCGGCAGCAGACACCCAACCTCCTCCTGCCACTCACGGCACGCCGCCGTGAACGGCGCCTCCCCGTCCTCGAGGTGGCCGCCCGGGAACTCCCACGACCCCGACGCCGGATCGGTCTCATCCAGGCCGCGTTGCAGCATCAGCACCCGGCCGGTGTTCGCCGCCCGGACCGCGAGCCCAGCCACGACGATCTCACCGGCGGCCTTGCGGACCGCGGCACGGCCCTGGTCGTTGAGACGATGCGCCGCGACAGGCTCGACGGCAGTGAAGTCGAAGTCGCGCCACCGCCCGGCCCGGGCCCGCGCCCGGACGAACCGGCGGAACGTCGCCATCTCCCCGCCGGCCTTGGTGACCTTCTCCGACGCCGGCAACGGCTTCACCAGCGGCACACCAGGCTCACCGATCACCGGCGCGGCAGGCTTCATCCCCACAACGTCCGAACCCGGCACCGGGTGCTCGAGCTCGGGGAAACGCGGCTCGTCAGGATTCACCGGCGCCCGCTTGAACTGCGGCCCGCCCGGAGACTTGTCCGGCATGACACCGCCCGGCCCGGTGAACGGGCTGAGGTCCAGCGGCTGCTCGTCAGACGGGGCAGCGGTCTCCGCGTCGATCACGCCCGCGATCGACAGGATCGACGCGAGCGGGATGAACCCGGCCCGCGGCGTGATGATCCCGCGAGGGATCCGCCGCTCATCGTCGACCGCCAGGCCCAGCAACTCCTCCCGCGCCTCGTCCATGCTCGCGAACCCGGTCTCGACGTACACCTTCCACGCCTGCGCCTCAGCCAGCCGGTCTTCCTTGTCGCGGCCAGTGTCGAGATTCACCGCCACCATCGGCAGGCCGAGGTCACGCTGGACGTAGCGGTCCAGGATCCCCTTCAGCCACAGAACCCACGGCAGCGTCTTCACACGGAACTGGATATCGACCTGCGTCTCACCGTTGGCACGGTTAACGTCCTTGACGAGCCCCAGATTCTGGGGCAGGACACCGTACGCCGCGCAGGTCCGCGACATCAAATATTCGGGGAACGTCGCGTCGAACGCCTTCGGCCGCGTCTCGGCGATCTTCGTCCCGGCCGGCACCGCGATGAGCTTGTGCAGTTGCGCCTGGTCACCAGAGACCATCGCGTCCCAGTAGTCCTGCCACTCCGCGACCTGATCCGGTGAGGAAATGTCCGGCGGCAGTTCGACGAACCCGCCCGGGATCGACCCGTCGGTGAACATTTGCAGGAAATGCCACTGGAACCGGATATCGGTGTTCGCCGTGAGCAGTATCGACTCGATCGGCGCCATCCCGTAGGGCGAGTTCGTCTGCGGCCGGAACCGCTGATAGGACAGGTCCTGCGACGTGAACCAGTTGTTGACCTGACCGTGGATCACCTGGTCGTAGGCCGGCGCAGGCGGGCGGGGACGGCGCCCGTTCTCGTCGATGTAAGGCATGATCGACGGCCCGTCGATGACCTCCAGTCCGATCACTTCACCGCCGAGGTTCCGGCGCCGGTACAGCGGCGTCGCGTCATAACGCAGCGCGTTCTCGAGGAGCTTCGACACCCACTCGTCGTAGGACGACTCCTGATCCGGGCGCGCCAGCGCCGCCTTCGCGGCCTCCACGGCGTCCTCAACGTCGCGGCCCCGCCAACCATCAGCGGCGACAAACATCAGCGGCATCGACCGAATCTCGTCGATCTTGTCGTTGATGCACATCCGCGCCACGTCGTAGGCGTCGATGATCGCCCGCAACGTGTCGAACGACGTCCGGCCCCACTGCCCGCGGGACTCGGTCGAGATGTTGATGCCGGCCGGGTAGTCCATCGCCCGCGGCCGCTGGGAATATCCCTGCGACGGCAGCAGCGGCGTGCCCGGCCCGAACGCCGACTGAGAGTCCATCCCCGCGCCCGACAGGGCCGTGGCGATACCGGCAGGGGTGCGGGGCGCCCACCGGGTCTGCGACTTCACCACACCACGGCGGCGACCCGCGACGTAGGCGGGGCTGTTGGAGCGGTCTGACATTAGCTGGCCGCCCTCTTCTTCTTCTGGTCCTCGGAGACAGCACGCCAACCGCGTGCCGCCGTCTTCACCTCGACCCCGGCCGCGGCGAGCTGGTTCTTCATCGCCTGCAGGTACGTCGCCCCGATACCAGAGCGGAGCAGCAGACGGTCCAGCGCTTGGGACGTCGCATCGACCATGTCATCGTGGGCCCCGTTCGGGAACGCCGCCGCCTCGTCGACCAGGTCGTCGACACCGCCCGGGAACAGGCACACCTCCGGGGACGGTAGATGCACGTTCCCGGCCTCGACATACGGGGCGACCGCAGACGCCCTCGAGTACTTCGAATCCCGCGGCGTCACCGGCACGATCCCGGGGATCTTCTTCTTCAGCGAGTCGATGACCGCGGTGCCGTTGGCCTTGTCCTCGACCAGCTTCGCGGTCGCGTCCGGCCACTTCGCGCACATCGCTTCGAACGCCGACACGGTCTCGGTGAACGTCAACCGCTTGTGGATCTGGTCGAGCAGGAACACCTCAGCGCCACGACGGCCCCACACCTGCCCGACAACGAAGTCGCTGCCCTTCGTGTCCTTGAACGCCATATCCCACGACTGGATCACCTCGTCGAACCCGGTCGCCCGATATACGGCGCCGCCCTCGACGGACCACAGCAGCGAGTCGTAGAACCGCCACCACGGCCGCCGCCACACATTGCCGGTATCAGGCGACGGGCGGCCCTGGTACAGCGACGTGAACACCCGCGTGCCGGCCTGCACCCGGATCGCGATCCACTGCGCGACGGTCCGGCCGCGGGTTGAGTGCAGCCACTGCCCCGGCTCGCGGCCGAGCGCGTCCGTCTCGCCCTTCACGGGATCATGGTCGGCCAGCGCGGGAATGTTGATGACCCGCCAACGGTGCCCGTCCTCGGCAGCGACCAGACGACCGGCGAGGTCGTCCTCATGCCACCGCGTCAGAATCACGATCACCGGTGCACCGGGCGCCAGGCGGGTGCCGGCGACACCCTGCCACCAGTCCCAAACCTTCTGCCGGTAGTAGGCAGACCCGGCCTGCTCAGCGTCAGCGAACGGGTCGTCGATGACCAGCACGTCCGCCGGCCGGCCAGTCAACCCGGAGCCGATACCGACACAGACGACACCGCCGCGGTGCCCGGCGAGCTTCCACCGCCGAGCGGCACCGTTGTCGCGGGCGATCTTCACACCCAGGTCGAGGGTGCCTTCGTCGCCGTCGTTCGTGGTGATCCAGTTACGGATATCCCGACCGAACGTTTCAGCGAGCGGCTGCGCGTAGGACGCGATCGCGATCCGTAGGTCCGGGTTGTTCAGCAACGCCCACAGGGAACCGGTCTTCGTGACCCGCTCGGACTTGCCCTCCTGCGGAGGCATGCAGATGATCAGCCGACCGTCAGGGATGGAGAACACCTCGACGAGCGCGGCGTCGATCAGATCCAACGCCTCGGTCTGGACCGTCGCAGGACTCAACGCCCTCGCGAGAACACCCGGGGTCTCCCATTTCCGTGCCGCGACCGGGTCAGCGCGCCGCTCGTAGCGGACAGCGACCGCGGCCATCAGGCCCACCGGTCGGCCCTATTCGCCGACGAGGCGGAGGTGCCGGGCGACGACCCCGGCGGTCTTCGGGTCGTTCGGGTCGATCCCGAGCTCAGCCAGGACACCGTCGATGAACCGAACCATCGCCTCGGCCTGCAGCTCCGCGATCCGCACCCGCCGCTCCTCGAGCCCGGCCCGGATCGCATCCAGGCACAACCGCTCCAGGTCACGCGACGCCTCGAGGTACAGCGCCAGCCACGCGTTCGGCTTCGCCTCCTTGGTGACGCCGAAGTCTTCGCCGCCGATCTTCTCCCGCGACCGGCCCCACACGAGCGCACCGGGATCGAGCGCCTGCACGCAGGCCCGCAGCCACTTCACGTGCGCGTGCCGCCACTGGATCTGCTCGGCGACGATCTCCCCCGGGTCCTGCCCGGGCCCGACAGGCTCCCCGAGGGTGGCCGCGAGCTTCACCATCTCGGCCTCGGACTCGGCCCGCGCGACGCGGACAGCGCCGGCGGCCCTCGACTGACCCGCGGCACCGCCGTGCCGGTAGCAAACCCGCTGCCCCTTCATCGGCGCGAGCCGGCACGGCAGGCCCTTCCGGTCCGGGTGCGCCTTCCCCGAGCCGTGGCCAGCGCACGCCTGCCCGCCGTAGCGGGAAGCGACGTGCGGCTCCCCACACTTCGAACAAACCGGGATGACGCTCACACCGGCACCGCCACGGCAGTGAAGTCCACCGGCACGCCAGTCGACTCGAGGACCGGCAGGACACCCGTGTGCTCCTGATACCGGCGGCAGATCACGTCGCAATACTTCGGATCCAGCTCCACGACCCGCGCCTTCATCCCCAACGTCAGGCACGCCATCAACGTCGACCCCGACCCGCCGAACGGCTCATACACCAGCCCGCCCGGCCGAACCGAATTCGACAGCATCGCCGTGATCAGCGCAACCGGTTTCATCGTCGGATGCTCCGCCGACCGCGGAGGTTTCGGGACCTCGAACACGGTCGTCTGCTTGTTGTCGCCGAACCACGACGGCCCGCCGCGACCGAGCCGCCCGTCACCGTCGGGGTCGTTGAGCCGCGGCGCCGCCACGTTCGCGGCCAGCAGCTCGTCAAGGTCGGCCTGCGTGAACCCGGTGCCCTCCAAACCGCGGATCGACACCAGCAACTCGGTCAACGCCACGTCGTCGTAGGTCGCGAGGTCGTTCGACCGGTTGTCGACCAGCACGACCCGCGCGGCCTGCTGCGCGCTGCAGTCCAGGAACGTCGCCGCGATCTCATCCCAGCCGAGCTCACGCGCCGCGAGGACGGTGTGGTTGCCGGCCAGGATCTCGTTCGTCCCAGAGCGGACCACAACCGGCCGGTACTGCCCGTTCACGCGCAGCGACTCCACGATCGCCAGCACCGAGCCGCGCCGCGGGTTACGGCCGAACTGGATCAGGGAATCGATCGGCACCGCGAGGTCGGCGAGCGAGGCAGGGATCCGCGCGGCAGTCTTACGCGCCATCACCCGCCTCCAGTCTCGTCGAGCACACGCTTACGTTCCATCAGCCGAAGGGTCTGCTCGATCGCCCGCGAGTCCCCGGCCCGAGCTTTCGGGTACAGGCCGGTGAGCATCCCGTCCAGGCGGAGCCGCTCGAGCAGGGCAGCCTCGCGGCCCTCGTCGGCGAGCGCCTCGTCGAGGACCGCCGCGACCGCGGCACGCGCCGTGGCCTCGTCCGGGTAGCGAAGCTGCTTCACGATCAGCGCATAGCCGACCCCGGCCTTGCGGAGCTCGAGCGCCTGACCGGCGCGACCCGCCGCCTCGGCTGCAGCAGCCGAGGCGGCAGCGGCCTTACTCGTCGCGGCCAAAAGCCTGGTCGCGCGCACGGCGCAGATCACGAATCAACTTATTGACACCCGACCGGGACTCGATCGAGGCGTACAGGCCACGCGCGTCCTTCCAACCGTCGGGCGCCGCGTTCACGAGCTCGAGCAGATCCGCAGGCTCGTCGGCCGTCCTCTGATCCGGCATCACCGTCGCGACAGACACGCACTGCATCTCACGACCCCACGACACCTCGACGTCGAAACTCTCCGCTTTGATCATTTCCTTGGGCATCACGCCCACCACCCATCTCGGGTTAGCCGCCCCCTCACGGGGCGGACGTTAGGTGCCAGCCGCGGACACGGCCCGCTGGCTCTACACCCGGCTTGACCGAGGCGCCTCGGGTCCGGGATGCAGCGATTTGTAGATCAGTCGTCGTCGTCAGGCCAGGCCACGACCAGCCGCGTCGCGGTCAGCGCGAAGTCGAGCATGCCGAGCTGTTGCCACTCGGTCGGGTCACCGGTGGTGTCTATCGTCAGGCTGATCTCGCCGTCGTCGTCCATGACCTCGGCGACGGTGACCGACCTGACGACGTAGGCGGCCATCCGGTCAGCTGCCGCCTTCCTTGCGGCGCTGAGCAACGCACGCCGTGCACCAGGTGCACTGCACGGAGTCGCAGTGAGCGTCAGCGGCCCGCATCGGTCGCTTGCAGACCGAGCACTGGCGTGGCTTCCGCGGCTCGCTCATGTCTGCGCGAGGGTGATCAAAGGCACGAGGACCCAGGCGAGCAGGCCCAGGCCGATGAGATTGACGCGAGGGTGGCCGACGTTGACACCGGCGAGGCCGAACAGGACAGCGGCGACGACGAGGAGAACGAAGTAGATCGGGTGAGCGTGCATCAGGTTTTCCTTCGCGGTAGGCCGCAGAACATGCAGCACGGCGGGTCGGATCGGTCGGTGAGCTTGTGGCCGGCGCCTGGGCGTAGCCAGTCGATCAGCCGGCACACAGATCCGGTGGGCAGCAGAACGTGGAGGAGATACCACCTCATGCGCATCCGCCCTTCGACGGCGCTGGGCGTCCCCAGTACGGGTACCAGGTCCCCTGCATCAACGTCAGGCGCAGGTCGACCAGCCGGTGCAGTTCGGTCGTGAGCGTGAATGCGAGCTCGGTCTCGTCGGCGAGGATCGCCGCCTCACGCTCAGCCCAGCAGGCGCGCAGCTGGCCGTCGACACGCTCAAGCGGGGTGACCAGTGCGGGCGGTTGCGGGTACACCCTCACCGGTGGTCGCAGCCGGGGCAGTCGATGGCGGGGTAAGCGGTGCCGCCGCCCGCCGCAGCCCACACCCACTGCCACGCCGCGTCGCCACCGCACGTCGGGCACGGCATCGTCAACGGCCGGGCGGCCACGACCAGGGTCGGGAGCCGAAACTCAGGTGGGACGATCATGCCGGGGTGGAGCACGGCCGGGGAGGTCACGCCGGTACACCCGGGGCGAGGAGCTGCCGCTGCTCGAGGAGGTCGGCGATCTCCTTGTCAGCGGCGAGGAGCACGTCGTAGTTGATCTGCCACGTCGCGTGAAGCCACCGCATCCGGGCTTCAGCGAGCGCCAGGTCGATAGCTTCCACAACCGTCACGGCGTCACGACCCGACGACCTGACCGTCCTCCGCCCAGACGAACTCGACGACCGGGCGGTGCATCTGGCAGTCCGTGCAGTAGGTGGAGCCGTAGAACGACGGCTGCCGGGCGTAGGTCTCGCACAGGGCGAGACCCATATGCGTCTGCATCCCGCAGGCGCCGCCCGTGCGGTCGCCCTCGGTCCCGTCGACGCCGACGTGGAAGTAGCTGCGGCGCAGCGGGCGCACGAATCCCTTGCCGCGCTCTTCCTCGCTGAGCACGAGGTACACCTCAGCCATCGGGACCGGGACGTCGTCCGACCCGTGGGTGAGACGCGGGTCGGCGCTGTCGGAAGTGATGCCCATGGGTTCGCCCCCCTTTCTGGAGGTTGCGGGGTGGACCGCGCAGCGCCGCCCAGAGCACGCGCGTCGTCCCAACACCCACGGACCGGCGGCACAAGGGTCGGAGGAAGTCCCCTGCCAGCCAGATCCGGGTGGGTGGAGTCACCCGAAGGTGAACCCCGCAGTAGCGGTGGTCGGATTTGAACCGACGATCTCTGGCTTATGGGGCCAGCGGGGACGACCGAACTCCCCTACACCGCGTCGCGTTGCAGCAGAGCTATGCCCCGGCACCCCAAGCGGGGGGTCCGAGGCTCGTGGCACAGCTCTGCTACTGCCTTTGTACCTGACAGGCACGCTTGACGCAACGACCACGAATCATGGTCGGCCCGGCGTGTCGCCGTCCAGCGACGGGTCGCCGAGCACCGCAGACCAGCCCCAACTCGCGTCGTCGAGGACCGCCGCGCGCGCCCACTCAGCGCGCAGCTCTCGCTGCCGCTCGCGTTGACGCTTGACGGCGTGGCACGGCGCAACGTCCCCGCAGACGGTGCATCGCGTGATCACAACATGCTCGCCGTGCACGACCTCGACGCTCACGGGCCGGCCTCCTCAATAACGCACAGAGGCTCGCCCGCACGACCGGCACCACAACCCGGCTGGGGTAGAGCCCGACGTGAACTGAAAGCGAGCGACCTCGACGACATGGCCGGGGTTTAGGGCTAGGTGCAGCCCACCGATCTCCCTCGCCGCGGCGTACGGGTGAGACTCGACGGTGATCACGGTGCAGGCTCGCCGAGGCGGTCGAGACAGTCCGGGCACTGCGTCGGTGCGTCCTCGGTGAAACGCCACGACGTGCCGCACTGCCGACACACGAGGTCGAGATCCTGGCCATGCCGGTAACGATGGGCGCTACTCACACCAGATGGGGTGCTCGGTCCGACGCTTGGCTCGGCCCGTCCGTAGGTGTCCGGGTGTCCGCCTCCTGTGCTCATGGTGTCGGCTCCTCGATCGCCTGCTCGACCCCGGCGCCGGGCTCGCTCGAGGTCGCGGAGGGGACCGGCCGCGACTGAGTAGCGCTCGACTTCGGATTGGGCGGCGTCACGCTCGGCGCGCAGCGTGTCCAGCGCTGACGACACGCCGGCGATCACGGCCTTGAGCCGTTCGTTCTCGGCAGCGGTCGCCCGGCACGCATCGGTCTGCGCCGACAGGGCCGCGGAAATCGTCTCCTCAACGGCGCTGATGGCGTCGGCCACGGTGGGCGGGCCACCCTCGTCCCAACCGAACCCCCTCATGGCTTCCCACCCTTCCGTGCCCGGGCCCGCTTCACCGGAGCAGCCTTCACCGGCTCCGCGACCTTCCGCGGACGGCCGGCACCAGCACCCTGCCCAGGCCGACCCGCCACCCACGCCTCGATCGTCGAGGCCCACCACCACGGCGACCGGCCGATCCGCCCGTCCGGTGCCGGGAACCCGTACCGGTCCCGGTCCGCGACCATGTACCGCCGGACCGACGCCGGGTCGATGCCGAGCAGCGCACCGACACCGGCCGTGTCGAGCTGCACCCCGAGCCCCACGAAGACGAACTCCGGGTCGACGATCGGCGGAATAGGGTCGGGCTTCTTCTTCGCGGCCATCAGTTTGTCCCTCCCGTAACGACATTATGCCGACCTTCGGCCGCGGCGTCGAGGCAATCGAAGGAGCAGAACACCGCGACCTGCGACGCCGGCAGCCACCGCGCCTGCTCCGGGTCGACGACCGGGTCACCGACGATCGGACCCAGGCAGAACCCGCAGGCCGAGGACGTCTCGTCGTCGCGGCGCATCAGCTCGACGTCGACCTCGCGCAGCGTCTGCCGGTCGGTGCCGTTCGTGTGGATGATTTCGAGGTCAGTGGTCGACAGCGCCCGCGTCCAGTCCTGGAACTTCATGCCTGCACCGCGATGGCCATGCGCTGCGCCTGACCGAAGAAGGGGTGGTGCGCCATCGTGACGGTGCCGTGGGTCTTGCTCGGGCGGTCCGCGTTCTTCGCCGTGATCTTCAGGACCGCAGCGGCGGACTCGCCGATGTAGGCAGCGAGCGGGAACGGCACGCCGCGCTTCTTGGCGGTGGCCGCGCAGCTCGAGCAGTTGCAGGAGATGCGGACGGTGTGGGTCACACCGATCTGGTCGGTTGCCTTGCGTGTCGTTGTCATAGGGACAACTCTACGCTCGACCCGGCCACGTTGTCAACACTACGCGGACACGAATATTCTGCGGCCAGCAACTCCACCAGAGCAGCCGCCGCCTGCGCGGGGACGACCCCGTTGCCGCAGATCTTCAGTTGGTCGTTACGGGTGATGCCGGGGACGTCGGTGACCCAGCCAGCAGGCCAGCCCAGCATCCATTCGTCGAACCTCGGGCTCAGCCGCTGCCCGCCTTTCGCGCCTAGCTCGGTCGGGGCGGGAGCTGGTCGGGTGAGTCGCTCCCATCGTCGAATCGCGGGTTCGTACTTTCCCCAAGCCGTGTCCGCACTACCGCGTCGGTCAGGGTCACGTCCGACGGGCTCGAGCCACCCGACGCTTTGTAGTCCATCACCGTCGGAGTTGGCAGCAGCGCTATCTCCCGTGCTACCCCCGGCAGCAGCAGCTCGTCCGAGCGGTCCCCCGAGCGTGTCAGGTGCCCGCCCATCCCGTCGGCGACGCTCGGTGTCGGTAGCAGCACTTCGCCCTGCGGCCTGTTCGTGTCCGACCGTTCCGCGCCTAGCTTGTACATCGTCTCCGTGCCGCTCGCCCCTCGTGCTGCTCTCGGCGTCGGGAGTAGCGCGCCGGGCAGACACGTCTCGTCGCCGCGCTGGTTCGCACCCTTCCCATCCCGGCTCGTCGGGGTGGGGAGTAGTTCCGCGACCGTCGTCCGTAGGTCCAGGCCGCCCGTCCCGTGTTGCCCCGCGCCGTTCGTGTCCGACACTCGCGGCGTCGGAAGCAACGACGAAGAGCCGCTCCCGCCTGTGCGGTGCGCCGACATCCGAAGCGCGTACAAGCGTCCACCGCGCGTCATACCCGAGCTCGGCAAGCGACCCGAGAACACTTCGGAATCCCCGAAACAAAGTGACCAGGAACATTCTCCAACACGACGATTCCGGGTCGTAGAACGCTAATGGCGTCGGCAACGTCGGGCCAGATCCACCGTTCGTCATCCTGAGAAAGTCCTTTCCCTGCAAGGGAATCGGGCTGGCACGGGTAGCCGGCCGCGATGATGTCGACCGGTTGCACGCCCGCCCAGTCGGTGGTTTGGATGTCGCCGTGGTTGGGTACGCCGGGCCAGCGTGCGGCGAGGACCTTCGACGCTGCCGGGTCGCGTTCGGCATGCCATACCGTGCGCGCGCCGAACACTTCCTCGACAGCGAGATCCAACCCGCCAGCACCTGAGCAGAGCGACCCGAGCCGCATGGTCACTGGACCTCCGCCGGCGCGGGCAGCGCCAACGCCGCACACGGACAGTCGACCACCGGGAACTCGCTCACGACCTCAGCCCTCGCACCCTGCAGCGCCGCGACCGGCTCGCAGCACGGCCGCGGCGCGACACGCGCGTGCGCGATCTCGAGATGCGAGCAGCGCACACAACGCGGCAACGGAACGGGAGCGTCCACCGCGCGGCCTCCCATCCGTGGTCGTCACGTCCACGATTCGTGGTCACGATACCACCGCTCGTCCCGGTCGCGTAGACAAACGCGCCACGACTTCAGTGGCCCGCTCGACGTAGCCGTGCGCGTCGCGGCCGTCACGCCCGACGGTGACCGCCAGGCCACTACCGTCCCAGCGGGTCAACTCGAGGCGCCAGGTGCGGCCGTCGGACAGCGCCGTGACCCGCCCAACCTTCAGCGCACCCCAGATGGTGCCGCGGTCGGTCTCGTCGCGGAGGACCATCACCCAGTCCCCCGCCACGTACGGCGCGCGCGCCCGGGCGGTCACCGTGACCCCGGCCGGGGAATGTGGCGAAAGTGGCGATGATGGGCAACAGCAGGATAGGTGCACACCGGCGCGCCGGACGCTGGTCCCGCTGGTGCGGTGAGGCACGGACCGTCGCTACTGCCGGGGACGTAAGGCACCGGGACGGCGACCGCCGTGCCGCCGCCGGCCGAGACCAGCAGAAAGACTGCAACTGCAACTGCACGTGCACGGTTCTTGGTCATGGTGCGCTCCTTAGTGGTTGTGATGATCATTGCGTTTTCACCCGGGTCACCCCGAGGTCGGCGAGCGCCTCGAGCAGCACCGCGCCGTAGGACGGACCGTCACGGCCGCTGTCGCACCACGCGTTCCAGCGCCGGCACGACCGTGGGATGCCGCTGCTCCAGCTCGTCGCACGCCCAGACGAACGCCTGCCGCTCAGGCGAGCCGAACAGCGGATCGCCGAGGACCTCGACGGTCTCGAGCAGCACCGCGTCGGGGCAGCGGGCGAGCAACGCACGCTTGCGCTCGTGCAGCGCCTCAGCCGCGGTCACGAGATGTCCAGCGGGTTGAAGACACCGGGCAGGCCCTCACTGCGCCGCGCGCGCCGGATCTCCTGCCCGGACCAGGACTCGGCACACACGCACTCGCCACCGATCGACTGGCAGCCGAGGGTATCGTGCGCCTCGATCGCGTGCCCGCACTCCTGGCACTCGACGTACCCGTCATCCCGCGCGGTCATGACGACAACACCGGGCCGAAATAGTCGCCCGTCATCGGGGTCAGGTCTGGGTTTCCGGGCTGCGTCACGACCTCGAGCACCAACGCGACACGATCCGGGTCCGCGACCCGCTCGACCTCCCACACTTCGACGCCGTCAGGACCGACCGCGACGCTGCACCCCAGCACGCCATGCACCGCGACGTAGCCCTCGTCGTCCTCAGTCCAGGTGATCCCGGCAGCGCGCAAGGCGTCGCGGACCTGGTCGAGCAGCATCTCCTGCGCGATCATGACGACACCGCCGTGGGCTGGGTCCGCGTGGCCGGTGATGACGTAACCGCGCGCCAGCAGCTCACGGACTTCGGCCGTGCTGTTCTCGTTGTCGAAATCGAATATCGGGCAGCGGGGGACTGTGACCTCAACGGACGGCAGCACTTCGCCGCGCTTGCGGAGGTACAGGGTTGTGGTGGTCATGATCAGTCCTTCAGGGCTTCAGAGACGATGGCGGACAGGACACCGACGAGCAGGTCGGTCGAGACGTTCGAGAGCCGCAGCCGCGAGATCTCGGCGGAGCCGTTGAGGAGCACGACCACGTCGATGTCGTCGTCGTAGGCCGCCAGCACGGTGCCGTCGGGGAGGTCCAGCGAGACGCGGGTCCAGTCCGCGGTGGCGGTCTCGTTGATGAAGTCCTCGGGCAGGCCGATGTCCTCGACGACAGCGGCGAACGCGGCCCGGATCTTCGCGACGGTGGAGCTGGTGGTGGTGGTCATTTCGTGCCTTCCCGGCGGTTGGTCCTGCTGACAAGGACAAGCTAACCATGCCCCGCGCCACTTGTCAACACCACGCGGACACGAATAATTCTGCCTCGGCGTCCCCCGACAACACCGCCACCAACCCGGCCCGCACACCCGCCACCGCGGCCCCCAACACCACGCACAGACCCGCGAACAGGACCCGCCGCACAACCCTCACCGCGCCGCCCCGGCACCGGTCAGCTGGATCGCGTCGAGCCGATCCAGGACATCCCCGATCCGATACAGCGGCTTACCCACTGACACGCCAGCAGCATCGATCGCCGAATCGATGCCGACCTGCAGAATGCACGAACAGTCCTCCCCCACCGGGCAGCGACGATGCCGCCGCTTGTCGCGGGAAATCCACTGATCCAACCGGCCCGGGGTGAGCTCGATGTTCTGCGACGGCCACGCGCTCAGCGCTGAGGCGATCAGTGCAGGACGGGCCCACACGTCCCGGACCGCGTCGAGGAGCCACGCGTTGCGCTCAGCGACCTGGTAACGCCCGCCGCACTCGGAGCACTCGACTTCGGTGTCGCCGGCCCGGGCGTACAGGTCGGTGCGGCAGATCCGCCGCGCGACCACCGTCACCAGCTCCCCCGTCTCCTCGTCGAGGACTTGCTCGGTGGCCAGGCGAACGACGTCCCCGTCCAGGGACACCTCGACGTCCGTCGCGTCACACGGCCCGACGTAGACCTCCGGGTCGCGGCGGTCGATCGCCTGCTCGACGCGCCGCCGGGCCCGCTCGAGGTCGCGGAGCAGGCCGGCCGCGGCGGGGTCCTGTCGGACGGTCTCGACGTGGCCGGCCAGCCAGCCGCAGATCCGGTCGCTCCACCGCCGCGACTCGGCCGCTGCCCGGCACACGGCACAGCCCGGGTCCGGGCACCACACATGCTGGGCCCGCGGCGCGATCGCGCGACACGACTCGTGGGAACACTGCGCGCCCTCGACCAGGCCCGACGGCACGTCGCACACCGGCCCGACTACGACCGCCGGCGCCGGCGGGAACCCGAGCGGCACACGATGCGCCCGGCTGAGCCCAACCGCGGCCGCGATCAGGTAATCCCGGACCGAGGAGAACAGCGCCGACGCCTCCAAGTCGACCGGCATCGGGTTCGCGACCAGCGTCCGCGTGTCCTGCCGCTCCTGGATCACCCGGACCTCGATGAGCAGCGCCTCGAGGGGGGCGAGTTTGTGGGCGACGGGCTGCCCGACAACATCCTGCTTCGACACGGTGACCGCGAGCTCGGGCAGCAGCCCCTGCAGTGCCTCGACTAGGTCGACGTAGACGTCGCCGCAGTCGACGCACAGGACGGCGTCCTCGAGGTCGGCGTGGCAGCGGGCACACTTCGCCCGGCCGGCGACGATCATGCGTGTCCCGGCCGAGGCGCACGTTGGCGATCCGCCGCGGCGACCGCGCCGAGGTGGCGGCGGGAGACCGACGCGATCGCGGGATAGTTGCGTCGGCCGTCGAGCATCACCCCGCCCCACACACCCGAATAGCCCTCCTCGAGCGCCTCGGTCAAGCATTCGACCTGGACCGGGCAGCCGGCGCACACGGCCTGCGCCACCCGTAGCCGGGCACGCGTGGCGCTGCTCATCGAGGCTGGCCCGGAATTCGGCGGGTCGAACAGGGCAGGGTCGGCGCCCGCGCATTCGGCCCGGCCCCGCCAGGCAGACCTGCGGGCCGGCGTCGTCACGCGGGCACACCCCTCGGGTCTGCCGTGAGCCCCCACAACGCCCGGACGGTGACCGGTGTCCATTCCGGTAGGGCGAGGCGTTCAGTGTCGTGGGTGGGGCAGCGGGTCGGGAGCTCGTCGCGGTCGAGGGTGAGCATGCAGCAGTTACAGGCCCAGGTGGTGAACCACGCGGCGCGGGCAGTCACGGGGCGACTTCGTTCTGGCCCAGCTTCGCCGGCCCCGCCCCGTCATCGACCAGGCCGAGCGCCCGTTCAATGTCGATCGCGTAGACCGTCTGCAGATCCGACGGCGACACCAGCCGCGCATGATCGAGCAGCGCACGCACCTCACGGACCTCGGCGAACAGGCCAGGCGCGGCCTGGCGGCACGGACCGCACGATCCGCAGCCCGGCCAGGTGACGCGCTCGGTCGTCGTCGTGCAATGCCAGGACCTCACAGGGTCACCACGATCCGGCGCCGCCGCGACTTGCGCCGCGGCGCAGGCGGCACCGGTAGATGCCCGAAGTGGTCGTACGCGAACAGGACCGCCGACGCGAAGCACCCCGACGGGAACGCGAACGTGCCGTGCACCGGGCAGGTCACTTCGTAGCGCTTCACCGGGTCGATGTTGAGGCCCGCCGAGTAGCGCACCGTCACGACCTCGAGCCGCTCATCCGGCCGGCGATCAATGTCGAGCAGATCTGATTCGTTCATGAGCCCTCCCCCGTCGACGACTGCCCGCCACTGTTGGCGGCACACATATGGGCGATGATCATCGCCGCCTCATTGGTGGTGAACCCGGCCGCGATCATCGCGATGTAGGTCGTCCGCATCTCGCGGGCGGCGGCGAGCACCGCCTCGGGAATGTCGTCCCACCCCTGCGGCGCGCTCACCCGACACCGCCGGGTGAGTCGCAATCCACACTGGCGATGGCACACAGCGGCTCAATGCAGGTTCGGCACCACAAGCCGATCTCGTCGCCGCAGTTAGGGCAGTGGACAACCTGGACGTCGTGGTCGGGGCTCAGTGCCAGATGCAAGGCGCCGATCTCTACGGCCTCGGCGGGCGAGTGTGACTCGACCGTGATCACGATGCCGACACCGCGGCCGTCGACAGCGGCGTCTCGATCTCCCACCGGAGCCCACACACACGGCACTCGAGCCACAGCAGCCGGCCCAGCGACGCGAGGAGCCGGACCCAGTCCGTCGGCGGGTCACAGTTCGGGCATTGGTGGCCGCGGGCCCACGACCGCGGCGTCCACGCCTCCGCGGTCATACCGGCAGCCGGATCGCGAGCCACACGATGAGCGCGAGGACGCCGAGGATGGTCAGGGCGAGGATGAAGATTTCACCCGGGACCGGCCACGTCGCGCGTCGATGCGCCGGCCGCGGATCGGATCGGAGGTGGGCGGGCACACCGCGGTGCCGATGACAGACCGCCTGCCCCAGCATCGCCGGCCGCCGGCACCTCAAACACTCCCGGGTGGCGGTCACGCCGACACCGCGAAACGCTCAACACGGCGCCGACGCTCAGCAGCCCGACACGCCTCGTCCAACGGCTCCCCCCGCCGACAATGCCGCCGATACGCCGCCGCCGACCCACACCCCACCAGATCAAACGCCTGACTCACCGGCACCGCCACCGGCACCGCCACCGGATCATCGATCTCATCGTCATCCCAACCCAACGCCGGCACATACCCCCGCCGCACGGCCATCCGCATAGTGCGCGACGACGAGATCCGCTCACCCTTCGACCCGGCCGGCGCCGGCGTCGCCCACAACTCGTCAAACAGCACGGCGATCGCCGCCGCCTTCGACGCCAGGATCCGCGGCTGCAAACGCACCCGATGCAGATTCTGGGGATCCACACCCAACCGACCCGCCAACACAGAAAACGACCACCCGAGCAGCGCGAGCGCCTCGAGCCGCCGAGCCGAACCCGCCGCAGGAACCAGACCCGAAATGTCGACGCCATACGCCCGCATCCGCGTCCGCCACCGCGCACGCTCAGCGTGAGCCCCACGACACCCCGCGCAGTGACACCGATCCGCGATGTACGCCAGCTCCGTCCCATGAACATGCCGAACACGGGCACACCGACAATCCCGCACCCCACCCACCAGTGATGGGTCCCGCGGATGCTCGAGCACGTGACAGGCCACCGCGGTCATCTCGGGGACCAGAAGGTGCCGCCGTGATCGGGCAGGAACAGCAAAGCGAGCCGGCCGCGCTGGGGCAGTCAGCGCCGGCCAGGACGCAAGGTCCTGCTCGATGCGCTCGGT
Organism: Jatrophihabitantaceae bacterium; assembly: GCA_036833255.1. Lineage (GTDB taxonomy): Bacteria > Actinomycetota > Actinomycetes > Mycobacteriales > Jatrophihabitantaceae > QHCC01. The sequence goes on from DAITQD010000012.1 coordinate 24,791, forward strand.
GAGGCGCGCGGCTTTGAGCTCGGCCCGGAGTTCGGTGGTGTCGGCGTTCGGGTTGTCGCGCTTGATGTTGGCGATCTCGGAGCGGATCTTTGTCCATCGTCGGTTGGTCGTCATGCCGGTGCCTCCTGGGTGGTGGTGGTTGCTGCGCGGGCTCGGGCGAGGCCGCCGGGGTTGAGTGGTTGGTGGTTGCAGGCGCCGCCGGTGTGGGTTTCGGGGTGGCCGCCGGGGACGGTTCGGTAGCCGTTGGTGCCGCAGAGGGGGCAGTCGGCGATGGCGGCGAGGCGGGCGAGGAACGCTGCTCGGCGTCGGGCGTCTCGGGCGACGGCAGCGAGTCGGGTCTGTTCGGCTTCCCAGTCGGTCCGGGCGAGGCGGGCCTTCCCGCAGAGCGCGCACGGTTGGTCGGTGCCGCCGGGGTGCTTGGAGCAGAATTCGGGGGGAGGCTCGTGGCCGCGCGGTTTCGCGGCTGGCTCCCCTTCTAGGTTCCTGGTTTCAGGTTCCTGGTTGTGGTCACCTAACGTAACCACACTCCTTGTGGGATCGAACCCCGATGGAACCCCGTTCGAACCGGGTTCGATGGGGGATGGAACGGGGATCGAACCGGGTTCGGACGCCGTTAGAACCGGGTCTGAACGCGGCTCCGACGGGGCTGGACGGGCATCAGACCGGGCTCTCGACGCAAGCGGACAGTCGCGAATGTTGAGCTTGCCCAGTTCGACACGGAGCGCGGCACGCAACGATTCGGACTGCACCGCGTTCGCCGAGGCGACGACCGACAGCCGGCGCTTCGGGTTCTTGTACCCGCCGTCCCACTTCGCGAACGTGCGAACGAGGAGCTCCTCGGTGTCCTTGTCGACCATGATGAACCGGGCAGCGATCAGCTCGTTCAGCCACTCCGACAGGTGCGGCCGGTCAGCGTCGTTGAGCCCCCGGGACCAGCGGCGCAGCGTCAACGGCAGCAGCCCGCACGCCTGAATGTCGCCCTGCGTCCGCAGGATCTCGTAGACGGCCTTGGCGCCGACACCGAGCGCGATCCAGTCGTCGTCGAGCAGCATCTCGACATCGGTGGTGGCGTAGGACCTGGACATCAGACGGTCTCCTCAAGGTCGATCGACGAGCCCGAGCGGCAGCCGAACGGTGAGCAGCCATCCGGGTCGCCGTCCTCAATCACCTGGTCCGCGATCGCGTCGAACACGTCGCCCTGCCGGGAATGCCACTCGTTCGCAGTCACCCGATCGATCGGGGCGATGGCCAGCGGCACCCGAGACCGGTGCAGGAACGCCTGCCCGTTGAGCTGGCCGCCCGTCCCACCCCGGGATCCCTGCCGGATCCGCTCGTCGAAGTCGACCGCGTCAGCCCACTCGTCCGGCCGCTCGTCACGGAGCTCCCGCCACTGACGGTTCCCGTGGTACGGGCAGCCGATGCACGCGCTCTTCGTGGTCGACCAGCCACGAGCCGCGAGCCACCGCTCGCAGTCCTTCCGCGACATCCCCAGGTCGAGCAGCGGGTACCGCTTCACCGAGTACGACACGCCGTCCTTGTCGGACACCCGGTGGATCTCATCGGTCGAGAACCCGATCCACTGCTCACACACGCGGCCCTTAGCCACCCGGCGAAAGTCGGGCGGGGCAGCGCCGAGCAGCTCGCGGACCTTCCGGTTGATCGGGCCCAGCTTGTACTCCGACGTGCACTGCCGCCGGCCCATGCCTTCGGTCTGACCCGAGCCATCGCACTGAGGACACGCACCGGTCCAAGCATCAGCGTCGGTGAGACCTCGCTCTCTCAGGAACCGCCGAAGCCGGGCGACGACGTGCTCAGCGATGCCAAGATGTGCGTCCACGCCGAGCTTGAGGTGGTCAACACTGCCGGTCGCGTCGCACATCGTGCACGGACCCAGCACGTAGTACGGCACTGCGGCGTACCGGGAATCGGGGTCGAGCATGTCGTCGCGGAGGTTGCCGCGCGCCACCCGGTGCAGCACCACCCCAGCGGCCTCGAGGACGACGGCCAGCCGGTCCAGGTGCTCGTACACCGCGGCAGGTTCCCAGCCGGTATCAGCGAAGATCGCGACGTCCGGCAGAGGCAGCACACCCTCGACCGCGAGCAGCGCCAACGTCGTCGACTGCACCCCCGCACCGAGCGAGAGCGCAACGAGGTCGGGAGCAGGCATCAGGCGGCCACCTTCCAGACTCGGGTGTGCGGGCGGGCCGACCCCGGCCGCTGGACGACACGACCACGAATCGTTGACGTTGGGTTTACGCGCAAACCGGGCGTGATGCAAGAACCCGCGACGATCATCGGAGGACCCCGCACGCCTCATGGACATACTCGGAGTCATCGACCAGCCGCGCGATGACGTCGACGTACGCGACGATCGGCTTCGAGCAGCGCGCGCACACCCCGTCGAAGCGGGCCCGCCAGAGCGGAAGCGCGATCACCCAGTCCGACGCCGGCGACAGCTCATCACCGCGGCAGTGAGCGCACTGATCGACGAGCAGGTCCGACCGCTCACACCGCGCCGTCATGGCTTCGCCTTCCAGGCGGTGCAGCTCGGCCACCACGCCCGGCAATCACTCGCCGCGCCACCAGTGACATACAGGCTGCACTTCGGCCAGGAATGCGAGCCACTACTCGGCGACCGGTTGATGCAGGACCCGCACGTCTCGCCGTTGTCCGCGAGCCGCAGGCCCGTCATCAGCGGGTGCCGCCCCGCGGCGATATCCGCCTTCTGCCGCAACGTCAGACGCCGACCTGCAGACAGCTTCTCGGCGACCTCGACCGGCACGACGACGACAGGCTCGAGGTCGGGGAACAGCGACAGCGGCTCAGTCACCGGGGCCACCTCTCACCGTCACGCGACACCAGCCACGCCAGCACCGCCCAGCACCACTCCCGCAACGTCCGCCGCGTCACAACCGCTCCGCCCGAGCACCGTGGACGTTCCCGACATGCCCACACCCCGCGCACTCATACCACGCGGCCCCAGCCACGACCTGCCCGAAGTGGGGATCACAGATCAGGTTCACAATCCCGTTCCCGCACCGGTGGCAGCGGTCCCAGAGGATCCACGACGCGGCCGCCCCGCAGACCGCAGCGTCGATGTTGGCCTGCTCCCGCCACTCGCACGCCGGCCGCATCTGCTCGACCAGCCGCGGGTCGACGACCACGACCGAGTCCGGTGGGGCGACGACCCCGGCCCGGACCTCCACGAGCTCACACTCGCAGTTCAGGTGCGCCGGCGGATCCCAGCCGCCGATCATCGGTAGTCCCACTCAGCGGTGACCCGCATCCGGTCCTGATAGTCGGCTTCCCTGCACGCCGCGCACAGATCGCCTTCGGCGCCGACGATCTGACGGTCGCACTCGACGCACACCGGGCGCTGGAAGCCGAACACCGCGCACGGGCACACGTCACCGTCACCGGACCAGTACGGGCACATCTCGGCGTCGCAGCCGGTGACGCTCATGTGGCCCGCCCTAGTACGGCGGTAAGTGGCGCGAGCCCGCCACCCGCGTCTTGCCACCCGCGCTCGAACAACGTCCTGACGCCCGGATCGCCGAGCTCGAACAACCACTCGCGCGGGTTGACGCCCTCGTCGTAGTACCTGGCGTCAGAGTCGATCCGGTATATCTCGGTGATCAGCGCCTCGCAATGTGCGCACGTCTTAAGGGTGTTGAGGTCGCGGCCGTCGACGGTATCCTGCCGCCAGTACCTCTCCCCTGGCTCGATCACGCGGTAGCAGCAGCCACAGGCGTGCTTCTTGCGGGCGGTCGGCTTCGTGTCGTTCAGCACTCGCGGGCTCACGGCGCCACCGCCGCGCGCGGCGCCGACAACTCGGCGAGCACGGCCGGCCAGTCCCCCGGCCGCCACAACCGCCCCTGCGACCCGGCAGCGAGCAGCCACGACAACTGATCCGCCCGCGCCTTCCCCTTGTGGGACTTCAACTCGGCGAGCAGCACCACCCCGCCGCGCGCAAGAATCAAATCTGGACACCCGGCGTCGCCCTCGAGCGGCGTCACCCAACCCCGGGCGTCCCGCGCCGGCCGGTAGTGGCAACACATCCAGCCGTACACCCTGGCCGTGGCCATCACCCGGGACTTGAAGTCGTCCTCCGACATCACCAGATCCGACCTCGCCGCCGTCATCACTCGCCCCCGTAACAGGTGCACGTCTCGCAGTGCGGTTCGGGTGGGCGGCAGTCGGGGCACATCCACGCGACACCGAGCGCGTGCGGGAGGTCCATGTGCGGCAGGTGCCAGACGACGCCGCAATCGCAGCACGTCGCGTAATGGTTATCGGGACAGAGACGACGACTCATCAGTACCACCGCCGCATCGTCGACGATTTGGGCCGGGCAGAATGCGCCGGGCAGTAGTCGAATCTGCTGCGACGACCGTGCCAGCGGGTCCAGCCCCGAGCGAGCACGCGCGGCCCGAACTCGTGGCTGATGTCGGCCGTCCGCGCCGTGCAGCCCCGGCCGTCGCAGTAGACCCCGACGATTTGCCTGTCGTAGCTCACGACGACACCGCGCCGACGGCCGCCGCGGTGAGCTCCGCGAGCGCGAGCTGGTCGTGCCGGACGAGCGCCTCGGCGAGCATCGGCAGCTTCGCCAGCCCCACAACATGCTGGTACGCGCAATCGCAGCAGCCGACGACGGCGAACACACCCCAGCCCGACGCGACCCGCAACGCCACCGACCCGCACCGCCGGCACGCCCGGAACCCGAACAGCTTCTCGACGAGGTCCGGCGGCACATACTGATCCGGCATCAGAACGCTGCCGAGGCGTCGTACTGCGCGTCGAGGTCGGCCGGCGACAGATCCGGGGACAGAACCGCCAACGCAGCACACCGGCCGCACACGCCCAGGTCACCGGCGCGGCACACACAGCGGACGGTCCGCACCCACCCGGCCACCCACCCCGCACGCCGCACCAGCTCCGCGTTCTCACCCTCAAGCCGGACCGCGACCGACCGCGCCAGCTCCACCGAGCCACCCTGCAGTGCGGCGACCTTCTCGAGGTACGTGCACACGTTCACCGCCGACGTATGGTCAAACCCAGTCGCCTGCCGGTCGTGTGCCATCCCGGCCGCGCACGTCGCCATCAGCAGCGTCCCCTTCAGGAACGGCAGCGACCGCACCACGAAGCACCGGAAGTCACAGAACTCGCAGTACGGCCCCATCAGGCACCGACCTCGGCAGCGAACGGCACGAACGGCACGCCGTCCGGGGCATCCCCGGGTCCCAACACCCGAACCGGCGGCACCACGTCGGACTCGACAACCTGCCCGTCCTCGATGACGACACCCACCGCGCCGTCCTCGCGAACTACCTCGAGCCACACCTGGTAGTCACGCTCGGCCGCCATCTCCTCGATCAACGCCATGTTCGTCGAGTCGAGCAGCGACCCGTCACGAATCAAGATCACGCGCAGGTCAGGCGACATGGCCATCGCCATACCGAGGGACACCCGCAACCGCTCAGCCGAGGAGCACTGCCGGAACGGCACCCCCCCGTAGGTCACACCGCCAGGGTCGAACCCGAGCCCGTCGACGGGGAACACGGCCTGCGACAGCGCCGTCGTCTTGACCCGGTCGAGCTTCTCGATCTCCCCGGTCAACTCCTCGACCGCCGCCTTGTACGACGCGTGCTCCTCGGCGACCTGGCGGCGCTGCGCGACGTCGCGGACGGCACGGTTCGTGGCCTCGATCCCGTCGATCCGGGCAGCGATCCCAGAGTGGTCCGGCTCGACCAGGCCCGCGGTCTCCGCGGCCAGCGCGTCGATCTTCGCGTCGCATGTGTCGATCGTCTGCAGCGCCTGCTTCAGCTTCTCGTCGAGCTGCGCCGCCTGCTCGTACCAGCGGCGTCGCAGCGACCGGGTCGACTCGAGCTCGGCCCGCTTCGCAGCGTTGCCCTGCGACACACCCTGCGCCACCCGCAACTCCTCGAGCAGCACTGCGACCGACACCTCCGCCGGCGGCAGACCCCCGGGCCCGTGCGGCATCGTGTCCAGCAGCCCCTGCAGCCGGGCGACCTCACGGCCCTTCACCGTCCGCTCGTCGTAGCAGCCACGCCGCTCCGCGTCGAGGGTGTCGAGGTCGAACGGCAGATCGATCAGCGCCAGCAGATCCGCGAGCTGCGCCTTCTCGTCCAGCATCGAGAACGCAAGCGGGTCGAACGACAACCGCCCGACGAGGGAGTCGAGCATCCCCTGCGGGCTCGAATACTTCGCCCCGTCGGCCGCCTCCACCTTCAGCGACGTGCGGCCCCCAGCGACCCACGACCGGGTCACGACCAGGTCCCCCAGGTCCAGGCGCACGAACGCCGACGACTCCCCGTCACGGACCGGCCGCGCGGTGCCCTTCTGAGCGGCACCGCCGCCGAGCGCGTACCAAATCGAATCGAGGACGCTGCTCTTCCCTTGAGCATTCCTGCCCGCGATCACCTGGACGTTGCCGTCCGGGGTGATCGACACGGCACGAAGCCGCTTCACGTTCTCCGCATCAAGCCGAATGATCTTCACCGGCCGGCCTCGGCGTCCAGCGAGTCGAAGAACGACTGGTCCGGCTCACCCGGCCCAGGAGGCTCCGCGATCTGCCCCGTCGCCACGTTCACCGACACCGGGCCCTCGTCCGTCGGGACGACCTCGGCGTCGATGATCCGATCACCGTTCATGTTCGCGTTCGCCCCGAGCTCGACCTCGGAACGCAGCGGAGGCGACACCAGCGCCGCCCGCTCCTTCTCCGCGGCCGCAGCACCGGCAGCGGTACCGGCAGCACGCGCCAGGTTCGTCAGGTACTCCGCCGACGTCGGAACCCACTTACGCAACTGGTGCGCCCCGGACTTGAGCCACATCGCCTCGGTCGACGTGTTCCACGGAGAGCTGTCGCTCGACGTGCCCTGCGCGAAACCCTTGATCCGGGCCATCTCGGACCGGTTCATCACGATCACCTTGGAGAAGGCGCCGTCCTTCATCCGCGCGTAGGCGTAGACCAGCCGCAGATCCCCACGGTCGTCGGAGTCCCAGTCGATCTCGTGCACCGGGAACTCGTCACGGCCAGGGACGTAGCGGAAACTGTCCTTGTCCCGGACGACCTCGACGATCACCGACGACACCGCGCCGGCCCGGTACATCAGCTCGATCTCGCCCTGGTAGCCGCGCATCCCCAGGATCTCCAGCTTGCCCTGCACCTTCCGCGGCGTCAGGTAGTACTGCTCCGTGCCAGGCTCGAGGCCCTGCCGGGCAGCGTCGAGCAGAGCGGACAGGAACGCCGCCGGGTTGTTCGCCGCAGCGATCTCCAGCTCGAACTTGTCGCCCTGCTTCTTGCCCTTCTTCAGGGCGCCCTGCGCGACCCGGATCCACGTCTCGGGCTTGATGTGCGACGGCAGCACCATCGCGAAATCCTGCGAGTACTGCTCGATCAGGCCGCGCGGAGAATTGTCCCGCCGCTCGACCTCGGTTCCGATAGTTCCCGTCATGACGCGTTGACCTCCAGGTCGGTTGGTGCACTTGGGTTGGGCAGACTCCGTGCAGCAACCACATACGGCGTGCCGCCCTTCTTCGCTTGCCGGGACGCCAGAGCGCGACCGGCGAACACCGCGCGCTGAGCGCGGCCCATATGGTCGGCGACCAGCGACGTCGCCCTCCGCGCCTCGAACTCCGCCGCCTGCACCGCCGCCTTCGACTGGCAGTACAGCCGGAACAAGTCCTCGGGGACCTCGACCGTCATCGGCGCGATCTCCGGGTGCATCGCCTTGATCACTTCGTACGTTTCGCTGTGGCCGTCGATGTCCGGGCGTTCACCGGCAGCGAGCTCAGCCAGGAAATCGTCCGCCGACTTCCGCAGCAGCGCCGCATCGTCAGCGTCGTACTCCACGACGTACTCGACGAAGGTCAACTGGCCGGTCAGGACCGCGACGTGCGCGACCTTCACCCCGAGCAGATCCATCCCCCACATGACCTGGCACCGATAGCCGATCGGGATCTCTCCGGAACCTGGTTCCCCCCACTCGTCGGCGAACATCGCCGACTTCGCCTCGAACAGGCGCAGCTCGCCGCGGTCGGCCGTGATCAGGCCGTCCGGTGAAACCGCGTGCAGGTCCCGGGTCCGGCTGGCCAGCATCCCCGTCTTGTGCAGGCCCCAGCCGGGGTGCTGGTCACAGAACCACGCCCGGATCGCGGGCTCAAGGTAGTGGCCGCGCTGCATCTCGTCGGTCACAACCTTTCCCTCGACGCGGCCCTGCATGCGGAGGTGAAGCGAGAAGCGGGACTCGTAGGGCGACAGGCCCATGACCGCGGCGATCTTCGACCCGGTCATGTACTGCAGCCACTCGGCGGAGCCCGGCAGCGCGCCGGGGATCTCGACCACACGATCGTCGGAATACGTCATGCCGACACCCAGCGGCGCGCCGCGAGGACGGCGTCGCGGTGGCAGGTCCGGCAGATACGGCCGCCACCGCGTGGCTTGTGGCGGGTGTTCGCGGCGTCGTAGGGGTGGCCCATCGGGCAGCGAGTCTTGTTCAGTTGCCGATTGGTGCCGTGCTCAATGGAATCCTGCTGGTTCTCCGACTTCGTCCCGTAGGCGAGGTTCGTCAGCGCGTTGTTCAGTAGGTCGCCGTTGAGATGCCGGACCTCTTCCCCCTCGGGGCACGGGCCGACGAAGGCGAGCAGCACTAGCCGGTGAACTCGGCCGGTCGTGGGTCGCTTGCGCAGACAGAGCGTTAGGTGCAGGTACCCCCCGCTATTCGGCGTCGCATTGAGAAGGCGAGGCGTCGGCACGCCAGCCCGCGCGTACCAAGATCGCACGCGGCCGAGGTCGCTGACGTCGTAGTGGCCTTCGAACCCAGGAATCTGGGCCCAACGCTCGGTGACCAGCGTCGCCGTCATCGGAGATCCGACGGGTCACAGACCGGGCAGTGCGGGATGGTGCACGCCGCGCGGGCGCGCGCCTCGGCCTTCGCGCGCCTCGACGCTGCGAACGACTCGGCCAGTTCGATCGCGACGACCGTCAGCAGCAGCACGATCAGCAGCACGAACAGGTACACCGCGGTCCACCGCAGCGGCTGCGCGTCCAGGAAGCCGATCATGACGCCGCCGCCAGCCGCGCGCGGCCGACGAGCTGCTCGGCCTGCATCACAGCGTCAGCGCGGACCACCTCGGCATGCGCGGCGACGTCCTCGGCGAGCGACGGCCCGTGGGACTCCAAACCG
>DAITQD010000013.1:0-5638 GCA_036833255.1 Jatrophihabitantaceae bacterium
GAGACGAGGTAGGTGGTGACCTGGACGAGATCGGCGAGTCCGGCGCCGACGTCGCGCAGGATGTCGCGGATGTTCTCGACGACGGCGCGGGTCTGCGCGCGGATATCTAGGGCCGTCGTACCCATCGCGTCGACGGCAGCGCCGGCGATGCTGTTGTCGGGACGCCGCGAGGAGGTACCGGAGACGTAGACGAACTCGCCGACCACCTTGGCGTGCGGGAACCGGCCGCGCGGTTGTGCGAACTTGGGTTCGCTCATCGGCCGGTCACAGCTGCACGCACACATTCGTCGGCTCGGTGTAGAAGTCCAGCGAATGGGTGCCGCCCTCACGGCCGATGCCGGACAAGCCCACCCCGCCGAATGGCGAGCGCAGGTCGCGAAGGAACCAGGTATTGACCCACGAAATGCCGACGCGCATCCGTTGCGCAACCCGATGCCCGCGCGACAGGTCCGTCGTCCACACCGACGAGGCCAGCCCGTACTCGGTGTCGTTGGCCAGCGCGATGGCTTCCTCCTCGGTGTCGAACGGGACGAGTGCGGCGACCGGGCCGAAGATCTCCTCGCGCAGCGGGCGATCGGCGTTGGTCAGCCCGGTCCACAACGTCGGCTCGATCCACGACCCGCCGTCGAGGCCGTCGCCCAGGGACGGCACCCCGCCGCCGACGAGAGTCTTCGCGCCGGCTTCCTCCGCGAGGCGGTAGTAGCGCAGCACCTTGTCGCGATGCTCGACCGAGATCAGCGGCCCGGTCGTCGTCGCGGCGTTCTCGGGTCGGCCGAGGCAGAGCTCACGGGCCCGTTGCGCCAGGCCCTCGGCGACCTCGTCGAAGATCGGCCGCTGCACGTACACCCGCTCGGTGCACAGACACACCTGGCCGGTGTTGGCGAACACCGACCGGGTCAAACCGGCCAGCGTCTGCTCGATGTCGGCGTCGGCGAAGACGAGCGCCGCGTTCTTGCCGCCGAGCTCGAAGGACACCGGCCGCACCCGCGGCGCGACGGCCGCCATGATGCCCGCGCCTGTCTCCGACGAGCCGGTGAAGGTGACGCCGTCGATGCCGGGATGGGCGGTCAGGAACTCGCCGGCCGAACCCGGCCCGAACCCGTGCACGACGTTGTAGACACCGCCCGGCACGCCAGCCTCGTCGAGCACCTCGGCCAGTAGCGTCGCCGTCGAGGGCGTCAGCTCGCTGGGCTTGACGACCACGGTGTTGCCACACGCCAGCGCGGGCGCGAGCTTCCAGGTCAACAACAGCAACGGCAGGTTCCACGGCACGATGACCGCTACCACGCCGAGCGGCTTGCGGACTGCATAGTTCAACGCCTGCCGGCCGTTGGCGAGGTCGGTCATGAACGACGGCTGTCCGGCGGCGGCGACGGTATCGGCGAACGAGCGGAAGTTGGCGACGGCCCGCGCCACGTCGAGCTCTCGGGCCTGCGCGACGGGCTTGCCGGTATCGGCGACCTCGGCCGCGACGAAGTTCTCGAAACGGTCCTCGATCCGGTCGGCGACCTTGCGCAGCAAGGTCGCGCGCTGCCCGACCGTGGTGGCCCCCCATGCACCGTCCAGCGCGCGTCGCGCCGCGGCAACGGCGCGGTCGACGAGCGCCTCGTCGGCCTCGTGCACCCGCGCGCTGATGCTGCCGTCGACCGGATCGACCTTGTCGTAGGACGCGCCGTCGACGAGTTCGACGAAATCGCCGCCGACGAAGTTGCGAATTTGACGCGCAGTCATTGCCCCACGCTATGCCAGAGGACCTGACACGCAATGGCCGGCTGTTTTCCCCGCTGGTGCTCGGTTTGCGGGGCCGAAACCGGTCACCAGCGGGGAAGACAGGTACTACAGCGGTCACCAGCGGGGAAAGGTGACCCACCACGCGATGAGCGCTCGCGCGAAGAGCCGCCGCCGCGCCGAAGGGGCGTGCGGCCCGCCGGATCCACCCGAGCGCCAGCGAGCGGCGGAGACGAAGGGGCGCTCCCGGCGGGAAATAAGTCAGACGCGCAGTTTGGCCAGTCGTTCGGGCTTGGGCCAGCGCACCTCGGTGGCCCAGCCGAGCTTCTCGAACAGCCAGATCACCCGAGCCGACTCGTCGATCTGGCCGCGCAGCACCCCGTGGCGCGCGGACGTCGGGTCGGCGTGGTGCATGTTGTGCCAGCTCTCGCCGAAGCTGAGGATCGCCAGCGGCCAGAAGTTGGCGCTCTTGTCCCGGGTCGCGAACGGCCGCTGACCGATCGCGTGGCAGATCGAGTTGATCGACCACGTCACGTGGTGCAGGACGAAGATGCGGACCAGCGAGGCCCAGAAGTAGGCGGACAGGGCACCGGCCCACGACCAGGTGATCAGGCCGCCCAGCACGGCCGGGGCGAGCAACGAGATCGCCGCCCACAGCGGGAAGAGCCGGTCGACGCGGGCGATGTCCTCGTCGCGCATCAGGTCGGGCGTGTACTTGTCGCGGTTGGTGTGCTCGACGTCGAACATCCATCCGATGTGCGCGTAGCCCAGCCCCTTCATCAGCGCGGGAACAGTCTCGCCGTATCGCCACGGCGAGTGCGGGTCGCCCTCCTTGTCGCTGAAGGCGTGATGGCGGCGGTGGTCGGCCACCCAGCGGATGACCGGCCCCTCGATCGCCAGGCTGCCGGCGATCGCCAGTCCGATGCGCAGCGGGCGGTTGGCCTTGAACGAGCTGTGGGTGAACAGGCGGTGATAGCCGACCGTGATGCCCAGCCCAGACGGGATGTAGAACGCCAGGAACAGCACCAGGTCCGTCCAGCCCAGGCCCCAGCCCCACGCGACCGGGATCGCGGCGGCGAAGGCGAGGAACGGCACGATCACGAAGGTGTAGAGCGCAATCTGCTCGCCGCGCTTCTTGGTGCCCTCGAAAACGGGCTTGGCCTCGCCGCCGGGACGTTCGCCGAGAATTGTCATGGTTTTCCTCCTGCGCGCGCTCGCTTCAGCGATCCGCGTCCGTCGGAGCTGTTCACCTAAACCGGGCTGCCCGGATTCCCAAGCCGTGGTTACGCAAGCGTAACTTACGCAAGCGTAGGTGCCAAGGCAGGCAAACCCGAGGGTGGCGAGCAACACGCCGGTAGGCTGGCCTGCGTCGATGGGGGATGGGGTAATCGGCAGCCCGCCAGCCTTTGGTGCTGTGCAGTCTCGGTTCGAGTCCGAGTCCCCCAGCCAGTGCTGCGCGACACGAAAGGTCCTTCGCTTGTGACCGAGCCACCCGACTCGCCTATCGCGGTCGTCGTCCTCGCCGCAGGTGAGGGCACCCGGATGAAGTCGTCCACCGCCAAGGTGCTGCACGCTTTCGCGGGACGCTCGCTGCTCGGTCACGTCCTGGCAGCCGCAGCGCCGCTGGGCGCCGCGCGCACCATCGTCGTCGTCGGACACCAACGCGACGAGGTCACCGCACACCTTGCCGACATCGCCCCCGACGCCCGCGCGGTCGTGCAGGAGCAGCAGCACGGGACCGGCCACGCCGTTCGGATTGCGATGGACGCCGTTCCCGCCGACGTTCCCGGCACGGTCGTCGTAGTGCCCGGTGACGCGCCCCTGCTCGGCGCCGAGACACTGGCCGCGCTCGTCTCGGCGCACCGCGACTCTGGCGCCGCGGCGACCCTGCTCACCAGCGTTGTCGACGACCCGACCGACTACGGGCGAGTGATCCGCGCGGCCGACGGTACCGTCGCGTGCGTCGTCGAACACAAGGACGCCTCCCCCGACCAGCTCGCCGTCGCCGAGGTGTCGGCGCTCGTCTACGTCTTCGACCACGCTGTGCTGCGCGACGCCGTCGGCCGACTCTCAACCGACAACGCGCAGGGCGAGCAGTATCTGCCCGACGCGGTAGCGATCCTGGTCGCGGACGGCCGCCAAGTCGGTGCGCTCGCCGTCGAGCAGGGCGAGACGGCCGGTGTCAACGACCGGGTCCAGCTCGCTGCAGCGCACCGTGCCTACAACGCACGCCTGCTCGACCGGCACATGCGCGCCGGTGTCACCGTCGTCGATCCGGCGACGACCTGGGTCGACGCCACCGTTGTCCTCGAGGCCGACGTAACCCTGCTGCCGTCGGTCGATCTGCACGGCGCCACCCGCGTCGCCGAGGGCGCCACCGTCGGCCCGCAGGTCACGCTCACCGACACCTCCGTGGGCAGGGGTGCTCGCCTGGACCGGACGGTCGCGAGCGGCGCAGTGATCGGCGCGGACGCGACGATCGGCCCGTTCGCCTACCTGCGGCCCGGCACCGTGCTCGCCGACGGCGTGCACATCGGCACCTACGTCGAGGTGAAGAACAGCGAGATCGGCACGGCCACCAAGGTGCCGCACCTGTCCTACGTCGGGGACGCCACGATCGGCGAGCACGCCAACATCGGGGCGGCCACCGTGTTCCTCAACTATGACGGTGTCGCCAAGCACCGCACAGTGATCGGCGACCACGCCCGCATCGGCGGCGACAGCATGCTCGTGTCACCCGTCCACGTCGGCGACGGCGCGTACACCGCGGCCGGCGCCGTGATCACCGAGGACGTGCCTTCCGGGGCGTTGGGCCGCTCGAGTGCCCGTCAGCAGAACGTGGCAGGCTGGGTGGCGCGGCGGCGCCCCGGCACCGCCGCCGCACACGCAGCCGAAGCAGCCGAATCCGTCGACTCGAGCGGGGACCAGGCATGAGCGTCATTTCGGTAGCCGGGCGCAAGAGCCTGATGCTGTTCTCGGGCCGCGCGTACCCCGAACTCGCCGACGAGATCGCCGCATACATCGGCGTCACCGTCACCGACACGACCGCGCGCGAGTTCGCGAACGGCGAGACGTTCATCAAGTCCAACGAGTCGGTACGAGGCTCGGACTCATTCGTCATCCAGTCCTACACGACGCCGATCAACCAGTGGGTGATGGAGAGCCTGATCCTGATCGACTCGCTCAAGCGCGCGTCGGCCAAGCGGATCACGGTCGTCGCGCCGTTCTACCCCTACGCCCGTCAGGACAAGAAGCACCGCGGCCGCGAGCCGATCTCGGCGCGGCTGATCGCCGACCTGTTCAAGACCGCGGGCGCCGACCGGCTGATGGCCGTCGACCTGCACACGGCGCAGATCCAGGGGTTCTTCGACGGTCCGGTCGACCACCTGTTCGCCCAGCCGCTGCTGGCCGAGCACGTCAAGGCGACGTACGCCGACGAGGACATCGTCGTCGTCTCCCCCGACACCGGCCGGGTGCGTGCCGCCGAGCAGTGGGCCGACGAGTTGGGTGGCCTCGACATCGCGTTCGTGCACAAGACCCGCGACCTCGACGCGGCGAACGAGGTGGTCGCCAACCGGGTGGTCGGTGAGGTCGACGGCAAGTGCTGCCTGCTGATCGACGACATGATCGACACCGGTGGGTCGATCACCAAGGCAGCCGACCTGCTCTTCGAAAGCGGCGCCACCGACGTCGTCGTCGCCGCGACCCACGGCATCTTCTCCCCGCCCGCCACCGACCGGCTCAAGAACAGCCGGGTCCGCGAGGTGATCGTCACCAACACGCTGCCGATCCGTCCGGAGCAGGACTTCGACAAGCTGACGGTGCTGTCGATCGCGCCGCTGTTGGCGCAGGCGATCAAGGCCGTGTTCGAGGACGGCTCCGTGACGAGCCTGTTTGAGGGAAGAAGCTA
>DAITQD010000013.1:5738-20129 GCA_036833255.1 Jatrophihabitantaceae bacterium
TAGACGCCTCGCCGCGTGTTGGTCGTCTTTGACCCCGCCAGCGTCGCAATTCCTCACTTGCAACGACGCCCCCGGGGTCAAAGACGCGCCGCGGCGATTCGGGCGAACTGGGTGACGTTCAGCGTTTCGCCGCGGGCGGTCGGGTCGACGTCGGCCGCGAGCAAGATCTCCTGGGCCCTCGTCGCTGAACCCGCCCAGTTGGCCAGCGCTGAGCGCAGCATCTTGCGCCGCTGCGCGAAGGCCGCGTCGACGACGGCGAAGACCTCGGCGCGCGGGACGGCCACAGCGGGCGCCGCGTGCCGGACGAGCCGGACAAGTCCGGAGTCGACGTTGGGCACCGGCCAGAACACGGCGCGCGGCACGGCCCCGGCCCGAGTGGCGCGGGCGTACCAGGCCGTCTTGACGCTCGGCACGCCGTAGACCTTCGAGCCGGGGGCCGCAGCGAGCCGGTCGGCCACCTCGGCCTGGACGAGTACGAGCCCGGTGCGCAGCGACGGCAGCGTCTCGAGCAGGTGCAAGACGACCGGCACGGCGACGTTGTACGGCAGGTTCGCCACGACCGCGCTCGGCGCGGCACCGGGCACCGAGGTCATCCGCATCGCGTCGGCAACGACGACGGTGAGCGGTGCCTGCGGAAGATGCGCGTCGACGGTCCGCGGCAATGCCCCGGCAAGCACCGGATCGATCTCGACCGCGGTCACGGCGTGGCCGGCGGCAAGCAGGCCGAGCGTCAACGAACCGAGTCCCGGACCGATCTCGAGCACAACGTCGTCGGCCGCGAGGTCAGCGGTGCGCACGATGCGACGGATCGTGTTGGCATCGTGCAGGAAGTTCTGCCCGAGCCTCCTCATCGGCCGCACCCCGAGCTCAGCCGCCAGCGACCTGATCTCCACGGGCCCGAGCAACACAGAGCTACCGGCCACGCCGGTCAGTCTCTCAGAGCCCGCCTTTGACCCCGCCGGCGTCGTTCTGGGGGCGTTCCGGCGACGCTCCGGGGGTCAAAGCCGGGTCAGTACCAGCCCTGAGCCTGCCAGGACGACCACGCGCCGCACGGGGTGCCGTAGCCCGCCGCGATGTAGCCCAAGCCCCACTTGATCTGGGTGGCCGCGTCGCTCTGCCAGTTCGGGCCCGCCGAGCCCATCTTCGACCCGGGCAGCGCCTGCGGGATGCCGTAGGCACCACTGGGGTTGGCGGCGGCGACACGCCAGCCGCTCTCGTTGTCCCACAGCTGCACGAGGCAGGAGAACTGAGCATCGCCCCAGCCGCGCGCCGCGGCGAGCGTGCGCCCGACCGCCTGGGCCGAGCCCGCGGTCACTTCAATCGGGGGCACCGTCTGCGCCGGCCGCGGCTTGGTGCCGACCTTCACGACCTGCGGTGTCGGCGCCTGGAGGACGACGGTCCTGATCCGGGTCCTGCCGACGAGCTTGCCGTCGACGTACACGACCGCATAAGTGATGCGTGCCGAGCCGTCCTTGCCGGGCGTGATGACCTGGGTCTGGCCGGTGTCGAGCGTCGGGTCGGAACTCATGGTGGTGGGGAACGGCAGCGCCTTCGTCGCGGTGATGTGCGCCTTCGTGACGCGGCCGACGACGATCTTCTGGTTCGCTTTCAACGCTGAGCTGACGGCGGCTGACAACCGGTCATTCGGCCCGAGCGCGATGCCGAGATCTGTGAGCAGCCGGCCGACGGTCGCGTCGGTGGTCCACACCTGCTGCGTCGTGCCGTCGTGCACGACGGTGACCGCTCGCGGCGTGCGCACGGTGATGTCGGTGGGGTTCAGCGGCAGCCGCTTGGCGCGCGACACCGAGGAGAAGTCCGCGGTGGAGTAACCCAGCTGCTCGAGGGCGGCGGAGACGGTCGGCGCGGTCGTCCAGACGTCCTTCTGCGTGCCGTTGACGTCCAGATGCAGCAACCGGCCGCGCTTGTAGACGATCGTGCTGCCGTCGTGGACCGGGGCGTTCGCGACCGGAGCGACGAGGTCGTGCCCGCTGACGTGGTAACCCGCGACGTCGAGAACGTCGGTGACCCGGCTCGCGGTGGTGTGCAGGTGCGTCGACTGCCCGTCGACGACGAGGGTGACGGTCTTGTCGATGTTGCCCCAGGCGACGGTGCCGCCAACGACGCCGGCCAGTACAGCACCGTATAAGCCGTACTTCACACTACGTAGCAAGGAACAGACTCCTTCGACGAATTACGTGAAATCTGTGTCAAAACCGGGTTACGGAACTGTAACGGATCGGTATCCGGGGGGTGCAGCCGGGGGGCGGGTCATCTCCGCGCAGCACGAAGCCCGGCTGCGAATCGAGCGAACTGACCGCTGCAGCCGGGCTTCGGGAACTACTGGCGTGGCTTAGAGGTTGGCGCCACACACCGGCCACGGGCTGGACCCGCGGGCGTTATAGAGCAGGGTCGCCACGGCGATCTGCTCCGCCCTGCTGGCCAGGTCGGCGCGCGACGCATATGCTCCGCCGCCGTTGGACAGCCAGGTGCCGGAGTCGAACTGCAGGCCACCGTAGAAACCATTTCCGCTGTTGATGGCCCAGTTGCCGCCTGACTCGCATGCCGCGACGCCGTCCCAGTTCAGACCGCCGCTGCCGGACGCCGGCGGTGCGGGCGCCACCGGGCGAGCCTTGGTGCCGACCTTCTCGACCTGCGTTCTCGGCTGGGTCAGGACCCGTTTGCTGACGAGCTTGCGCCCGGTGCGCCGGCCGTCGGCGTAGCTGTAGTCGTAGGTCATGTTGGCCGAACCCTCGACGCCAGGCGTGATCACGCTCGTCTCGCCCTGGTACGTCGACGGGTCATTGCGCGTGGTCACCGCGTAGTCCAGCGTCTCGCGCACCGTCACGCGCTTCTTGATGACGCGCTGCACGACGATGTGCTGACGATTCTTGATCGCGTGACTGCCGGCCGGGGTGACCCGGTCCATGTCGCCGACCCTGACGCCGAGGTCGCTCAACAGCTGGCCGACCTTCGCGTCGGTCGTCGTAACGACCTTCTTCTTGCCGTCGTGGACGATCAGGACCCTCTTCGGGGCGCGCACGTCGATCGCGCTTGCCCCGAGTGGCAGGCGTTTGGAACGCGAGACCGACACGAAGTCCGACGTCGGGTAGCCCAGCTGGGCCAACGCGTCGGCAACGGTCGGCGCCGAGGTCCAGACGTCCTTCTTCTTGCCGTCGATATTGAGGTGAAGCAGACGTCCCCGCTTGAGGACGATCTTGCTAATCTTGTCGATCTTCGAATCAACTGCCGGAGCGACCAGGTCGTGGCCGCCGACGTGGTATCCCGCGTCGCCGAGCGCACCGTTGACGTCACTCGCCGAGGTGTGGATGGTCTTTGTTTGTCCGTCGACCACCAAGGTGACGGTCTTCGCGGTTGCGGCTGTCGCGAAGGCGGCAGTGCCGCCCACGAGACCAGCCAGCACAGCACCGTAGAGGCCGTACTTGACGCTGCGACGCATTGTGACTCCGATCGTTTGTTGCACTCTTCGCGTGTTCATTTGGTCACGGAACGGTAACCACGACTCGGGGCCTCGACCAAACCGGCCAGGCCCGTTGACCCGTTGTGCGGGCACCTCAACCGTGGGTCGACGTCCTGGATTGTTAGCGACCTTCGGCGGATCGGCGACCGGTTCGGTCGCTCGGGCAAGATCAGCCCACATGCGTGCAGGTCAGGGATTCCAGGGCGTCCGGTGCAGGGTCGCCGGCCGGGACCCGAGTCAGTAGGGGCCGGCGGGCGGGATCTGATCGCCATCGAGTGCATGCAATTGCAAGCGCTTCTGTGAACGCTGCCACGTTTCCCGGAATTCCGGCAAATCGGGCACGTTCCTGGCCCAGGCCGACCCTCCTGGCGGCGCCGATCAGGCCGTCGGCAGGCCGAAGACGCGGGCGCCGTTTTCGGCGATGGCGCTGCACAACTCGTCCACGTCGTGCCCGGCCGCCGCGGCCAGGCCGCGGACGGTCAGCGGCAACAGGTGCGGCGCGTTGGGACGGCCCCGCAGCGGGTGCGGCGTCAGGAACGGGGCGTCGGTCTCGACGAGAAGGTGCTCGAGCGGCACGACGGCGGCCGCCTCGCGCAGGCCCGGCGCATTTCCGAACGTGACGACCCCCGGGAAGGACAGGACGTACCCGGCCGCGACGCACTCCCGGGCCATCGCCGCGTCCCCCGAGAAGGCGTGGAAGACGACCGACGCAGGTGCGCCCTCCTCCCGCAGGATGCGCAGCACGTCAGCGTGGGCGTCCCTATCGTGGATCATCAACGGCTTGCCCACGCGCTTGGCCAAGTCGATGTGCCGGCGGAAATGATGTTGCTGAGCCGCGGGCACAGTGCGGTCCCAGAAGTAGTCCAGGCCGGTCTCTCCGACCGCGACCACCCGCGGGTCGGCGGCGAGGCGTTCGAGTTCGGCGTAGTCGTCCTCGCTCAGCCCGGCGACCTCGGTCGGATGGACTGCCACCGCCGCATACACGTCCGGGTGTTCGTGGGCTGCTGCGACGCACCACCGCGACGCGTCGAGCGTGTCGCCCACCGTGATCGCCCGCACCACACCGACCGCGGCAGCAGCCGCCATCACCCCGGCGACGAATTCGGGCGAGGCGTCCAGACCGGCGCGCTGTGCCATCGCATCCAGATGCGTGTGCGCGTCGAACACCGCGACGGCCAATGGTTCCGGCGCCGAAATCCCCGATCGTGCAACTTTCGGCGGCGTCAGACGGCCAGAAGTTGCACGATCGGTCACTGGGCGCCCTCGAGGCGGGCGAGCTCCTCGTCCACTACTGACGGGTCGAGCTTGGTGAACACCGGCGTCGGCGGCGCGATCGCCCGGCCGACCTCGATCGGGGCCGATTCCCAGCGCGCGCCGGTGTCGTAGTGACCGCTCAGCACCGAGTACGACGGCGAGCCGGGCGCGGTCGCCTCGTCAACTTCGATCAACTCCGGCATCGCGGCCCACTCGCCCTGGCCGCCGAGCTGCGCGTGCACCGTCGACGAGGACGACGGCAGGAACGGGGTCAGGAGGGTCTTGGCATCGTCAACGACCTGCAGAGCCACGTGCAGCACAGTGGCCATCCGGTCGGGGTCGGTGCCGCGCAGCTTCCACGGCTCCATGTCGGACAGGTATTTGTTCGCGGCGCCGACCACGCCCATCGTCTCGGTGAGCGCGGCCTTCTGCCGCGAGCGCGCCAGCAGGTCGCCGACGCTGCCGAATGCCGTCTTCGAGGTGTCCAGCATCGCGTGATCGGCGTCGGTGAGTGCGCCCGGTCCCGGAATCGAGCCCAGGTTCTTGGCAGTCATCGAGATCGTCCGGTTGACGAGGTTGCCCCAGCCGGCCACCAGTTCGTCGTTGTTGCGGCGCACGAACTCCGACCAGGTGAAGTCGGTGTCCTGGTTCTCCGGACCCGCGGCCGCGAGGTAGTACCGCAGCGCGTCCGCGTCGTAGCGCGAGAGCATGTCACCGACGTAGATGATCACGTTGCGCGAGGAGGAGAACTTGCGCCCCTCCATCGTCAGGAACTCGCTGGACACCACCTCATAGGGCAGCTCGAGGGCGCCGAGCGAGCCGGGCGTGCCGCCCTTCGCGCCGATGCCCGAGTAACCCATGAGCATGGCCGGCCAGATCTCGGCGTGAAAGACGATGTTGTCCTTGCCCATGAAGTAGTACGCCCTGGCTTGGTCGTTCTGCCACCACGCCCGCCACGCCTCGGGCTCACCGGAGCGCCGCGCCCACTCGATGGAGGCGGACAGGTAACCGACGACGGCGTCGAACCAGACGTAGATGCTCTTGTCCTTGCGGTCGCGCCAGCCATCGAGCGGCACCGGGATGCCCCACTCGAGGTCGCGCGTGTACGAGCGCGGCTTGAGGTCGTCGAGCAGGTTGAGGCTGAACTTCGCAACGTTGGCCCGCCAGTGCGACTGCTTGCCCAACCATTCCGCGAGCGCCTCGCCGAAGGCCGGCAGGTCGAGCATCATCTGCTCGGTCTCGACGAACTTCGGCGTTTCCCCATCGATCTTCGACACCGGATTGATCAAGTCGATCGGGTCGAGCTGGTTGCCGCAGTTGTCGCACTGGTCGCCGCGCGCGCTCGGATAGCCGCAGATCGGGCAGGTGCCCTCGATGTAGCGGTCCGGCAGCGTGCGCCCGGTCGACGGGCTCATCGCGCCGAGCTGCTTCTCGGCGAAGACGTAGCCGTTCTTCAGCAGGCCGAGGAACAGCTCCTGCGCGATGGCGTAGTGGTTCTTGGTGGTGGTGCGGGTGAACAAGTCGTAGGACAGGCCGAGGTTCTGCAGGTCCTTCGCGATGACCAATGCGTTGCGGTCGGCGAGCTCGCGCGGCGAGACGCCCTCCTTGTCGGCCTGCACCTGGATCGGGGTGCCGTGTTCGTCGGTCCCGCTGACCATGAGCACCTTGTTGCCGGCCATCCGCTGGTAGCGGCTGAAGATGTCGGACGGGACGCCGAAGCCGGCGACATGGCCGATGTGCCGCGGCCCGTTGGCGTACGGCCACGCGACCGCGGTCAGGATGTGCTCATTCACGCACTCAGCCTAGTGAGCCCGCCGCTCGATTTCGTGGCGCGGTCTTGGCGGCGACGACCGCGTCGAACACCGCACGCTTGGGCACCCGTCGGGCGCGGGCCACCTCGGCGATCGCGTCCTTGCGCACCTGCCCGGCCGCCTCGCGGGCGGCGACCTCCGCAACCAGGTCGGCCGCCGTCACGTCCTGCGCACCAGCGCCCGCGCCTGCGACGACGAGTGTGATCTCGCCGCGCACGTCCCCCGCGGCCCACTCGGCAAGCTCGCCCAGCCCGCCGCGACGCACCTCTTCATAGGTCTTGGTGAGCTCGCGGCAGACGGCGGCCCGCCGATCGGCGCCGAAGGCAGCGGCGAGATCGCCCAGCGCGGCGGCCAGCCGGTGCGGCGCCTCGAAGAACACCATCGTGCGCGGCTCGGCGGCCAATGCGTCCAGGGCCCGGCGCCGCTCGCCCGCCTTGCGCGGCAGGAAGCCCTCGAAGCAGAACCGGTCGACCGGCATCCCCGACACCGCCAGCGCTGTCGTGACTGCAGAGGGACCGGGCAGCGAGGTCACCGGCAGTCCAGCCGCCACCGCCGCCGCGACCAGTCGGTAGCCGGGGTCGGACACCGACGGCATGCCCGCGTCGGTCACCACCAGCACATCCTCGCCCGCGCGCAGCGCGTCGAGCAGTCCGGGCACGCGCGATGCTTCGTTCGCCTCGAAGAACGAGACGACGCGGCCGGTGGGCTGCACGTCCAGGTCCTGGCACAGCCTGCGCAGGCGGCGGGTGTCCTCGGCGGCGATGACCCCCACCGTCGCCAGCGCCGTGCGCAGCCGCGCGGACGCGTCGCCAGGCTGGCCGAGTGGCGCACCGGCAAGGATGAGCCGGCCGGTTTCCTCGGAATCCGCCATGCGCCGACCCTATTCGCAGCGCGATCTCTAAGATCGGCGGCGTGACGGCCACACTGGAGGCTCCGGCGATCGCCACCGGCGACGCCGTCGAGCCGCCACAGCCGTCGCGTCCCGTCCCGGCCGCGCTCGCGCCGTGGCGTGACCCGCATCCGTGGGTGGGGTGGCTCGTCACCGCACTGGTCACGGTCCTGGCCGGCTTCACCCGGTTCTGGGCGGTCGGCTATCCGCACGGCAAGAACTTCGACGAGGTGTACTACGCCACCGAGGCGAAGGAGCTGCTGCGCTACGGCTACGAGGACAACCGCGGCTACATGTTCATCGTGCATCCTCCGCTCGGGAAGTGGCTGATCGGGCTCTCGTCGCATTTCTGGCACAGCCCGCAGCACCTGGACGCGTTCGGCTGGCGCGTCGCACCGGCCGTCGCGGGCGTGCTGTCGGTCATCATGATCACGCGCATCACGCGGCGGATGCTGCGCTCCAACTTGTTCGGCGCCATCGCCGGTGCGCTGCTCGCACTCGATGGGATGTCGCTGGTGCTGTCCCGCACTGCGTTGCTCGACATCTTCCTGCAGACCTTCGTACTTGCCGGCTTCGGCGCACTCGTGCTCGACCGCGACCGAGTCCGCGCCCGGCTGGCCAGGCTGATCGCCGACGGTGCCAAGCTGAGCGCCGGCGCGCCGACACTCGGCCCACGCCCGTGGCGGGTGCTCGCCGGCGTCATGTTCGGGGCCGCCTGCGCGGTGAAGTGGTCGGCCCTGTCTTACTTCGTGCTCTTCGTCCTGCTCAGCCTGGTGTGGGACCGCGCCGCGCTGAAGTCTGCCGGCGTCCTGCGGCCCACCCGCAACGCCTTGCGTCGCTCGGTGCTGCCTGCCCCGGGGTCTTTGCTCGTTACCCCCGCGGCCGTCTACCTGCTCAGCTATCTCGGCTGGTTCACCGGCGAGAACAGTTGGGGCCGCCACTACGCCGACATTCACAGTCCCTCGACGCAGCTCCGTCTTCCCCTCGGCGTGCACCTGCCGTTCAGCTGGGCCTGGGTGCCCGGGCCGATCCGCTCGCTCGGCTCGTACACGCTGCAGGCCTATCGCTTCCACGAGGGGCTGCACAGCGGGCACCCGTACCAGTCGAGCCAATGGAGTTGGCTCGTCCTTGGCCGGCCGGTGGACTTCTCCTACGACGGCTCGTCGAGGTCGTGCGGGTCGTCGACTTGCGCGCGCGAGATCCTGTTGATCGGCACGCCGCTGATGTGGTGGGCGTTCGTGCCGGCGCTGCTCTGGCTGGCGTGGCACTGGTTCACCACCCGCGACTGGCGGGCGGGCGCGGTGTGGGTCGCCTTCATCGCCGGCTGGGCCGTGTGGTTCCCGGACGCCAAGCGGACGAAGTTCCTTTTCTACATGGCACCGCTCGTCCCGTTCCTGATCATCGCGGTGACCCTCGCGCTGGGCGTCATGCTGGGTCCGGCTTTGCGGCGCACCGGGGACCCGATCCGCGACGGGCGAAGTCACCGTCGCAGGCAGTGGGGCATCGCCGGGATCTGCGCCTACCTCGGGCTGGTGGTGGCCGACTTCGTGTGGATGTGGCCGATCTTCACTGCCGGCCTGCTGACCTACGACACATGGCACGCGCATATGTGGCTACCGTCGTGGGTATGAGCCTGTAGAGAGGCTGGCCCGCTCGTCGGGCCGCTCGCCGATATCCCTGAGGAGACGACATGAGCCTGTCAGCCAAGCTGCGCCGCGCACCCGGGCGCATCGTCACCGGCGCGTTCATCCTCAACTCGGGAATCGGCAAGCTCGGCGGCAACGACGACACCGCCAAAGCGCTCCACGCGATGGCGTCGGGCGCGTACCCGGTCCTCGACAAGATCCCGCCGAAGCCGTTGCTCAAGGCGGTGGCCGCCAGTGAGATTGTCCTTGGTGCCGGGCTGCTGTTGCCTGTGGTGCCGGCCGGCCTGGCCGGACTGGCGCTGGTCGGCTTCTCCGGCAGCCTGCTCGGCATGTGGTGGCGCACGCCCGGGATGCACGAGGAGGGCAGCCCTCGGCCGACCCAGCAGGGCATGGCGATCGCCAAGGACGTCTGGATGCTGGGTATCGGTGCCGGTCTGGTTGCCGACGCGGTGTTGGATCCGGCGCGCAACAAGCGCATCGAGCTGACCACCGACGCGAGGGTGGCCACGGCCGCGACGGCCGCCAAGGCCACCACCAGCGCGAAGGCAGCCAGGAGGAGAACGCTCACCTGGGTGACGTCCTCGGCGAAGCTGGCTAGGGCCAAGACCGAAGCGAAGGCTGCGAAGGCGGCGAGAAAGGCGGCGGCCTTGCCACATCGGTCACGGTGACACACCGCGTCCGGTGCGAACCATCCCGACGACGGGGAGTGCTGTCCTTCGCCGGGCTGCACGAGCTGTGGCCCGACCCGCCGAGGACGAGGACGATTTTATCGGCTAAAACTAAGGCTAGTCGCCGGCCAAAACACCGGCTAGTCTGGAGCCATGAAAACCGTACCTCTGGGTGAGGCCAAGGACAAGCTCTCCGGCTTGGTCGACGAAGCCGAATCGACCCACGAGATCATCACCATCACCCGGCACGGACGCGCCGCAGCGGTGCTCATGTCCGCCGATGACCTGGAATCGCTGCACGAGACTCTGTACTGGCTGTCCAAGCCCGGCATCCGGGAGTCGATCGCCGCCGCGGAACGGGAGTACGCCACCGGCGAGACCACCAGCGGCCAGGATCTACGTACTGAGTTCGGTCTGCCGCCACAGTGACCGAGCCCGGCCCGTACAGCGCCGAACTCGCTGGCGAAGCTCGGCGCGGCCTGCACCGGCTGCCCGGCAAAGTCGCCGTCGCGATCATCGAGTTCATCACCGGCCCACTCGCCGAGAACCCCGCCCGGTTGAGCGAACCGCTCACCAACGAGCTTGCGGCATTTCGCACCGCCCGGCGGGGTGACTACCGAGTGATCATCCGCATCGACGAGGCCGCTCACGCCGTCCTGGTCGTGCACATTGACCACCGGGCCGACGTGTACCGGCCGCGCTAACCTCAGCGCCCGCGCCGCCACTCCGGCTTGCGCTTGGCGAGGAATGCGTGCATCCCTTCGGCAGCGTCGGGCAGCTGACTCGCCGCGGCCATGACCTCGACGGCGTAGGCGTAGGCCTTGGGCTGGTCGAGGTCGATCTGGGCGTAGAACGCCTGCTTGCCGAGCCCCTTACTCTCGGCGCTGCCACGGGTCACCCGTTCGAGCATGTCCTGCACTGCCGAGTCGAGCTGCTCGTCGGGGACCACCCGGTTGACCAGGCCCCAATCGGCCGCCGTGCGCGCGTCGATGACGTCACCGGACATCGCCATCTCCAACGCCCGCTTGCGTCCGACGTTGCGCGCCACGGCCACCGCCGGGGTGTGGCAGAACCAACCGCCCTTGCCGCCGGGCAGGCAGAAGTGTGCCGACTCGGCGGCGACGGCGAGGTCCGCGCTGGCCACGAGCTGGCAACCCGCCGCGGTGGCGAGGGCATGCACGCGCGCGACCACGGGCTGCGGAATCTCCTGGAGCAGCGTCATCAGCCGCGTGCAAGCCATCAGTAGGTCGCGCACCGCGGCATGGTCGTGGTCGACGACGTCGGCAAAGTCGTGGCCGGCGCAGAACACCGGGCCGTTGGCCGCGAGCACGACGCCGAGAGCGTCGCTCTCGCCAACTTCGGTGAACGCCGCGATGAGCTCGCTCATGTGCGCGAGGGACAGCGCATTGCGCTTCGCCGGATTGTTCATCGTCACGGTCGTGAAGTCACCGCAGCGTTCTACCTGGATGTTCTCGTAGGCGGCCATGCGATCAGTTTCCCCCCGATCCTCGAGGGTTGGGAAGCGGGCGCACGCTCGACAGCAGCCACGCCGACGTCGCTGCGGCAAGTACGGCGAGCGTGCCGAGCGGTGCCGCGAGATCATCGACGGTGACGAATGTGGTCGCCAGGAGCGGCGCCGCGAAACCGACGTATGCCCAGGTGTAGAACAGTCCGTTGCATGCGCCCCGGGTGGCCGGGGTGGACAGCTCCTGCACCAGGATCAACCCGGCGTTGAGGCACAGCCCACTACCTGCACCGAGCAACGCACCCGCGGTGAACACCAACGGTCCCGACTCGGCAAGGGCGCCCGCGACGCCGAGCGCGTAACCGATCGCCCCCAAGCCGGCGCCCACCGACCCCCCAAGCCTGCCGAGGCGATGCGCGACCGGTTGCACGACGGCTCCCGCACCTAGCGTCACCGATGCGAGAATCCCGGTGAACGCGACCACGTGCGGCTGGTGTCGTAGCACGAGCGGCAACACGGCGACCCCGACGGACGGGAAGGCGTAGACGCAGATCGCGGTAGGGATCAACGTGTGCCGGAAGACGTGCCGCGCGCCGGCGTGCAGTCCGGTGCGCGGCAGCAGGCTGGTGCCCTGCGAGCCCGTGCGCCCCGCGGACCAGACACCGTGGCGAGCCACCGCGATCGCGATGCCCAGCATCACTGCCACCAGCAGGACATGCAGCAGATACGGCACGGTAAGCGGGTGTGGTCCGTACTGTGCCAACAAGCCCGAGCAGAGCGGACCGAGACAGAATCCGAGGGTCAGCGCCAAGGAGGCCCGCCGCGCCGCTCGCGAGGCGTGTGCCGTCCCGACCAGGTCCTGCAACCAGGCGCTGCCGACACTGAAGGCCACGCCGGACGCGAGTCCCTGCGCGAAGCGCGCCGCGAACAGCATCGGGACCGAGTTCGCCCCCGGCAGGAAGAGCAGCGAGGCGACGCCGGTCAGGACGATCGCGGGCAGCAGCAACCGCGTGCGACCGAACCGGTCCGACGCAGGCCCGCCGAGGAGCAAGGACGGTGCGAGACCGAGCGCGTAGACGCCGAAGATCGCGGTCACGACGGTTGGCGACAGGTCCAGCCGGTCCCGGTAGACGAGCAGCAGCGGGGTGGACACGTTGGTCCCGAAGGCGGTAGCGAACAGCAGCACCGCCGGTGACCACCAGACCGAGCCTCGGTCGGGGGCGAAGGCCGCCGCGACGGGTACCGCGCCGCTGTCGACGTCGGACATGGGCCTCCTCACAGGGGCAGTCCTCATGCTGCCGACGTCGCGCGTCCGGCACCACCCCTGGTCGGCCGGGCGTCGCCGGCTGTCGGATACCCCCGTGTGGGTGTGATGATGGCGCCTGCGCTTCGCTGTAATCGAGTCTCGTCGACTTCTGGGTCACTCGGAGGTGTGCTGTGTTCTACCCGCTGAACGTTCGTGACTTCCTGGACCGGGCCGAACAGGTCTACCCCGACCGGGTCGGAGTCGTCGACGAACCCGACCAGCCGGCCCGCAGCCTGGGCGAGCTGACTTACCGCGAGATGGCCGCGCTCGCCCGCGCCCAGGCGGCGCGGCTCGATCAACTCGGCGTGCCGGTCGGCGGCCGGGTCGCGGTGATCTCGCAGAACTCCGCGCGACTGCTGACCTCGTTCTTCGGCGTCTCCGGGTGGGGACGGATTCTCGTGCCGATCAACTTCCGCCTCGCGCCGGCCGAGATCGAGTACATCGTCGGCCATTCCGGCGCCGAGGTGGTCTTCGCGGACCCGGCGGTGAAGGACGTCCTCGACTCGCTCGACGTGCCGCACAAGTTCCTGCTCGGCGACGACGACTCGATGTTCCTGCGCGACACCGAGCCGCGCGGGTGGGACTCGGCGGACGAGAACGCAACGGCGACGATCAACTACACGTCGGGGACGACGGCGCGACCGAAGGGCGTGCAACTCACCCATCGCAACCTGTGGCTGAATGCGACCGTGTTCGGCCTGCACGAGACGATCAGCGACCGCGACGTCCTGCTGCACACCCTGCCCATGTTCCACGCCAACGGGTGGGGCATGCCGTACGGCATCACCGGTGTCGGCGGCAAGCACATCGTGCTGCGCCAGGTCGACGGTGCCGAGATCCTGCGCCGAATCCAGGCGCACGGCGTCACGCTGATGTGCGCGGCACCGGCGGTCGTCAACGCGGCGCTGGACGCCGCGGCCGACTGGGACGGCCCGATCCCCGGCCGCGACACGGTGCGCATCGTGGTGGCCGGCGCGCCGCCGCCGACGAGCACCATCGAGCGGGTGATCACCGACCTGGGCTGGGAGTTCTGCCAGATCTACGGCCTCACCGAGACCTCGCCGATCGTCACCGTCAATCGGATGCGCGCCGAGTGGGACGACCTCCCGACCAACGAGCAGGCGCGGCGCCTGGGCCGTGCGGGAGCGCCAGCCCTCGGTGTGCGGGTCGAGGTCGACGTCGACAGCGAGGTCATCACCGCGTCCAACCACAACCTCGACGGCTACTGGGAGCAGCCCGACGCCACTGCCGAAGCGATCCGCCCTGCACGCGGTGCGCCGACCGTAGGTCCAGGCGCCTTGGCAAGCACAGCCGGCAACTGGTTCCACACCGGCGACGGCGGCTACCTCGACGACGACGGCTACCTCGTCATCTCCGACCGCAAGAAGGACGTGATCATCACCGGCGGTGAGAACGTGTCCTCCATCGAGGTCGAGGACGTGCTGACCTCGCATCCTGCCGTGCGCGAGGTGGCCGTCATCGGCATCCCCGACGAGAAGTGGGGCGAACTGGTCACCGGCCTGGTCGTCACCGACGGGTCCGACGTCAGCGCCGAGGACCTGATCGCGCACTGCCGAGCGTCGCTGGCCGGCTACAAGTGCCCCAAGCGCATCGAGTTCGTCGAGTCATTGGCGCGCACGGCCACCGGCAAGCTGCAGAAGTTCAAGCTGCGCGAGCCGTTCTGGGCCGGCCAGGAGCGCCAGATCAACTGAGGGCTCCGGTGATCGACAGCCCGTCAGCATGTCTGCAGCCACACTGACGGCGTGTTGATCACGGCACCGCGCCGGGTGCATGCTCAACCACGGTGGCTGACGGTGGATTGATCACGCCGATCCGGGGTGTCGGCGCCGGCTGCTAGACAGGACAGCGTGACC
>DAITQD010000013.1:20229-22363 GCA_036833255.1 Jatrophihabitantaceae bacterium
TTGATCACGCCGATCCGGGGTGTCGGCGCCGGCTGCTAGACAGGACAGCGTGACCGAACTGATCGACCGCACGGCGCTGCGGGCGCAGGCCGAGACGCACCTGCGTGCCCTCGCCGGCCCGGACGCGGCACTGCGCGAGGACCAATGGACGGCCATCGAGGCATTGGTCACCGATCGGCGCCGGGCCCTGGTCGTGCAGCGCACCGGCTGGGGCAAGTCGGCGGTGTATTTCGTCGCCACCGCGCTACTGCGGGCGGCGGGCGCCGGCCCGACCGTCATCGTGTCGCCGCTGCTCGCACTCATGCGCAACCAGATCGCCGCGGCCGAACGCGCGGGCATCCACGCCGCCACGATCAACTCGACCAACGTCGAAGAGTGGAGCCGCACGTATGCGGCGGTGAACCGCGGCGACGTCGACGTGCTACTGCTGTCGCCCGAGCGGCTGAACAACCCCGACTTCCGCGACCACGTGCTGCCCCAGCTCGCCGCGACCTGTGGCCTGCTGGTGGTCGACGAAGCGCACTGCATCAGCGACTGGGGCCACGACTTCCGTCCGGACTTCCGCCGGCTGCGCACGCTGCTGCCCGAGCTGCCCGCCGGTATCCCGGTGCTGGCAACCACCGCCACCGCGAACAGCAGGGTCGTCGACGATGTCGCCGATGTCCTCGGTCTGGGCCGCGACGGCGACAACGTGCTCGTCCTGCGCGGCAGCCTCGATCGCGAATCGCTGCACCTCGGGGTGCTGGCGCTGCCCTCGACCGCCCATCGGCTCGCCTGGCTGGCCGAGCATCTCGACGGGCTGCCCGGCTCGGGCATCATCTACACGCTCACCGTCGCGGGATCCCAGGAGGTCGCCGACTACCTGCGCGAGCGTGGCCTCGCCGTCGCCGCCTACTCCGGCCAGACCGAACAGACCGAGCGCCTGGCCGCCGAGGACGACCTGATCCACAACCGGGTCAAGGCGCTGGTCGCGACGTCGGCGCTCGGCATGGGCTTCGACAAACCCGACCTCGGCTTCGTGATCCACTTCGGCGCGCCGCAATCCCCCATCGCGTACTACCAGCAGGTGGGCCGCGCCGGCCGTGGCGTCGACCGCGCGCAGGTGATCCTGCTGCCCGGCAGCGAAGACCAAGCCATCTGGGACTACTTCGCGTCGGTCGGTTTCCCCCGCGAGGATCAGGTCCGCGCGGCATTGGGCGCACTCAGCTCCGACGCCGGCGCCCCGATGAGTACGGCCCTGCTGGAGACGCGGGTCGAGCTGTCGCGCTCGCGGCTCGAGGCGATGCTGAAGGTGCTCGACGTCGACGGCGCGGTGCGCCGCGTCCGCGGCGGCTGGGTCGCGACCGGTCAGCCGTGGCGCTACGACGCCGAGCGCTACGCGAAGGTCGCGCAGGTGCGCCGTCACGAACAGCAGGCGATGCGCGCCTACCTGTCCACCGGAGCCTGCCGGATGCGCTACCTGCGTGAGCAACTCGACGATCCGCACCCGAGCGACTGCGGCCGCTGCGACAACTGCGGCGGGCTCACGCTCGTGGCCGCCACCAGCGAGCAGACCGTTGCGGCTGCCGCGGCCACGCTGCATCGGCCCGGCGTGCCGTTCGATCCGCGGCGGCAGTGGCCGACGGCGATGCCGGGCCTCGGCATCGAGGTCCGCGGCAAGATCGTCGCAGGCGACGTCGCCGAGCCCGGCCGGGCGGTTGCGCGCTTCACCGACCTCGGCTACGGCCAGCGGGTGCGGGCCGTCCTGTCCGCGGACGCACCGGACGCCGCCGTGCCCGACGATGTGGTCGCCGCCGCCGTGGAGGTGCTCGCGACGTGGGGCTGGGCGCAGCGCCCGGAAGTGGTCGTACACATCGGTTCGGCGCGGCGCCCGCTGCTCGTCGCCGACCTGGCCGCTCGGCTCGCCGCGATCGGGCGCCTGGAACACCTCGGCCAGGTGCCGCACACCGGCCCGTCCTCGAAGGGCCGCTCCAACAGCGCGATGCGGCTGCGCGATATCTGGGGCTGCTACGCCGTTCCGGGCGACCTCGCTGCCGAGCTCGCCGGCCGTTCCGTCCTGCTCGTCGACGACTACACCGACACCGGCTGGACGCTCACCGTCGTCGCGCGCCTGCTGCGCCAGGTCGGCGCCGGG
>DAITQD010000013.1:22463-25373 GCA_036833255.1 Jatrophihabitantaceae bacterium
AGCACTCGGGCGGCTTGCCCACCTGCACGGGGACGGCTTCGCCTATCCGGTCGAGTTGGTAGGTGACGTTCACGTGCGGGCCGCCGTCTTCGCTGCCCTGCATGCTGACGACGGTGATGGTGGCCTTGGCCGGGTCGAGGTGGATATGCGGGAAGTAGATGATCGTGTGGGCTCGGCCGAAGACCGTGTCGCCATACGGGCCGATCGTCGGCACGGCGTTACCGTCGCGGTCGAAGCTCCAACTGAACTTCACCTTCCGGTCGAGAGGCGGGTCGCTTGACGTTGCCGGCGCGTGGGTCACGTGCAACGTCGCGTGCCACGGACCGCGCAAGCTCCCACAGGTGTAGGCGTCGACGACGGTGTGCGCCGCGCCGCCCGAGTAGCGCGAGGGCGCGTCGAAATGCCAGGCCGCGCCCTTTCCCCCGCCCTTGCAGAACTCGTCGAGCGGTATTCCGGTGGCCGTGCCGCTTGTCGCGTCGGCCCCGCTCGACGCGGCGAGCGCGGACTCGGGCGACAGCGGATTCGGGGGGACGCCTGCGAAGCTGGTGCCGGGCGGACATTCGCAGCCACCGCTCTTCGTGCAGAACATGCTGGCGCCGCTGATGACGTACTCCTGCTTGTTGGCGGTGTCAGCAAGTCGCACGTGCCCGGTGGCGGCGAACACCAGCACATCGGCCGTCGAGGAGAGCGCGAAGACCGCGTTCGCGAACGGAGGCGCCGAATAGGTGCTCACCTTGCCGTCCGCGACCGTGAGGACGGGGCGCACCGGGACCGTCTCAGCTGGCAGCCCGGGACCCGTCATGGCCCAGGCCTTGCCGTAGAGCGGCTCGCGGAAGTAACCCGACGCCCACGAATCGAGGAAGGCATCCGACACCGCCCCTGCGGCATCGAATGCCGCCACGTTGTCCGCGCTCGCGTCCAAGACCGGGATCAGGCGATGCCAGGTATCCAGCTGAGCCTCATCCAGGTGGGAGTAGAAGCCAATGGCGTCATAGGAACGGGAGAAGAGCCGTGCGCCCGGCTCGAGGACGTAGGGCGTCCACTGGGTGTCGGGCCGCGACCCCGGCGCGAGAGTGTCGCCGACCCATTCCGCCTCGCCCTCCACGATCCAGGATTGGCGAGACCAGTAGGCGTCCACGCCGAGGACTTGACCCTGGAAGCAGTGCCAGACCTCGTGGGCAATCAGGTTCTGAAAGTCGTCCGGGGGATAGGCAGCGCCCGCGGCTGAAATCTTGATCACGCACCTGGCCGCCGCTCCGCCCCGAAACCCTCCTGCGGCGTTCGAGACTTCCGTTTCGGCGGCGGACGTTGGCTGCACCGCAGCCTCGGAGGCTTTGAGGTCCAGTCCGAGCACGACGTCCACGTGCTTCGTGATCTCGGCGGCCGTACTCTTCGCGATCGCGGTGTAGTACGACGCTGGGTGGGTAGGGGCCGCAGCGACCAGGGATGAACCCACGCTCGCGCTCGGTGCCGGCCCACTGGCCAGCCCGACCAGTTCCGGCACCAGCCGGATGGCCGCCGAACGCTGCGCCGCGGTGATCTCAGTCCAGTGGTTGACCAGCCAGCGCAGCGCGCCGCTGCCGGAGCGGATCACGCCCACCTCGCCGCCAGGCACAGTCACCCCGGGCAGCGGACCGAACGCCAGCGCGAAAGCACGAAGCGCGGTCGCTGTGCTGATCTGCCCGTCCGGACCGATCTCGGCAAGTACCCGCTGCCAGGCCGTGGGCCGGGCGACAGTCGCTGGGCTGGATGCACCTGCCGACGGATGTTGTGACCCTGTTCCGCTCTTGGCCGAGCCTGTTCCGGTTTTGGTACACCCGGCGACGAGCAACGAAGCGAGGACTACGAGTAGCCCTGCCGAGCGGATGCGCATACCGAGCCGTCGCAATCCAGCGCGCGTCGACCTGGCAACCAGCCCAGTGGCCGCCCATTTCGACACACGCTCAACAGGTTGACGACGGCTCAGTGCAATGACCGGGCCAGTATCGGCCAGCCGAAGCAAAGGGGCAAACCTGGGACTCGGCGGAATTGTACGTCGACGTACAGCGCTGTACGTTTAGTAGATGAGTGAGATGACTGCCAGCGAGGCCCGCGCCCGGCTGCCCGAGATCCTCGACCGCGTCGAGGCCGGCGAGGAGGTGACGATCAGCCGCCACGGCAAAGCTGTCGCCATAGTGCTTTCGCCGCGCAACGTTCGAGTGCGACGAGCCTCTGCCGCCGCCGCGATCGAACGCGCTGAGCAGTTAGGTCGTGAACTGGAGGCAGCGCGTCACGAACCTCTGGCGCTGTCTGGCACGCTGTCGCCGGAACTGGGCGAACTGTGGATTCGTGAGCTACGCGAGGAACGTGACGCGCGCTGAGCATGGATGCGTTCGACGCGGACGTGTTGATCTACGCCATCATCAGGGACCATCCGATGGGCGTCCGGATACGCAAGCTGTTCACCGCATCCGACTCCGACACTGTCGGATTGGGATCGATGCTCCTGGTACCCGAGGTGCTGATCAAGCCAACGCGGCTCGGGGCAGCCGAGGAGGTCGCCGACCTACGAAGACTCCTCGGCCGACTCGACCTTCGGCCGGTGAACAACGCTCTGAGCGAGGTTGCGGTTGAACTCGCCGCCCGCTATGCGCTCAAGACCGTCGATGCCGTGCACCTGGCGACGGCCGTACTCGCCGGCGCGGATCGGTTCATCACGAACAACCGGCGTGACTTCACCAAGGACATCGTCGAAATCGACGTCACGTACCCCGACGAGTTGCCCGACTCCGGTTGAGACCGTCGCGCGAGGTCACTTGGCCGCCTGCGCCGAACCCCCGGCGGGCCGTGGATCACGCGCCGGGGTAGGCGGTGGTGATCTGCTCACGCGCCGAAAGCTTCACGCCGAGGGTCGGCCAACGCGGGTTCTCG
>DAITQD010000013.1:25473-33308 GCA_036833255.1 Jatrophihabitantaceae bacterium
CGATGCTGTGGCGTCTGACGGACTGGGATGGCTCGCACGCCCGCTGGCAGGCGTGATGTTCGCCCCCAACCGCGCGAGGCAGTGACAAGGGCGCCGGGTCCGCCTACGGTGAGGTCGCGTCGCACGCGTTACGGGCAGGGCGCAGTGAGAATCAAGGCCGCCATCGAAGCGGGATAGCCGCACGCATCTCAAAGCCATGCATATCCAGACGGGTAGGGGGCAGGGATGACCATTGCCGTGAAGATGCGAGGCATTGACTTCGCATCCATGCCGGACAGCGACGGCTACGCCGGTATCGCCAGGAACGGCGCGGGGTTCGTCAGCCGTTACTCGGCCGGCGTCGGCGGCGCGCTCAACTCCAAGTGCACCCAGCCGGGCGAGATAGCCGACGCGGTCCGTCACGGGGTGGACTTCCTGGCCAACTTCGAACTGGCGGAAAACACTCGCGAGGGCGGTGCGCGCCCGGGCAAAGAACACGGCGCCGCCGACCGGGACTTCTGGGCGTCGCGAGGCCTCGCCGACGGCGCAGGCGTGACGCTCAGCTGGGAGCCCGGCGACGATCCGTCGAAGTTCGGCGCGGTCGCGGACTTCCTGACCAGCTACAAAGAAGCCATCGGACGACCGGTGGGCCTGTACGCGGGGCTCAAGGCACTGCTGGAGATGCGGCATCGTGATCTGATCGACTTCACCTGGTTGCCGATGTCCTCGGCGGCGTCCGGCCTCAACTTTGGCGACATCTCTCAGACCGAGTACGCGGCGAGAATGCTGAAGGTCGCGCAGGACAACGGTCTGAACGTGGTGCAGAACAGAAACCGTTGGTACAAGCACACGGACGGACAGGGGAATGTTGTGTTCGGCGCCGACGAGAACATCGTCGTCAAGCTCCCCGGCATTCCGTGGTCGCAGATGCAGGCATCCGGCCACTTCCACCACCCCGCACCCATGCCCCCGCACCACCCGCCGCACACGCAGCACGCCCCGAAGATGTGGCAAGGCGAACGGTGGCCTGGTCCGAAGCTCCGATTCGGTCCCGGCGACCATTTCGGCAACATCAACGGTCCCGCGCAGTCACACGGCGGCGCCACCGCCGACGAACGGACCTACGTGAAAATGATCCAGCAGCGCCTGATCGCCTGCGGGTTCGTGCCTGGCCACAGCGGCCCGAGCGACCGGTGGGCCGACGGCGTCTTCGACACCGCAGGCAACGGACAGCTTGGTGGGCCGACCACTGAGGCGGTCAAGCGGTTCCAAGCCGCCTGCCGCCCCGGTCACCTGACCACGGAGCCGGGGCAGGTCTGGCCCGATGACTGGGCCACGCTGTTCAACCTCTCCTAAGCCACGAAGCCGTCAGCTCAGCGCCCCGATCGCGTCGCGACGTTGGTGGTCCGTACTCATCAACCACGCCAGCTCTTGAGCACCCTCTCCACGTCGTCGCGAACAGTCGCCCGAGCGTCTTCGCGCGGCAGACCGGACATCAGCAACTCGTCGTAGCGAGAGTCGCGGTGGCGGGCGGACGCGCGGACCGCCAACGTTATGGCGTTCGGGTCCAGCCTGCGGGCCGCGGCGGTGCGACCGACCCGGCCACTGCCACGCAAGGCCGTATATCGGGCGATCTCATCGACGCGATCGGCTGGGCAGGAGGGGAACAGATCGCGGATCACCCCCGCGAATTCGGCCAGGTGGGTCTCGTCCAGTTCGGCCCTGCGCGCCTCGTCGCGGAAGCGGCGGCGGGCACGAACGTCGGCGTCGGCAAGGCAGGAAACCTCCGCCTGCTCAATCGCGGTGGGTTCGGCAAGGATTCCCTGTCGCTCGTAGCGCTTGCGTGCCCGGCTCCACTGGAGGACCACGGCCGACAGCGTGCTGGCCCGCCTCGCGCGGCGGGTCAGCGCCGCGTCACCCGATGGGAGAAATTCGAGCTGGCCGAGGTCGGCGCAGTCCAGACAGAGTGGGCCGGGCTCCTCCATGATCAGGAAGTCGCCAGTGCCGGCACACGCAGTGCAGATCCAGTCTCGAATCGCGACGATTACCAGCAGGTTCGCAGGCCGGCTCTGGCGCTCGGCAAGACGCTCCTGCGCGGCTTCCGACAGCTTCGGAGACACCCAGTGGGTGCGGTACGCGCGCTCAATTTCGGGGTCGCCGCCTACCGAGAAGCGCAGCGGATGCCGGTTGCGGCCACGCGCCAGGTAGGCAGTCTCGGAAGGTCGCAGCCCAGCGTCGCTCGCCCACTTGCGCAACTCGCGCATCGCTGCGGTGATCTTGCCCAGGTTGGCTTGCGTGACGCGTTCGAGAGATTCGACGCGGCCATGCCGCCAGCGCTCATAGTCGTTCGAGTTCAGCCAGCCGAGCCCTCGCAGTACACCGACCGATGCCACGAACTGCTTCTCGGCAAGCAGCGCAGCGGCGGCCGAGCGCACCCGCTCAGCTATATCTGCCCGTCCCATGTTGCCCGGCTCTCATTCGCGCGTCACGACGATCACCACGGTCGCATACGGTCGAGCTGGAGGTGCCGCTGCAATGCCGGGGTTGCCTTCCGGATCGCTGCCTCCTCGGAGTCGTATCGCTGCGAGACGTCGCCGTAGCCGGCGTCGGAGTTGGACCAATAACAGGTGGCTCGATGAAGGGCTGCAGCCAGTACCCGCGGGTGGTACCGCTGGGTGAGTTGCTCGCGAGCGTCGTCGCCGATGCGCCACCAAGACGCCAGGCTCCGGGCAAGCAGTGTGATGCCGTGCATTGGCGCCATCGTGTCCAGGAGTGTCTGCGAGACCTGGTCGGTCGGAATCCGCGGGCTGGGTAGGCCGGTGAACAACGCTGGTCCGCCGGCCGCACGCAACCGCGACGCGGACAGATCGTGCATGACGAAGCCGTTTGCGAACGGCAGGATCTCGGCGACGAGGCGCGCGCTGCCCGCATCGGCCCACCGCAAAAGGTAATCGCGCTCGACATGACGACCGGACAGCTGCCCAGTGGTTGCCCAGAGCCCGTGCACCTGGTAATTGAGGGTCGTCGCCGAGACGGAATCGGGCGGTCGTGCGGACCCCAGACCTGCGGCCAGCAGTGGCGCAGCACCGCCGAACAGCCGTACCAAAGCGTGCACAGGCGAGTCTGCGGCGCAGAGCCGGGCGAGCTTGCGTACCTCGCCCAGCGCGGCAGCCTGCCAAAACGCGATCGCGTGATCCTGCCGCCTGCGTGCATCGGACACGCTCAAGGTGGGCAGACGCCAGGTGCGTTCTGCCGTCACCGGTTTGGGCTCGGCGGTCGGCTTCGCGGTCGGCTTGGCGTTCGGATCGGCTTGCGCCGCGGATGCCGTCGACGCCGCGGCGGGAGACGCCAGCGGCAGGGGCGGCTGCGTCGAGTTCTGGGCGTCGCTGAGCAGCGGCGTCGATTCCGGGGAGGCGCCGGCACTGACCTGCTCCCCCTCGATCAAACGGCCAGCCAGCCGCAGACGGCGGCCGGGCGCCCTGGCGGCAGGGGCCGCGGCGACCGGGACGCACTCTGCGCAACCAAGGTGGGTCTTTGTGGCGACGAGCAGCGCGCCTTCCCGGCAGCGCGGGCACACCAACGGCGCGAATTCGCCGACGGGCAGCAACCAGTCCAGGACGACGGGGTAGCGGCGCTCGCCTCGCCGGACGTTCGCGACAAGGCGGAGGACCGGGATCTCGATCAGGTGCAATCGGTAGGGCTGAATCT
The DNA here is from genome assembly GCA_036833255.1 of Jatrophihabitantaceae bacterium. Classification (GTDB taxonomy): domain Bacteria; phylum Actinomycetota; class Actinomycetes; order Mycobacteriales; family Jatrophihabitantaceae; genus QHCC01. The sequence continues at coordinate 29,161 of DAITQD010000013.1, forward strand.
CGTGTCGCGGCTGGTATCGCTCGGCGATGTCTGCCAGCCGGCGCGACCGCTCCTCGCACGTACTGGCGACACGCGCATCGAGCAGCGCCTTACGGTCGGAGGTCGCGCCGACCTGACGCCCCTCGAGCGAGGCGACAGCGGCCGCGTAGTACTCCTCGGCCCGCTGCCGCTCGGCGTCGTGCGCCTGGCGAAGGTCGGCCGCGAGTTCCGTGCGACGGCTGACCGCCCGCGCTTCTATCGTCGCGCCAGCCACCTGGAAGGCGCCCTCGACGGTGCCGTCACCCGGCTCAGGCGGCACCACAGTTTCACCGCTCGCTCCGCCGTCTGGTTCGTTCGTGGTGACCGGCTCGGCCTGCTCGGCCTGCTCGGCCTGCAGAAGACGCCGACCGGAGGCCTCGGGCAGCAGCGCCCTCGTGGGCACATCTACGCAGCACTCGATCTGCTCCTGCAGTTGGTCCTCTGCCGAGACGGCGTACCGGACCATCGCTCCCACTCTGAGAACGAGTCTGGTTGCCGGCACGGCATCGCTTGCCGGGTCGATCCGTCCGTGATCCACGCGAATCCGTTCCCGCGCGTGCGTGAGCAAGGTTGCAGAATCTGGTGGTCGCGACCTCGGTGCGGCGAGCACCAAGTGGCCGACGTCGCCGGCATCGAGCACACTCTCGGCCGCCTTGATCAACGCCGGATGTCCCGCGGCCAGCAACGCGATGCCGTCCTCGCGGGCAATGTCGGGGTCGCTGGTGAATCGCGCTTCGTCAGGCAAACCGAAGTCCGCCTGCAGCGGCGACGGCAGGACCACGAGGAAACTGTCGTCGGCCCGCTCCCACAGGCCGTCCGCCGACGCGACGTAGTTCAGCCAGAACCGCAGGGCGGGGTCGGTGCGCATCATCGCCCTGCCGTCTCGGACGATTCGACCAGTGCATCGACGGCTCCCCTGGTCTCGAGATACTCGTGCCGGGCTGCCACAAGCCGATCCCCGATGGCGTTCAAGCGCTGCTCGAACTCCGCGTCATCGGCTGCCGTGGCGAATGCGTCGAACACCGACGTCTCGAAGTCGAAGTCGTCATCGACCCGGCCGAGGATCATGTCGAGCTCGCCGACGACCAGTTCGAACAAGTTAATCTTGGCTTCGAGCACGTGCAGGATGTGCTGCTCGACAGTGCCCTGCGACACCAGGTTGGTCAGGACGACATCGTGCCGTTGGCCGATCCGATGCAGTCGGCCGAGCCGCTGCTCGATCTGCATCGGATTCCACGGCAGGTCGGTATTGATCATGGTGTGGCAGAACTGCAAGTTGCGGCCCTCGCCGGCCGACTCGGTGCTGAGCAGGATGGGCACGTCGTCGCGGAACGCCGAAACCGCACGTTCCTTCTCGTGGCGGGACAGGCTGCCGTGATAGACCGCGAACGGCAGGCCCGCTGCCTCGACCAGCCCGGCCAGCGCGGCGAGGGTTTGCCGGAAGGCGGTAAAGACGAGCACCTTGTCGCCGCCGGCCACCACCGAACGGACACAGCCGAGCAACGCCCGATGCTTCTCAGTCTCTGGGATCGCTCGGGCGCGGGCAGCGAGGTCGGCCCAGCCGACACGTTCCAACGCTGAAGCAGCCGCGTGCGGGCTGGAACCCACGAGCCGTGTCAGTTGACGCAAAGCGAGCATCCGGGACGGCGACGCCGTGCTTGCTTCCGCACGGATGCGGCGCACCACATCGGCGTACACGCCCGCCTCGTCCTTGGCTGGCGGGACCAGGACCGTTTCGGCCAGACGCTGGGGGAGCAGCACGGCCACCTCGCTGCGCCGATGCCGGATCATGACCTCGCGCGTGCGCGAACGCAGGCCGACCAGATCGCGAGGCGCGGCCAGATCGATCGACCTGGCGACATGACGCTGCCGGAACTGGGTCGGCGTACCGAGCAACCCGGGCGCGACGAGGGTGATGAGCTCGTACAGATCCTGCAGTCGGTTCTCGACGGGGGTCGCTGTGAGCAACAGCAGGTAGCGCGCACGCAGGCTCCGAGCCAGGCGCCCCGACGCGCTTCGCGGGTTGCGCAATCGGTGCGCTTCGTCGGCGATCACGATGCCCCAGGGATCGCGCGAGAGCGCCGAGGCGAGCGGTTCCCGCCGAGCAGCGGCGAGCGAGGCGAGCACCACCGGCCGATCCAGATCGCTGGCCCAGCCGGTACGGCCGGCGATGACCGTGGGCAGTCCGAACTTCCGCTCGAGCTCCTCACGCCACTGCTCGACGAGACCCGCAGGCACGAGGACGAGGCTGCGGTCGGCCAGGGCACGCATCCGCAGTTCGCTGAGGATCAGTCCCGCCTCGATCGTTTTGCCGAGACCCACCTCGTCGGCGAGGATCGCGCGACCGCGCATCCGGCGCAGGGCCGTACGCGCAGTCTCCAGCTGGTGTTCGAACGGCCGGAAGGAAAGCCCCGGCAAGGAAAGGAACGTCTCGAAACCCGGGCGGCGCCACACCTCCACGGCCTGGTCGACCAGCTCGGACCGCGCGCCGTCGACCACGCCTGAGTCGGCCAGCCGGTCAAGCAGGGCAGCGAATCCGGCAGGGACGTCACTTTCAGCGGCCATCGACGTGGCGCTGTCGAGCGAATTGGTCACGATGGCATCCCTTGGAGCGAGCCGAGTCGAGGCGACTGTAACCGCCGCCTCTGTCAGAACTGCGGTGCGCCACGCGAAGGTGTGACGACAGCGCCGTATCGCCGAGCAACGGGGGCCAACCGTCAGGTGGACCTTCCACTTGAACGGCGCGTCCGTGTGAACGCGGACTTCAACGCCGTTGCCAACCGGCTGCAACTGCATCCAGATCGTGAGCCACATCGGCAGGCGCCGAGGTCACGCCCAGATCGTGCTTATCGGTGCCGCCACGATCTTGTCGGCCAGTTGGTAGGCGCGGGGTCCGGTGTGCAGGACCACGCCCGAGGCGAATCGGTCGCCCAACTCATCACGCAGCCACTCCAGATGGCGCGCGTCGCCCCGGGTCGGAGCAGCGGTGGCCTTGATCTCGATGCCAGAGACCCGCCCGCCGCCGAACTCGATCACCAGGTCCACCTCGTGCCGACCGCCTTTGTCTCGCAGGTGGTACCAGCGCGGCCTGGACTCTGCGACTGCGAGCTCGGGACGGATCTGCGCCGCGACGAACGTATCAATCACCCGGCCGAGCAGGTTCCCGTCGCGCAGCACGGCGCGGGAATCCAGGCGGAGCACGGCAGCCATGATCGACGGATCGACCAGATAGCGTTTGGGTGCCTTGATCAGCCGCGAGAGCCGGTTGGATTCCCACGCCGGCACGGCCTCCAGAATCAACAGGTTCTTCAGCAACTGCTCGTACGCGACCGCAGTGCGCCGGTCGATCCCGACCGCGTCATAGAGCGTCTTGTCCTCCACGACACCCGCGCTGTTCACTGCTAAAGCCTCGAGGTAGCGACGCAGACGATCTGGATCCCGAGTACCGCCGATCGCGGAGGCATCACGGGTGATGAGCGCTTCGACATAGCTGTCCAGCCAGGCCTGACGAGCCAGCCCCTCCAGTCGTAGGGCCGGTTCCGGAAAACCACCGCGCAACGCCAGATCAAGGTAGTCGGTCAAGTCGGACGTCCCTGCAGGACCGAGCGAAGCGACATCGGCGGTGAGCAGACGATCGAGAAACAGCGGACCACCGATGCGCTCGGCGATCTCCCGCACCGACAGGCCCTGCATCGGCAGGCGAACCAGACGCCCGGTTCCTGGCCACGTCTGGGCATCCAGATCGATACGCACGCTGCCGGTGAGGATGTAGCGGCCAGGCCGCGAATCCTCGTCGACCGCCCGCTTCACCGCGCCGAGGAGGCCGGGCACCTCCTGCCACTCGTCCAGCAGCACCGGTTCGGGCAACCCGCGCAGCGCGACGTCCGGATCCGCGCGGAACGCCGCCGCCTCCGCCTCGCGATCAAGACGCACCACCGTCGCCGCGCGCCGCTGGGCCGTCGTCGTCTTGCCCGTAGCACGCGGCCCAGTGATCGATACGGCAGGCAGTTGGTCGACCAGCGAACTCAGCGCAGGATCCACCAACCGAGTCCGATATACCTCCACACGGTCAGACTACCGCTGTCGACCACACCATGATGCTGTTTTGGTCCACATATGGATGTCGTTTC
>DAITQD010000014.1:0-33292 GCA_036833255.1 Jatrophihabitantaceae bacterium
ACGGCGAAAACCCGCTCCTGCACGTCGCGGCGGTGGATACGGATCGAGCCGCCGCCGATTTCGTTGCCGTTGCAGACGATGTCGTGCTGGTAAGCCAGCGCCGAGCCGGGGTCGGTATCAAAGGTGTCGATCGACTCCGGCTTGGGCGAGGTGAAGGCGTGATGCATGGCGGTCCAGGCGCTCGAGCCGACCGCGACGTCGCCGGCGGCCTCGGCCTCGCTCGTCGGTTCGAACAGCGGCGTGTCGACGACCCAGACGAAGGACCACGCAGACTCGTCGATCAGGCCGCCGCGGCGGCCGATCTCCAGGCGCGTGGCGCCGAGCAGCGTGCGCGCGGCGGTGGCCGTGCCGGCGGCGAAGAACACGCAGTCACCGGGTTTGGCGCCCACCTGCGCGGCGAGTCCGGCACGCTCGGTGTCGGAGAGGTTCTTGGCGACGGGGCCACCGAGTTCGCCGTCGTCGCCGATGAGCACGTACGCCAGGCCCTTCGCGCCGCGCTGCCTGGCCCAATCCTGCCACCCGTCGAGCTGCTTGCGCGGCTGTGCCGCGCCGCCCGGCATGACCACGGCGCCGACGTAGGGCGCCTGGAAGACGCGGAACGGGGTGTCGGTGAAGTAGTCGGTGCACTCGGTCAGCTCGAGGTCCAGGCGCAGGTCGGGCTTGTCCGAGCCGTAGCGCGTCATCGCCTCGGCGTAGGTCATCCGCGGGATCGGGGTGGCGATCTGGTGGCCGATCAGCGCCCACAGCGCGGTGAGCACGTCCTCGGCCAGCGCGATCACGTCGTCCTGGTCGACGAAGCTCATCTCGATGTCGAGTTGGGTGAACTCCGGCTGGCGGTCGGCGCGGAAGTCCTCGTCGCGGTAGCAGCGCGCGATCTGGAAGTACCGCTCCATGCCGGCGACCATCAGCAGTTGCTTGAATAGCTGCGGCGACTGGGGAAGGGCGTACCAGCTGCCCGGTCGCAGCCGCGCCGGAACCAGGAAGTCGCGCGCACCCTCGGGCGTGGAACGGGTCAGCGTCGGCGTCTCGATCTCGACGAAGTCCTTGCCGTAGAGGACGTCTCGGGCGGCGCGGTTGACCTTGCTGCGCAGTCGCAGGGCGGCGCCCGGCGCGGGCCGGCGCAGGTCCAGGTAGCGGTATTTCAGCCGCGCCTCCTCGCCGACCTCGCTGTGCTCGTCGACCTGGAACGGCAGCGGCCCGGCCTCGTTGAGCACGTCCAGCCCGGCGGCGACGACCTCGATCTCACCGGTGGGTATGGCCGGGTTGACGTTGCCGGCCGGCCGCTCACGCACCTCGCCGGTGACCGCCACGCACCACTCGTTGCGCAGGGCAGAAACATCAGCCGCTGACGCGGCGTTCTCGCGCAGCACGACCTGGGCCGTCCCCGAGGCGTCGCGCAGGTCGATGAACGTGACGCCGCCGTGGTCGCGGCGGGTGGCGACCCAGCCGGCCAGCGTGACGGTCTGCCCGGCATGCGACGCGCGCAGCGTCCCGGCCTCGTGCGTGCGGATCACTGCGACGCGTCCAGTTCGTCGGCGACGTGGGTGACAACCACGTGCGGCCGCAGGTCGTCGGCCGGAGGCATCCAGGCGGCGAAGTCGGCCGCCACCTGCTCGCCGCTGCGGATGTCCTTGACCTCATGCGTCCCGTCGGCAGCTGGAAACCACACGAACGGGATGCCGCGCCGCTCCGCATAGCGAATCTGCTTGCCGAACTTCTGCGGCGTCGCGGCCACCTCGGTGGGGATCCCGCGGGCCCGCAGCAGTTGGGCTACCGCGTCGCACATGGGGCGCGCCTCCTCCGTCGGCAGCGCGATGAGTACCGCCGACGGGACGCTCCGCGAGCCGGAGAGCACGCCGCGCTGGAACAGCGGCATGAGCAGCCGGGTGACGCCGAGCGAGATTCCGACGCCGGGGTAGGTGGTCTTGCCGTCGCTGGCCAGCGAGTCATAGCGCCCACCGGAGCAGATCGAACCGAGCTGCTCGAAGCCGGCCATCCGGGTCTCGAAGACGGTGCCGGTGTAGTAGTCCAGGCCGCGGGCGATGCTCAGGTCGGCCTGCACAATGACCCTCCTGCTGCTCAGCCCGGCGCAGCCGTCGATCACCGCGGTCAGCTCGGCGAGGCCCTCGTCGAGCAGTTCGTGGGCGACGCCGAGCGCCCAGACCCGGGACACGAACGAGGAGTCGGTGCTGCGGATGCCGGCGAGCTGTAGGCACTTGTCGGCTTGCTCCGCACTCAACCCGGCCTCGGAGACCAGCAGCGCGCCGACGCTCGCGGCGGGCACCTTGTCGAGCTTGTCGACGGTGCGCATGACCGCCGCGACGTCGGGCGCCCCGATGCCGCGGTAGAAGCCTTCGATGAGCTTGCGGTTGTTGACCTGCAGGCGAAGCGTCGGCAGGAACGGCAGTGCCGCCAATGCCTCGGTCATCACCCTGGCCACTTCGACGTCGTGGTGGAACGGCAGCACATCGCGAGCGACGACGTCGATGTCGGCCTGGGTGAACTCGCGGTAGCGGCCCTCCTGCGGGCGCTCCCCGCGCCACACCTTCTGGATCTGGTAGCGCCGCAGCGGGAACTCCAGCCGCCCGGCGTTCTCGATGACGTAGCGGGCGAAGGGCACGGTGAGGTCGTAGTGCAGTCCGAGTGTTGATGACGAGGGCGTCGCCGGCTCATCATCGGTGGCGTGCAACCGCCGCAGGACGTAGACCTCCTTGTCGATCTCGCCCTTGCTCAGGAGCGCTTCGAGCGGCTCGGCCGCGCGGGTCTCGATCGAACCGAAGCCGTGCAGCTCGAAGGTGGCGCGCAGCTGGTCGAGCACGGTGAGCTCGACGGCGCGCTGCGCCGGCAGCAGCTCGGGGAATCCGGACAGCGAGACCGTCATGCGGGGTCCCCGGCAAGGCGGGAGCGCAGCGAGTGCCTTGATGGGGTGCTCACGAAATCTCCTGCAGGTAGGGGTTCGTGGCGCGCTCGCGCTCGATCGTGGTCGACGGCCCGTGACCGGGGTGCACGCGCGTCGCGTCGGCCATCGGCAGGATCACGTGGCGCAGCGAGGACTCCATCGCCGCCATCGAGCCACCGGGCAGGTCGACGCGGCCGATCGAGCCGGCGAAGAGCAGATCACCCGAGAACAGCACCGCGGAGTCGGCGGCAGAAGGCGCTGTCAGCCCGAATACGACCGACCCGGCGCTGTGCCCGGGCGCATGGCGCACGCCGAAGTCCAGACCGGCCAGCGACACGGTGTCGCCGTCAGCGAGTTCACGCACGTCGTCGGGCTCGGCGAAGGTGAGCATCCCGAACAGCGGGGTGCCCACCGCAATGCCAACGCCGGACCACGGGTCGCTCAGCTGGCCGCGGTCGGCCGGGTGGATGTAGGCCGGTACCTCTCGGGCTTGGCAGACCGGCAGCACCGAGAACGTGTGGTCGAAGTGGCCGTGGGTGAGCAGGACCGCCACCGGGTGCAGGCGGTGTTGCGCGATGACCTCGTCGAGCTGCGGCCCGACCCCGATCCCGGGGTCGATCACGACGCACTGCTCGCCGGCGCCAGGTGCGACCACCCAGCAGTTCGTGGCGGTCGCATCCGACGGGAAACCCGCAATGAGCACGGCCAGGCACTCCAACTTCGATCAGGACGGTCGGGGACGCCTCAGCCTAGCGAGCCCCCGCACGGCGGTTACGCTCGCCGGATGCCGCCGCGACATAGGTCCGCCCACCGTCGCCTCGGCCCGCTCAGCGGACTACTCGCCGCGCTGTGCCTGACCGCGTGCGCGGACTTGACGAGCGGCCACGGCACGGCGATCAGCGCAGGTGGCGGCACCTCGATCGGCTCCCCGTCGACGCAGGTAACCCCGACTGCTGTGCCGGACACAAGCAGTTCTGAATCCGGCACGCAGGGCGGCCCCTGCAACTACCCGAAGTCGGGGATCGCCGCGCGTGCTGTCGGCGTGCCCCCGCAGGTGCCGCAGAGCGCCAGCACGCTGACGCTGCAGGTCGCGGTCGGCTCCGGCAAGCAACCGGCGACGATCACCGTGGCGCTGCGTGCCGCGAAGACGCCGTGCACGGTGAACAGCATCGCCTTCCTCGCCACCGCGAAGTTCTACGACCACACGACGTGCCATCGGCTGACGACAGCGGGCATCTTCGTCCTGCAGTGCGGTGATCCGGGGGGTACGGGCATCGGCGGCCCGGGTTACACCTTCGACGACGAGCTCAGCCACGCCGAGACATATCCCACTGGGACGGTCGCGATGGCCAATGCCGGGCCGAACACGAACGGCAGCCAATTCTTCATCATCTACCGGGACAGCACCACCTTGCTGCCGAGCTACCCGGTGTTCGGCACCGTGAGCGCTGGGCTCGACGTAGTCACCCAGGTGGCAGCGGGCGGTTCCGATGATGCGAACGCGGTCGGCGATGGCCATCCGAAGGTTCCCGTCGAGATTGTGACCGCGACAGCCCGCTGAGCGAGTTCCGCGGGCGGGTCCGCCCGGCCGACGGCGTTCTCATTGCTGGTAATGACGAGGCTTTCCGTAGACTGCCGTGGACCTCGCCTCATCGAGGCCACCCCGCATGCAGCTGGAGGATCGTTTCCGTGCCGACGAACAAGCAGCGCCGTGAGGCTTCGCGCCGACACCTCGAACGCCAGTTGCAACGCCGGGGAGAGCGCGAGGCCGCCCGCAAGCGCTTCACGCTGATTGCCTCCATCGTCGGCTCCATCGTCCTGATCGCGGTGGTCACGATCTTCATCGTCGCCGTCAGCCACGACAGCAAGAAGAAAAAGGTCGCGGCCAGCGCCACGCCGACGGCCACCGCAACCGGTACCGAGTCACCCTCACCCTCGGCCACGCCATCGACCTCGGCGCGGCCGGCCACGGGAGCATCGGTCAGCTTCGACGGGGTGACGGTGAAGGGGGCCGCCGATCTCGGCGGGGCACCCGGTGTCACGTCGAAGGCCTCGAACGCTCCCACCAAGATCGGGTACAAGGACCTCGTCGTCGGCAAGGGCAAGTCGCCGACCGCCGCGTCGACCGTGACCGTCCAGTACGTCGGCGTGCTCTACAAGAACGGAACGACCTTCGACTCGTCGTGGTCCAGGGGGCAGACGGCTCAGTTTTCGCTGACCGGGGTGATCAAGGGCTTCACCGAGGGTATCGGCGGCACCACCGGCATTGCGCCGATGAAGGTCGGTGGACGGCGGATCATGATCCTGCCGGCGTCGCTGGCCTACGGGTCGAAAGCTCAGCAATCGATCCCGGCCAACTCACCGCTGGTGTTCGTTGTCGACCTGAAGAGCATCGACGGCTGACGCCTCGCCGGCGGCCCGACGTGGTGGACGCCTTTCAGTTGCCGGCATGGACGCGGTACACGTCATAGACGCCTTCGACGGTGCGGATCGCCCGGAGCAGATGGCCCAAGTGCTTCGCCTCGGCCATCTCGAAGGTGAACCGGCTGACCGCCACCCGGTCGCGGTTGGTGCTGACGCTCGCCGAGAGGATGCTGACCCGCTCGTCGGACAGCACCCGCGTCACGTCCGACAGCAGCCGGTGCCGGTCGAGCGCCTCGACCTGGATGGACACGACGAACGTCGAGTTCGCCGACGGTGCCCACTCGACCTCGACGAGCCGGTCGGCCTGCTCGTACAGCGCGGTCGCGTTGGTACAGGTGCGCCGGTGCACCGACACGCCTCCGCCGCGCGTGACGAAGCCGAGGATGTCGTCGCTGGGCACCGGGGTGCAGCAGCGCGCGAGCTTCACCCAGACGTCGCTGACGCCCTTCACCACGACACCGGCGTCGCCACCTGAGCGCCGCGGCGTTGCGGTCGGCGCGTCGACGGCGGGAATCATCGCCTCGGAGATGTCCTCGACCGAGCCCTCACTGCCGCCGAGCTGGGCGACGAGCTTCTGCACGACCGACTGCGCCGATACGCGCCCCTCGCCGATCGCGGCGTAGAGGGCGGAGATGTCGACGAGGTGCATCTCGCGGGCCAGGGTCAGCAGCTGGTCGCCGCCGAGCAGCCGTTGCAGTGGCAGGGCCGCCTTGCGCATCGCCTTGGACAGCGCCGTCTTGCCGGCGTCGACGGCGTCCTCACGGCGCTCACGGGCGAACCACTGCCGGATCTTGGTACGCGCCCGCGGCGACTTGACGAAGGCCAGCCAGTCGCGCGACGGTCCGGCGTTCTCGGCCTTGGACGTGAACACCTCGACCGCGTCGCCGTTGTCGAGGGTGCTCTCCAGCGCGACGAGCTTGCCGTTGACGCGAGCACCGATGCAGCGGTGGCCGACCTCGGTGTGCACCGCGTAGGCGAAGTCGACGGGCGTCGAGGTGGTGGGCAGCGCGATCACGTCGCCCTTCGGGGTGAAGACGTACACCTCGCTGGCGCCGAGGTCGTAGCGCAGCGAGTCGAGGAACTCCTCGGGCTCCTGCGCCTCGCGCTGCCAGTCGAGCAGCTGCCGCAGCCAGCCCATCTCGTCGGACACCGCCGACGGCTCGGCGGCCGCGACGTCCTTGAGTTCCTTGTACTTCCAGTGCGCGGCGATGCCGTACTCGGCGGTGCGGTGCATGGCGTGCGTGCGGATCTGCAGTTCGACTGGCTTGCCGCCGGGGCCGATCACGGTGGTGTGCAGCGACTGGTACATGTTGAACTTCGGCATCGCGATGTAGTCCTTGAACCGGCCCGGTACCGGCTGCCAGTTCGCGTGGATCACGCCGAGCGTGGCATAACAGTCGCGTTCGCTCTCGACGAGGACCCGGATTCCGACCAGGTCGTAGATGTCGGTGAACTCGCGGCCGCGAACGATCATCTTCTGGTAGATCGAGTAGTAGTGCTTCGGACGGCCGGTGATGGCCACCTTGATGCTGCCCTCGCGCAGGTCGACGTTGATCCGCTCGATGACCTCGCCCAGGTACGTGTCGCGCGACGGCGCGCGCTCGGCGACCAGGCGCACGATCTCGTCGTAGCGCTTCGGGTAGAGCGTGGCGAAGCTGAGGTCCTCGAGCTCCCACTTGATCGTGTTCATACCCAGCCGGTGCGCGAGGGGAGCCAGGACTTCCAGCGTCTCGCGGGCCTTGCGCTCCTGCTTCTCCGGCGGCAGGAAGCGCAGCGTGCGCATGTTGTGCAGCCGGTCGGCCAGCTTGATCACCAGGACGCGCGGGTCGCGTGCCATCGCGACGACCATCTTGCGGATCGTCTCCGCCTCGGCGGCCTCGCCGAACTTCACCCTGTCGAGCTTGGTGACACCGTCGACCAGGCGCGCGACCTCGGAGTCGAACTCGGCGGTGATGTCGTCCAGGGTGAGACCGGTGTCCTCGACGGTGTCGTGCAGCAGCGCCGCGACCAGGGTCGTGGTGTCCATGCCCAGCTCGGCCAGGATCGTCGCTACCGCGAGGGGGTGGGTGATGTAGGGGTCGCCGCTCTTGCGCAGCTGGCCGCGGTGGCACTGCTCGGCGAGGTCGTAGCCGCGTTGCAGCAGCCGGGCGTCGACCTTCGGGTGTGCGCCGCGGTGGATCGCGAGCAGCGGTTCCAGAACGGGCTTGACCGCCGACTGCCGCGGCGAGTTGACCAGCCGTCGTGCCAGCCGGTCGCGGACCCGGCGGCGGTGGACGGCGTTGCCCGACGCCGCCATCTCCTCGGCCGCTTCTGCGGTCTCGGCGCGGACCGCGGAAGCCATCTCGGCGCGCTCGACGCGCTGGGCGGCAGCCTCCTCCGGCCCGGCGGACTCGGGCAGGGACTCGGTGAGCGCGACGGCAACACCGGATGACGCGACGATGCCGGCCGGGCCGGGATCGGCGTTCGCCGGTGGGGTGGCAGCGTCCGTCGTCAGCAGGTTCCCCTCTCTGAGAAGGTATGCCTGCCAAGTCTACGGCTCGGCGCGGGCAACCAGGCTCAGACCCGCAGCAGCGCATGCAGCGGCGCGGCGTCGGCAAGCCGCGCGCGCCCGTCGAGGAAGCCCAGCTCCATCAGGACGCCGAGCCCGGTGACGGTTGCTCCGGCCTGGTCCAGCAGGTCGACGGCCGCGCGCAGGGTGCCGCCCGTCGCGAGCACGTCGTCTACCAGGAAAACCCGCCTGCCGTCGAGCACGCCGACGGGCACCTCGATCTCGCCCGAGCCGTACTCGAGGTTGTAGCTGCTCCGCACGGTCGGCGGCGGCAACTTGCCCGCCTTGCGAACCGCCACCAGGCCGCAGTCGAGTTCGCGGGCCAGCGCGCCCGCGAGGAGAAAGCCGCGTGCCTCCACGCCGGCGACGAGATCGATCGGCCGGCCCGCGCGGGCGTGATCGGCCAGGGCGCCGATGGCGGCGCCGAAGGCCTTCGAGTCGGCGAGCAGCGGGGCGATGTCCTTGAAGACAATGCCGGGCTGGGGGAAGTCCGGCACGTCGCGCAGCCGCGCCGCCACCGTGGCGGCGATGTCGGGTCCGGCGTCCCCGGACGGCCGGGTCACTACTTGCGCTTGGGACGCTGCGGCCGGGCGCCGGGGCGCGGCGCGGGCGCCGGTCCACCGGCACGGCGCGGGGCGGTGGTGCTCAGCCGGCCACCGCCGTGCGTCGAGCCCGCCCCGGCTCCGGCGAGGACCGGCGCTGCGGCGGCAGCGGCCTTGGCCGCCTCGCTGGAGCGCTTGGCCACGACCCGCTTCGTCAGCGCCTTGTACTCCGGCTCACGCTCGGTCAGCTCGACGACGATCGGGGTGGCGAGGAACAGTGACGAGTACGCACCCGAGGCCAGCCCGACGAACAGGATCAGCGCGAGGTCCTTGATGGTGCCCACGCCGAGGATGCCTGCGCCGACGAACAGCAGTCCGGCGACCGGCAGCAGCGCGATCAGCGAGGTGTTGATCGAGCGCATCAGCGTCTGGTTGACCGCCAAGTTCGCCGCATCCGAGTACGTCAACCGCGAACCCGCGGTGATGTCCTTGGAGTTCTCCGCGACCTTGTCGTAGACGACGACCGTGTCGTAGAGGGAGAAACCCAGGATCGTCAACAGGCCGACCACCGTGGACGGCGTGACCTCGAAGCCGACGATGGAGTAGATGCCTGCCGCGATGATCAGGTCGTGCAGCAGCGCGAGGATGCCGCCGGCCGCCATCCGCCATTGGAAGCGGATCGAGATGTAGATCGAGACCACGATCAGGAAGACGATCAGTCCCTCGAGCGCCTTGACGGTGATGTCGTGGCCCCAACTGGAGCTGACGGACTGCACGTTGATCTGGTCGAGGGGAATGCCGAGTTGCGAGGCGACCTTCGATTTGAGGTCCGCCTGCTTCGCCGGTTCGAGGGATGCAGTCTTGACCACGATCTGCCGGGTCGAGCCGGAACCGACCTCCTGCGGTGGATCCGCCGCGGGTACGCCGGCGTCGGTGAAGGTGGTATTCACCTGGTTGGTGGTGATCGATGTGCCTTTGACGGGCAGTTGGAACTGGGTACCGCCGGCGAACTCGACCCCGTAGTGGAAGCCGCGGACGACGAAGCTGAGAACGCAGATGGCGATCAGGATCAGCGACGCGAGGTACCACCGGCGCCGGGAGCCGATGAAGTTGAACCGGGTCTCGCCCCGGTAGAGGGTGCGCAGGACATGACGGTGACGCAAGCCGGACATCAGCTCTTACCCTTCTCGTCGGCCTGGGCCCGCATCCTGGCGCGGCGCGCGGCAGCACGCTCGGTGGCCGAGCCCGGTTCGGGAGTAGCCCGACGCCGCGGCGTCACGGGATCATCGGCGGTGGCCGGTTCGTCGGTGGGGGGCGAAACATCGGCCAGGTCCGGCTCGACTACCACGGCGTCGGCCACCTGCGGCTCGGACAGCGCCTCGGGATCGGCTTCGGCCGGGTCGACGGCGTCCGGTCCGTCCTCGCGTTCGAGCAGAGCCACCGGCGCCTTGCTCGCCTTCGCCAGTGACGTCGTCGTGGTCCGGGCGGGCTTGGTGCGGGCCCGCGGTGCGGGATCGGGTGCGGGGGCGGCGACACCACCGTCACGAACGGCATTGAGACCGGTGAAACGCGCGGAACCGAATGCCTGCGAACGCGAGAGCCACGACACGAGCGGGTGGGTGAACAGGAACACGACGACAAGGTCGAGCACGGTGGACAGCCCCAGCGTGAACGCGAAGCCCTTCACGTCACCGGCGGCGAAGTAGTACAGGGTCGCGGCCGCCAGGAAGGACACTGTGTCCGCGGACAGGATCGTGCGCCGGGCCCGCACCCAGGCGCGCGGGATCGCTACCCGCATGGAGCGGCCCTCGTGCACCTCGTCCTTGATCCGCTCGAAGAAGACGACGAACGAGTCGGCGGTGATGCCGACGGCGACGATGAAGCCCGCGATGCCGGCCAGGCTCAGCGTGAAGCCGATCTGCGAGCCCAGCATGACCAGCGCGCCGTAGGTGAGGCCGCCGGACACGAGCAGCGACGCGATCGTGACCAGGCCGAGCGCCCGGTAGTAGATCAGGGAGTAGATGACGACGAGCACGAGTCCGATGCCGCCGGCCAGCAAACCTGCCTTGAGCTGCGAGGAACCGAGCGTCGCCGAGACAGTCTGCGCCTCCTCGTTCTTGAAGCTCAGCGGCAGCGCGCCGTACTTGAGCTGGTCGGCCAGCTGCTTCGAGCTCTTCGGGGTGAAGCTGCCGCTGATCTGCGTCTTGCCGCCGTTGATCGGTTCCTCGTTGACCGGCGCGGAGATGACGTTGCCGTCGAGGGTGAATGCCACGTAGTCCGCACACGGCGTGGCGCTGGCGCCGCACTGGGTCACCGAGGTGGGTTGTGCCTTCGTACTCCCGATATTGTGGGCACCGGTGTACTTCGCCCACCTCGTCTGACCCGTGGACTTCAGACTGAGAGACACGGTCCATTCCGTCTGACCCTGGCTGACGTTGGGCGCCTGAGCCGACGCTCCGCTGATCTCGTGGCCGGGTACGATCACCGGTCCGAGCAGGTAGGCGAGCTGGCCGCCTTCGCAGGCCAGGAAGGTCTTGTTGACGAGGTCAGGCTCGTCCTGCGCGGCATTGCAGTCGAAGTTGCTCAATGCGGTCTGGATCTGCTGTTGCTGGGTGGGGCTCAACGCGGCGTATGCGGTGTCGCTCGTCGGAACCGCGAACGGCAGCCCCGCGAACGGGTTCGCGCTCGCTGGGGGCGGCGTCGACGCGGACGGGCTGGGTGTGCCCGACGGTGTGCCCGACGGTGTGGCCGTCGGCGTGGTCGACGGGGTCGCGCTCGACGTCGTCGTGGGCGCGACGGCCAGCCCGGCGAGTTTCTTGGCCGACGCGCTCGGAGAGCTCACGGCGGGAGCACTCGTCGACGACGACGGCTTCGACGACCCGCTCGCCGTCCCGCTGGGCGAGACGGTCGATGACGACGGAGCGGTGCTCGCTCCGACCGTCGGATTGGCCACCGGAACCGCAGGCATCACGACGCCGCGGAAGTTCAGGACCGCCGCCTTGCCGAGCCGGGTGACGTCGGTGTCGGTGCCGCCCGGGATCGAGATGACAATCCGGTTCGAGCCCTCGATGACCACGGTCCCACCGGTGACGCCGGACCCGTTGACCCGGTTCTCCATGATCTGCTTGGCCTGGTTCATCGATGCTCTCGACGGCGTCTTGCCGGCGTCCGTTTTCGCGGTGAAGATCACCTGCGTGCCGCCGACGAGGTCCAGGCCGAGCTTCGGCGTGTGCCGCGCACCGGGCCAGAACACGATCGAGTAAAGAACGGCGAGCATCGCGATCAGCGCGAGAAAGTAACGCCCGACACGCAGCGTTCCGGCGGGTGGTGCCACGGGGATTGATCTCCTCGAATTCGCATGGTCAAGCGGTCATGGTCTGCTGCGGCCCAGTTCTGCTCCGCGCGGCTCGACGACACAGTATGACCGACGACGCTGTGCCCGAGCGCAGATGGCCCGGCGCTAGGGGTTGGAATCCGCCTCATCGGGCGGGTCCGCATCGTCGTCGGCACCGGCCATGCCCTTGCGGTACTGGTCCGGCAGCGACTTGGTGCCGCGCAACGCGGCGAGCGCCCATTTCACCTCGACGCCGGGTGCGATCGCCAACTGCGCCGTCCCGTCCTCGTTTCGGCCCACCACCGTGCCGTACAGGCCGGAGGTGGTCATGACGTCGTCACCGAAGCCGATCTGGCTGACCCGCACCAGCTCCAGCGCCATTTGCGCCCGGCGCTTGCGCTGGCCGAAGGCAAGCAGCGCGAAGAGCACCGCGAGCGGGACAAGGTAGGGCCACCACATGAGAACGACGATTCTGGGCAGACGACAAAGTGGACGATTACGAGTCTAGGCGCTGCCAGCCGGGTGCACCGCCGGGGACGCTTCAGACCAGCGGATCGAACAGCGTCGGGCCGGCGCTCGCGGGCGGGATCGCACCCAGGTGCGCCCAGGCCGCGGGCGTGGCGACTCGGCCGCGCGGCGTGCGGGCGAGCAGGCCGGCCCGTACCAGAAACGGCTCGGCGACCTCCTCGATCGTCTCCACCTCCTCGCCGACGGCAACCGCCAGCGTGCCGACGCCCACCGGTCCCCCGCCGAAGCGGCGCACGAGCGCTTCGAGCACCGCCCGGTCGAGCCGGTCGAGGCCGAGTTGGTCGACGTCGTACACGGCCAGCGCGGCGCGCGCGATCGGTTCGGTGACGACACCGTCGGCGCGTACCTCCGCGTAGTCCCGTACCCGCCGCAGCAGCCGGTTGGCAATGCGCGGCGTGCCGCGGGAACGTCCGGCAATCTCGCTTGCCCCGTCGGGCTCGAGGGTGACGCCGAGCAACTCGGCCGAGCGGGTGAGGACGCGTTCGAGCTCGGCGGTGTCGTAGAAGTCCATGTGGCCGGTGAAGCCGAAGCGATCGCGCAGCGGGCCGGTGAGCAGCCCGGCCCGGGTGGTCGCGCCGACCAGCGTGAACGCTGCCAGGTCGAGCGCGATCGCCGTGGCACCGGGGCCCTTGCCCACGATGACGTCGACGCGGAAGTCCTCCATCGCCATGTACAGCAGCTCCTCGGCGGGCCGCGCGATGCGATGAATCTCGTCGATGAACAGCACCTCGCCCTCGGTGAGACTGGTGAGCAGCGCCGCCAGGTCGCCGGCGCGTTCGATCGCCGGGCCGCTCGTCACCCGGATTGGGGCGCCGAGCTCGGCGGCGATGATCATCGCGAGGCTGGTCTTGCCGAGCCCGGGCGGACCGGAGAGCAGGACGTGGTCGGGCGGACGGTTGCGCCGCAGCGCGCTCTCGAGCACCAGCGCAAGCTGCTCGCGCACCTTCGGCTGGCCGACGAACTCGGTGAAGTGCCTGGGCCGCAGGCTGGCCTCGACCTCGCGCTCGGCAAGCACCGGCAGGGGCGATACCAGGTCTTCTTCGGGCGCGGTCATGCCGTCACCTCGCGACAACGCCCCGCTTTTCCCCGCTGGCGACCGGTTTGGGACGCCGAAACCGAGCACCCGCGGGGAAAGGAGGCTATCGGAGTCGCGCGATGAGTTCGATGCGCAATCCCAAGAATCATCGGGTGCGGCCAAGGAGTTGGATGCTGCGGCGCAGCATGGCCGGGACGTCGGGGGGCTCGCCCTCGGGCTGGTCGGCGGCGACGACGTCGACCGCGTCGATGGCCTCCTTCCCGGAGAAGCCCAGCCCGGCCAAGGCGTGCGCGAGCTGGTCGCGCCAGGGCGCGACGGCGGTGAGACCGCCCATGTTGACGCCAGGGTCCGAACCGTCGATAGAGCCGATGCGGTCTCGCAGTTCGAGGGCGATGCGCTCGGCGCCCTTGCGGCCGATGCCGGGCACCCTGGTCAGCGCGGCCAGGTCGCTGGTGGCGACGGCGCGGCGCAGCTCGCGCGGCGGGTAGACGCCGAGCATGGTCTGCGCCAGCTTGGGGCCGACGCCGTTCGCGGTCTGCAGCAACTCGAACATGGCGCGCTCGTCGTCGTCGGCGAAGCCGTAGAGCGTCAGGGAGTCCTCACGGACGACGAGGCTGGTGGCCAGCCGCGCGATCTCGCCGACCCGCAACCGCGCCAGGGTGCCCGGCGAGCAGGACACCGCCAGCCCGACTCCCCCGACCTCGACGACGGCACCGTCGGGGCCGAGCGCGGCGACCGTCCCACGAACACTGGCGATCATGTGGCTTGCTCCAATCCTCGCTCGGCCGCGTCCAGGGCCAGCTGCGACGAGGCGATCTGGTCGTCGGGCAGTTCGAACTCCCGCCGGATAGCGAGGGCACGCCCGAACTGGTCGCGAGCGTCGGCGTAGTGGCCCTGGTCGAAGGCGTTCTTGCCCGCGTGCTGGTGGGTGAACGCCGCGATAATCGGCCCGAACTGGCCGACCTCGTTCAGCAGTTCGGTGAACGCGAGATTCGACTCCGCGAACTCGCCGCGCCACTGGTACACGTGGGCCTGCCGCAGCCGTGCCAGGTGCTGTTGGGCCGGGGTTCCGGCGAGCTCGGCGCGGTCAACGGCACGACGGCCCTCAGCCAGCGCGTCGTCGAGGTCACCGAGGCAGCGCAGCAGCCCGACGAGTTCGCCGCGCGCCTGCAGCTCGCCTACCTCGTCGGGCGCGGTGCGGATCTCGCTACGCAGTTCGGCGATCCGGGCCCGGACCTGGGTCGGGTCGGCGTAGCCCTCGTGCAACGTCTGCGGGTCGTAGCTCGGCTCCAACGGATTGGTCATGGACCCATCCTCGCCGATGGTGCGGCACCGGCAGCGACTGCTGCCGCCAGGCGGGTCTGCGCCGCACCGCGCCAGACCTGGCAGATCGCCAGCGCGAGCGCATCGGCCGCGTCGGCCGGGTGCGGCGTCTCGGCCAGCTTGAGCAGCCGGGCGACCATTGTGCCGACCTGGGCCTTGCCCGCGGTGCCCGATCCCGTGACCGCCGCCTTCACCTCGCTGGGCGTGTGCAGGGCGACGGGCAGGCCGGCGCGGGTCGCCGCGACCATCGCCAGGCCGGCGACCTGCGCGGTACCCATCACGGTGCGGACGTTGTGCTGGCTGAAGACACGCTCGACGGCCACGACGTCGGGCGAGAACCGCGCGATGGCGTCGGCGAAGGCGTCGGCGAGGACGACGAGCCGCTCTCCGACCAGAGCGTCGGCGGGCGTGCAGATGACGTCGACGTAGACGAGCGTCAGCGTGCGGCCGGGGGCGCCGTCGACCACGCCCACCCCACAGCGGGTCAGGCCCGGGTCGACGCCCAGCACGCGCACGGTCGGCTCACCTCATCTCATCGAACGGTCGTTCGACACGTTACGGGCGCAGCCGTCGCCGATCACGCAGACACGCCAGCGGTGCCGCCCGGTACCGTCAACGCGGTGCCCGTCTATGACCTGAGCAAACGCCGCCGCCGCGGCGCGGTACGGCCGAGCCCCATCTTTCTGGCCTTCGTCGCCGTGGCTGTCCTCGCCGGGTGGCTCTGCTGGAGCGACAACACTCCCGGGTCCCGAACCGCAGACTTCGGCGTGTTCATGTTCGTGCTGGCCGGCTGGGTCGTGTCGCTGTGCCTGCACGAGTTCGGCCACGCCTACACGGCCTACCGCGCCGGCGACCACAGTGTCGAGGCAGCGGGCTACCTGACCCTCAACCCGTTCAAGTACGCCCATCCGGTGCTGTCGATCGTGCTGCCGCTCTTCTTCATCGTGCAGGGCGGGATCGGGCTGCCCGGCGGCGCGGTCTACCTGCACCGGCAGGCGTTTCGCACCAAGGCGATGCAGAGTGTCGCGGCCGCCGCCGGCCCGCTGTCCAACGTCGTCTTCGCGGTCGTACTGCTCACCGTCGCCCACACCCACCAGAACGACCCTTCGCATTTGCGGTTCTGGGCCGCGCTCGCGTTCCTCGGGTTCCTGCAGGTGACGGCCGCGGTGCTCAACCTGCTGCCTATCCCCGGCCTGGACGGCTACGCGATCATCGAGCCGTATCTGGATCCGGCCACCGTTCAGGGCGCCGAGAAGATCAAGCCTTGGGGCATGATCGGCGTGATCGTGCTGCTCCAGATCCACCAGGTCAACGTGTGGTTCTTCGACCTGGTCTACCGCCTCTATGACCTGATCGGGCCGCAGCTCGGGCCATATCGGCTCTCCGACTTCGGGCGCGAGTTCTTCAGCTTCTGGCACAAGCTGCCGCTCTGACATGGCCGCCATCTCGCGGCGCGCATTACTACTCGGCGGGCTCGGCATCGTCGGAGTGGCGGCCGTCAGCCAGGCCGGCCTCGACCGAGTGGTCGACGATCTCCCGTCGGGGGTACCCGACGTCGCTGCCGGCGCGATGGTCAGCGGCGACTTCGTCTCCTCCAGGCGCAACGGCGCCCGTACCGGATGGACGATCGCCTACCCGCCGGGACACGGAGCCGAACGGTTACCCGTCCTGATCGCCCTGCACGGTCGCACCGGCGACCACCACGACGCCTTCGGCGCGAGCCTGCACCTCGAGCGCTTCCTGGCCGACGGGGTGCGGCACGGGATGCAGCCGTTCGCGATCGCGAGCGTCGACGGCGGTGATCACACGTATTGGCACCCACGGCGCGACGGCGACGCCGCGGCGATGGTGATAGACGAGTTCATTCCGCTGCTCGCGAAACATGGGCTGGCGACCGCACGCATCGCCCTGCTCGGGTGGTCGATGGGCGGCTACGGTGCGCTGTATCTGGCTGGGGGGCTCGGTCGGTCCCGCGTGTTGGCGATGGTCGCCGAAAGTCCGGCGATCTGGCACGAGGCCGGCCAGAGTGCCGCGGGAGCCTTCGACGACGACGCCGACTTCGACGCGCACGCGATCTTCGGTCGGCTCGGCTTGCTGGACGCCATCCCGGCCCGGATCGACTGCGGCGACCGCGACGGATTCGCACCGGTGACGCGCGACCTTCGCGCGGCGCTGTCCCCGACGCCGGCCGGCGGCATCGAGCCGGGTGCGCACGACGACACCTACTGGCGCAGCCAGGCGCCCGCGCAACTCCAGTTCGTCGCTGCGCATATCGGCGCCTAGTCGACGGCCTCCATTACCTCGTCGCTCACGTCGAAGTTGGCGTAGACGTTCTGCACGTCGTCGAGGTCCTCGAGGGCGTCGATGAGGCGGAACACCTTGCGGGCGCCGGCTTCGTCCAGGGGCACCTGCACGCTCGGCAGGAAGGACAGGTCAGCCGATTCGTAGTCGATCCCCGCATCTTGAAGCGCGGTGCGTACCGGGACCAGGTCGGTCGCCTCGCTGATCACTTCAAAGGAGTCGCCGAGGCTGTTGACCTCCTCGGCGCCGGCGTCGAGGACGGCCGTCAGCACGTCGTCCTCGGCTATTTCTCCAGCGTCGCCGCACGGGACGATCACGACGCCCTTACGGTTGAACAGATAGGACACCGAGCCCGGGTCGGCCATCGAGGCGGCGTTGCGGCTCATGGCGGTGCGCACCTCCATCGCCGCGCGGTTGCGGTTGTCGGTGAGACATTCGATCAGCACAGCGACGCCGTTCGGGCCGTAGCCCTCGTAGATGATCGTCTGCCAGTCCGAGCCGCCCGCCTCGGCGCCCGACCCGCGCTTGACGGCGCGTTCGATGTTGTCCAGCGGCACAGAGGTCTTGCGGGCCTTCTGGATCGCGTCGTACAGCGTCGGGTTGCCGTCGGGGTCGCCGCCGCCGATGCGGGCCGCGACCTCAATGTTCTTGACCAGTTTCGCGAATAGCTTGCCGCGCTTGGCATCGACAACGGCCTTCTTGTGCTTCGTCGTCGCCCATTTGGAGTGGCCGCTCATGCATTCCTCACCAGGTCGCAGAAGTATGCGTGGATCCGCCCGTCACCCGTCAGCTCCGGGTGGAACGACGTGGCCAGCAGGTTGTGCTGGCGAACCGCGACGATCCTACCGGCGGCCTGCCCGGTGCTCACCCGGCCGAGCGCCGTGACGCCCGGCCCGAGCGACTCGACCCACGGCGCGCGGATGAAGACCGCGTGCACCGGGCCGCCGGAGAGCCCGGCGACGGTGACGTCCTGCTCGAACGAGTGGACCTGTCGCCCGAAGGCGTTGCGCCGCACGGCCATGTCGATGCCGCCGAACGTCTCCTCCAGCGGCGGGCCACCGCCGTCTACCCGGTCGGCGAGCAGGATCATGCCCGCGCACGAGCCGTAGACGGGCAGCCCGCCGGCGATGCGCGCGCGCAGCGGTTCGAGCAGCTCGAAGATCCGGGCCAGCTTGAGGATCGTCGTCGACTCCCCGCCGGGAAGCACAAGGCCGTCGAGCGCGTCCAGCTCGGCCGGACGCCGGACCGGGACGACGTCGGCGCCCCCGGCGCTCAGCGCGCGCGCATGCTCACGCACGTCACCTTGGAGCGCGAGCACACCGATCGTCGGTCGGGCCATGGACAGCGGGCGCTACCAGCCGCGCTGGGCGAGGCGGTGCGGCTGCGCGATGTCCTCGACGTTGATGCCGACCATCGCTTCGCCCAGGCCGCGGGAGACCTTGGCGATGACGTCGGGGTCGTCATAGAAGGTGGTGGCCTTGACGATCGCCTCGGCACGCTGGGCCGGGTTGCCCGCCTTGAAGATGCCCGAGCCGACGAAGACGCCCTCGGCGCCGAGCTGCATCATCATCGCCGCGTCGGCCGGGGTGGCGATGCCGCCCGCGGTGAACAGCACGACGGGCAGCTTGCCCGCGCGGGCGACCTCGGCAACCAGCGGGTAGGGCGCCTGCAGCTCCTTGGCCGCCACGTACAGCTCGTCCTCGGCCATCGTGGTGAGCCGGCGCAGCTCGGCCCGGATCTGGCGCATGTGGGTGGTGGCGTTGGAGACGTCGCCGGTGCCGGCCTCACCCTTGGAGCGGATCATCGCCGCACCCTCGGTGATCCGCCGCAGCGCCTCGCCCAGGCTGGTCGCGCCGCACACGAAGGGGACGGTGAACTGCCACTTGTCGATGTGGTTGGCGTAGTCGGCCGGGGTCAGCACCTCGGACTCGTCGATGTAATCGACGCCGAGGGACTGCAACACCTGCGCTTCGACGAAGTGCCCGATGCGCGCCTTGGCCATGACCGGGATCGAGACGGTGTTGATGATGTCGTCGATCATGTCCGGGTCGCTCATCCGCGACACTCCGCCCTGTGCGCGGATGTCGGCTGGGACGCGCTCGAGCGCCATCACAGCGACCGCGCCGGCGTCCTCGGCGATCTTGGCTTGCTCAGCCGTGACGACGTCCATGATGACGCCGCCCTTGAGCATCTCGGCCATCCCGCGCTTGACGCGTGACGTGCCTACGGCGTGCTCAGGCGCACTGGTCTGGTTCTGCACTTCGGACATGCCCCTGATTCTACGGCGTGCGTGCAGGCGCAAACGCCAGCCGATCGATACCTCGTGGCCTGGCCCGGGGCTAGCGGAGCGGGGCACCCGTCGCGACCAGGACGACCCACGCGCCGCCGGGGGCAAGCGGAATCTGCTTGCCGTGCTTGTCGCGCAGTGTGGTGCCCGACGTCAGCCGCGACCGCAGCCACCGACCCTCGATGCGGTGCCCGTTGCGGAACACGACCACCCGGCCCGCGCCGATCGTCTCGGTGAAGAACCCGGGGTTGCCGGCCTGGTCGATGTCGTGTGGGTTCACGTGGCCCTTGCAGAACTGGACGATGACGTTCGGGGTGCGGATGACCGCCCCGTCGGCCGCATGCTGCATCGCGCCGTCGATCACGCGGACCCAGCGACGCAGGCGGCCGCTCCAGGTGAAGTTGACCGGCGTGCCACCGACGACGGTGCTGACGTGCGTCGCTCTCGCCCGTCCCCTCAGGATCGTCGTCGCCCGCGACCAGGTGAAGCCGATCGACTTGGCTCCTCGACCCAGCCTCGGCGGCAGTCGGTGGAAGTCCAGCATCAGGTTGTACGGGACCGGGCGGTTGCCGTCCCGGTAGAAACCCGCGCCGCCGCGGTCGTTGATGTCGGCTTTGAGGATCGACTTGTCGAGAGTCGGCAGCGAGTCGCCGCCGCCGCCGGAGGCCACGAACGCGATGGCGCCGTACTGGCTGAGCAGCTCCGGGTCGTTGGCACGCACGCTGCGCACCGGCCCGACCGGGACCGGCTTGCGCGAGTGGAACACGGCGATCGTGCGGGTGAGCCCGCCCTCGACCTGCTCGATGTAGACGATGTCGGCCTTGTCGATGCCGACCTGCGGGCGACCGTTCGCCGTGTCGTCGATCTTGACGGCCACGACAGAGCCCTTCGTCAGCTTGCCGCCGGTGAGCGGGTCGACCGTCGGGGCCTTCGGCTTCGGCTTCGGCGCCGCCGTTGTCTTCGTGGCTGGGGGCGGCGTGACGGCCACGGTGGGCGTGGCCTTCTTCTTGTGATGGCCGCCGCAGGCCGCCAGGCCCATCAGGCACGTCACTGATACCGCGGCGCAGGTGATCCGCAGAGCGCGGGAGGAGCTGGTCATGAAACATCCTTTGCCGGTACCGGGTCGAAGGTCGGGACGTCGGGTTCGAGCGTGGCCGGGGTCGGCACATCCGAGTGCACCGGCAGCGTGTCATCGATGTCGAAGAACTGCGGCATGGCACGCCGACCGGCGAGGTGAAGCAACCGCGGCATTCGCCGCGCGCGAAGGGTGCGCGTATCGCGTACGGCGTCATTGTAGAACCGCCGGGCGATCAGCACGCGCGCCGCCGCCTCGCGCAACTCGGTGACGGTGTCCTCGCGCAGTTCGGTCGCGCTCAGCGCGAGGTCGGTGAGCGCGCGACCGACCGCGTTCTCGGCGCCGGGCCGCTCTGCCTCCTCGGCGTTGAGCGCGCTACGCGCGACCAACTCGTGGTAGGCCCGGTGCTCCTCGGCCAATCCCGAGTCCGGGGACTCGGCGACGTACAGCAGGGCGGCCGCCCGGCGGACGAGCTGCGCGTCCATGGCCGCCTGCGCCGCATCGATGCGCGCATGCAGCCGATCCAGTCGGGTGAGGGTGAAGGTGACCCACATCGTCAGCAGTACCGCGACGAACACGGCGAGCAGGAGCCAGACAACGGGGAGCATGGTGGCCGACTCTAGCCGCAGGCAGGCTCAGCGGGCGCTCACGCCGGCGCCCGCGATGGCCAACTCGTACACCCGCAGCACCTGCTCGACGATCACCGACCAGTCGAACGGTGCGACGGCCTTGATTCCGGCGGTGACCAGTCGCTTGCGGCGAGCCGGATCGTCAAGCACCGCGGCGAGCGCGGCGGCCAGCGCGACCGGGTCGCCCGTTGCGAACAGCTCGCCGGCAGCACCGCCCGCGAGCACCCGACGGAACGCCTCGATGTCGCTGGCCACGATCGGCGTCCGGGCGGCCATCGCCTCGAGCAGGATGATCCCGAAGCTCTCCTGGCCGGTGTTCGGGGCGCAGTAGACATCAACGCTGTGCAGCATCCGCGCTTTGTCGGGCTCGCTGACCTGCCCGAGCAGGTCGACCCGGTCAGCCAGCCCGGCGGGCAGCGCAGCGCGGAACTCCTCAGCGTCGCCACGCCCGGCCACGAGCAGGCGCAGGCCGGGACGCTCGGGCGCCAGCAACCCCAGCGCCGCCACCAGCACGTCCATGCCCTTGCGCGCCTCGTCATAGCGCCCGATGAAGCCGATCGTCCCGCCCTCGCGGGGATAGCCGGCGAGCGGATGGGCGTGCGAGAAATGCGACACGGCGACGCCATTGGGAATGACGACCGCGTCGCCACCGAGGTGCTCGACGATCACCTTGCGCGCGGCGGGCGATACGGCGATGCGCCCGCTCAGTTTCTCGAAGAACGGCTGCAGGACAGTGTCGAACATCGACAGGAACCGCGACCGGGTCAGGGCCATGTGGAACGTCGCCACGAGCGGACCGTCATGGATCATGCAGGCGAGCAGCGGCAGGCTGGCGGCCGCCGGCTCGTGCAGATGCACCACGTCGAAGGCACCGTCGCGCAGCCAGCGCCGGACCCGGGCTGCGGAGACGATTCCGAACTGCACGTGGGCGACCGACCCGTTGTAAGGGAACGGCACCGCCTTGCCGGCGAGGACGACGTAGGGCGGCAGACCGGGCAGGTCGCCGTCACCCGGGGCTAGCACCGACACCGTGTGCCCGAGTTGGATGAGCTTCGCGGAGAGGTCACGCACATGTGCCTGGACGCCGCCGGGGGTGTCCCAGGAATAGGGGCAGACGATACCGATGCGCATCGCAGTGCTCACCGCGCCGTGGACCGGGCGGACTCGACCGGTGCCGGTCGCGGGGACAGGTCGGCCAGCCAGAGCGGCTGGAGCATGTGCCAGTCGGTGGGGTGCGCGGCGATCTCCCGGGCAAATACGTCCGCGACGGCCTGGGTGCCGGCGGCCACCTTCTCGCGCAGGCGCCCCTCGGGGGCATCGATCGGCGGGTTGACCCGATGCCCCCAGCCGTCGTCGGTGAACCACAGTCCCACCGGCAGTACCGGCGCGCCGGTCAACGCCGACAGCATGGCCGGGCCGCCGGGCATGCGGGTGGGTTCGCCGAAGAACTGCACCTCGACGCCGCCTCGGGACAGGTCGCGGTCGGCCACCAGGCAGACCGCGCCCCCGGCGCGCAGCCGCTCGGCCAGGACCTCCATCGGGGGACGCTGCCCGCCGGTGAGTGCAACCACCTCCATGCCGAGGCTCTCGCGGTAGGCCACAAAGCGGTCATACAGCGAGGCCGGCTCGACGCGCTCGGCGACCGTCGTGAACCGCGTGCCACGCTCGACGAACCAGAGCCCCGAGACGTCCCAGTTGCCCATGTGCGGAAGCACCATGATCGCGCCCTGGCCCGCCGCCACCGCCGCGTCGAGGTGCTCGGAGCCCTCGGCATTGGCGTCGAGGCGGGCCGCGACCGCACGGTGGTCCATCTTCGGCAGCCGGAACGTCTCCAGCCAGTAACGCGAGTAGGAGCGCAGGCTCTCGCCGACGAGCCGGTCCATCCGCAATTCGGACACGCCCGGGCCGACGACTCGGCGCAGGTTCTTGCGCAACTGGCGGGTGCCGCCACCGTTGCGCACTGCCGCGGCGTCGGCCGCGGCGCGGAACGCCCGTGCGGACAGGCCTTGCGGCACCGCCTTGAGCACACCCCAGCCGGCCGCGTAGCCGAGGTCCACCACGCGCCCGCGGGTCCGCTCGAGCATCAGGTCTCCGCCGCAACGGACTCCTGCGCCTTCGACTGCCGGTACACCGTCGCGAAGCGCTGGTAGACCGTGATGGTCGAGGCGGCGACGAGCAGCCACAGCGCGACGGCCTGCACGTACGGCACCCGCAGGTGCGCTCCGGACAGACCGGTGCCGACCAGCACGATGATCAACCGGTCGGCGCGCTCGGCAATGCCCACCGTGGCGCTCAGGCCGACACCCTCGGCGCGGGCCCGGATGTAGGAGGTGAGGGAGCCGAGCACGAGGCAGAGCAGCGCCGCCAGCACCATCCAACGCTGATCGTGCATGGCGAAGAACCAGGCGATCGAGCCGAAGACCGCGGCGTCGGCGATCCGGTCGCAGGACGAGTCGAGCACCGCGCCGAACTTCGACGCCCGGCCGCCGGCGCGGGCCACCGCGCCGTCGACGAGGTCGAGCATCACGAAGCCCCAGATCAGCATCGTCCCGGTGAACCACGCGCCGTGGGTGAAGAAGATCAGCGCGCTGGCTACGGCGCCGACCGTGCCGACGATCGTGATCGCATCGGGGGTCACGCCGGCTCGCGCCAACCTGGCGCCGAGCGGGCCGACCGCCTTGGCGAAGAAGGACCGGGCGTGGATGTTCAGCACGCTGCGGGGTCTCCATTCCGGCGTCGGGACTTTTGTGGTGGACCAACGATAGCTGTCGCATCAGACCGATCTGCGCGGATCGCTTGTCGCGCACAGGAGATTGGGTGTCGAATGCCGGAGTCCGCTTTTCACGACGCCCGAGCGGTCGACGGCAATGTGGAGGCTGATGCGATGTCAACCAAGAAGGCCGCCAAAGCAACCGCGACCGCCTTGTTCGACACCGCCGACCGGCCCGAGAAGATCCGCAACGTCGCGCTTGTCGGGCATTCCGGCGCCGGCAAGACCACGCTCGTCGAGGCCTTGCTCGCGGTCACCGGCACGATCGTGCGCGCCGGCACGGTCGCGGAGGGCAGCACGGTCAGCGACCACGACCCCGTCGAGGTGTCCCAGCAGCGCTCGGTGGGCCTGTCGGTCTGCCCGTTGCGCTGGGACAACGTCGTCGTGAACTTGCTCGACACACCGGGCTACCCCGATTTCACCGGCGAGTTGCGCGCCGGACTGCGCGCCGCCGATTCGGCCCTGTTCGTCGTCTCGGCGGCCGACGACATCGATCCGATCACGGTGTCGCTGTGGGAGGAATGCGCCGCACTCGGCACGCCGCGCGCCGTCGTCGTCACGAAGTTGGATATCCCGCGCACGTCGCTCGCCGCAACCGTCGCCGCCTGCCAGCGGGTGTTCGGCGGCAGGGACGGCCAGGACGCGTTGCCGCTGCATCTGACCGTCGGCGGCGCCGGCGAGAACGTCCCCGAGGCGCTGGCCGGGCTGCTCACCCGCACGGTCTATGACTACTCAGCCGGTTTCCCGGCCAAGGAGTCGCCGGTCGATGCGTCAACGGCGGTCGACGGCGACCTCGAGGCCGAGCGCGCCGCCCTCATCGAGGCGATCATCAACAACACCGAGGACGAGACGCTGCTCGACCGCTACCTCGCCGGTGAGGAGATCGGGCTGGACGTCCTGATCGACGACCTCGAAACCGCTGTCGCGCGGGGCACGTTCTACCCGGTGCTGCCGGTGTGCGCATTGAGCGGACTGGGGCTCGGCGAACTGCTCGAGGTGTTGTCCGGTGCCTTTCCGTCCCCGGTCGAGCTCGACCCGCCGGAAACGATGCCGCTCTATGGCTCGCCCGCCTCCGGGCTGCACTGCGACCCTGGCGGAACGCTGCTCGGAGAGGTCGTGCGCACGACCGTCGACCCCTACCTCGGCCGGCTCTCGCTACTGCGTATCTTCTCCGGGACGCTCACCGCGGAAACGGCCGTGCACATCTCCGGGCACGGCGGTGGCGAGCGGGGCCACCCCGACCACGACGCGGACGAGCGGGTGGGCCAGATCTACTCCCCGCTGGGCGCCACGCTGCGCCCGATCGAGCGGGCCATCGCCGGTGACATCTGCGCCATCGCTCGCCTGGGCGTGGCCGAGACCGGCGACACCGTCTCGTCGAAGACGGCACCCCTGCTGATCGCCCCGTGGGACCTGCCCGAGCCGCTGCTACCGATCGCGGTGCAGGCCGCCACGCGGGCAGACGAGGACGCGCTCGCCAAGGCGCTCGGCCGGCTGACCGCGGGCGACCCGTCGGTGCGCGTCGAGCGGCACGCCGACACCGGCCAGCTTGTGTTGTGGTGCCTGGGCGAGGCGCACGCCGACGTGGTGCTCGGTCGGCTGCGCGCCACCGGGGCGCACGTCGACACGGTCGCGTTGCGCATCGCGATGCGCGAGACGTTCACGGCCGAGGCGCGCGGCCACGGCAGGCTGGTGAAGCAGTCCGGCGGGCATGGGCAGTACGCGGTGTGTGACGTCATGGTGGCGCCGTTGCCACGCGGGTCGGGCGTGCAGTTCGCCGACAAGGTCGTCGGCGGCTCGGTGCCGTCGCAGTTCATCAGCTCGGTCGAGAAGGGCGTGCGCGCACAGCTCGAGCACGGCCTGCACAACGACCGCATCCCCGTAGTCGACGTGCTGGTGACCCTCGTCGACGGCAAGGCGCACAGCGTCGACTCGTCCGACGCCGCGTTCCAGATGGCCGGCGGCCTGGCGGTAAAGGACGCAGCCGCAGCGGCAATGCCGGCCCTGATCGAGCCGCTGGCGCGTTTGGAGATCACGGTCTCTGACGCGCATGTGGGTAGCGTGCTGTCGGACCTGTCGGGGCGGCGCGGTCGGGTGACTGGCACCGAACCCGACACTTCCGCGCCGCGGGGCATGGAGCGCACGATTGTGCATGCCGAGGTGCCCGACGCCGAACTGGTGCGTTACCCGATCACGCTGCGCTCGCTGACCGCGGGCACCGGTCGGTTCAGCCGGGAGTTCTCCCGACACGAGGTCGTCCCACCCGGCGTGGCCGCGAACATGCGTGAGCCGGCAGCCGGCTGAGCTCGCACCCGGTTTTCCCCGCTGGTAGCCGGTTTGGGTCGCTCAAAGCGGTCACCAGCGGGGAAAAGTAGCGAGCAGGCGGTCACCAGCGCTACTGCTTGGGCAGATTCAGCTTGCTCAGATCGGGCAGCTTGGTGCCCGGTGGCAGTTGCGTGGGCATCCCACCGGGGAACCCACCGGCGCCGCCGGGGAAGCCCCCAGAGCCGCCGGGGAACCCGCCCGGGAAGCCGGCGGGCATCTTCGCCTGGGTAGGCCCGCGGCCCCCTTTGCCCTTCTTCCCCTTCTTGCCCTTGGACGATTTCGTCGCGTTCTTGCGGCCCATGCCCGGCAGGCCCATGCCGCCGAGTTGGCCCATCATCTTGCGGGCCTCGAAGAAGCGGTCGACGAGCTGGTTGACGTCGTTGACCTTGACTCCCGAGCCCTTGGCAATGCGCAGCCGACGCGAGCCGTTGATCATCTTGGGGTTCTCGCGCTCGACCGGCGTCATCGAACGGATTATCGCGGCCGTGCGGTCGAGATCCTTGTCGTCGATCTGGCTGATCGCATCCTTCATCTGGCCCATGCCCGGCAGCATGCCGAGCAGGTTGCCGATCGGGCCCATCTTGCGGATTGCCATCAGTTGGTCGAGGAAGTCCTCGAGGGTGAACTGGTTACCGGCCGCGAGCTTGGCGGCCATCTTCTCTGCTTCGCCTTCGTCGAATGTCTTCTGCGCATGCTCGATCAGCGTGAGCATGTCGCCCATGCCGAGGATGCGCGAGGCCATCCGGTCGGGGTGGAAGACGTCGAAGTCCTCGAGCTTCTCGCCGTTGGACGCGAACATGATCGGCTGGCCGGTGACGTGACGCACCGACAGCGCCGCACCACCGCGGGCGTCACCGTCGAGCTTGGTGAGCACAACGCCGGTGAAGCCGACGCCGTCGCGGAACGCCTCGGCGGTGTTCACGGCGTCCTGGCCGACCATGGCGTCGACGACGAACAGGGTCTCCTGCGGCTGCACGGCGTCGCGGATGTCGATGGCCTGCTGCATCATCTCGGCGTCGACGCCCAGGCGCCCGGCGGTGTCGACGACGACCATGTCGTGCTGTGCTCGTCGGGCGAACTCGATCGAGTCGCGCGCCACCTGCACCGGATCGCCGACCCCGTTGCCCGGCTCCGGCGCGAAGACGGCGATCTTGGCCCGCTCGCCGACGATCTGGAGCTGGGTAACGGCGTTGGGACGCTGCAGGTCACAGGCCACGAGCAGCGGCGTGTGGCCCTGCTCGCGCAGCCAGTGGCCCAGCTTGCCCGCCAGCGTCGTCTTACCGGTGCCCTGCAGGCCGGCCAGCATGATCACGGTCGGCGGCTGCTTGGCGAACTGCAGCCGGCGGGTCTCGCCGCCCAGGATCGCGACGAGCTCCTCGTCGACGATCTTGATGACCTGCTGGGCAGGGTTCAGGGCCTTGGCGACGTCCTCGCCGCGCGCCCGCTCCTTGAGCGCTGCGATGAACTCGCGCACCACCGGCAGTGCGACGTCGGCCTCGAGCAGCGCGATGCGAATCTCGCGCGCGGTGGCGTCGATATCGGCCTCGGAGAGCCGGCCCTTGCCGCGCAGGTTCGTGAACGCCGCGGCGAGGCGATCGGAAAGGGTGTCGAACAACGGGGATCCTTCGGCGCGGACGGCGGGATGGTCCCGCCCAGCGTACGTGCCCGCACCTTCGTCAGAGCAGGCCGCGGCCGCCGTCGACGTAGATCACCTGGCCGGTGATGTAGCCCGACTCCTCGCCCGCGAAGAACGCGACCGTGTGGGCGATATCGGCCGGCAGACCGCCGCGCCGCACCGGCACGGTCGAGGCCACCGCCTCGCGCATCTGCTCGATGCTGCCGCCGAGGCGCTCCGCGGTCGCCTTCGTCATCTCGGTCTCGATGAAGCCGGGTGCGATCGAGTTCGCGGTGACGCCGAACGGGCCGAGCTCGATCGCCAACGTCTTCGTCAAACCTTGAAGTCCAGCTTTAGCCGTGGAGTAGTTGGCCTGGCCACGTTTGCCCAACGCGGACGTCGACGACATCGAGATGATCCGGCCGTACTTCGCCTCGACCATGTGCTTCTGCGCAATCTGGCTGGCCAGGAACGCGCCGCGCAGGTGCACCTCCATGACCAGCGTCCAGTCATCGTCAGTCATCTTGAACAGCAGGTTGTCCCGCAGTACCCCGGCGTTGTTGACCAGGATCTGCAGCCCGCCGAACTCGCCGACCAGCGTGTCGACGGCGGCCTGTAGCTGGTCACGCTTGGACACGTCGGCGGCCAGCCCAATGGCGAGGCCGCCGGCTGCCGTGATCTGCTGGGCCACGGCCTGCGCGGCGTCGACGTTGAGGTCCAGCACGCCGACCCGCGCGCCCCCGGACGCGAGCCGCCGCGCCACCTCGGCACCGATCCCCTGCGCCCCACCGGTTACCAGCGCCACGCGGTCCTGCACACCAGCCATGTCGGAAATACCTCTCTGCTTATCGGTAATGCCGGTTATCGGTTATGCCGGGAGACAAGCCTGCGCACGCCGGCCAGCCACCGATCGGGGTCGGCCGCCTTCTGCGCCCAGAACGTACCCACCTCGGGGTGCGGCAGGATCAGGAAGGTCTCCGCCGCGAGCGCGGCGACGACCGCATCGGCCACCTGAGCCGGTGAGAGGATCTGCCCGGACGCGGCGACAGCCTGAGCTCCGGCGTTGCCCGCGGCGAGCGGCTGCATCAGCATCGGCGTCGCGACGCCGAGTGGGCACAGCACGCTGACGCCGATGCCGCGGTCGCCGTAGGTGAGCGCGAGCCACTCGGCAAAGGCGACCGCGCCGTGCTTGGTCACGGCGTAGGGCGCGTCACCCGGTGACGTCAGCAGGCCTGCGGCGGAGGCGGTGTTCAGCAGGTAGCCGCTGCCGCGCTCGAGCATGGCCGGCAGCACCGCCCGCGCCGCGTACACGTGGGCCATCACGTGGACTTCGTAGGCCTTGTGCCACAGGTCCTCCGGGTCGTCGAGCTCGACGCCGGTCGTGATGCCGGCGTTCGAGCAGAACAGGTCGATGCGGCCGAAGCGGTCGATCGTCCGATCGACGAGGGCCGCCACCGCGCCCGAATCACACACGTCGACGGCCTCGGCGACGCCGCCGATCTCCTCGCCGACGGCGGCCGCGGCGTCGGCGTGCAAGTCCGCGACGACCACCGCGGCGGCACCGTCGCCCGCGAAGCGCCGGCACAGCGCCGCCCCGATGCCACTGCCCCCGCCGGTGACGACGACGACCTTGTCACGAACGTCCATCACGCACCTGGCCCGAGTCGGCGGAGGGTATCTGATAGCGACGCCGCGTCGGTGGCCTCGGGCGTCGGCAGGAGGGCAAGCACCGGCGTTTTCACTCCGGCGTCGGCGTATGCCTGCACCTGGGAGCGGCAGGACTCGGGTGTGCCGTGCAGTACGAGCGCGTCGACGACCTCGTCGGGGATCGCCGCCGCCGCTCCCGCGCGGTCGCCGGCGGCCCAGGCCGCATGCATCGGCGCGAGCGCCGCGCCGCGGCCGAGCCAGTCGTGGAAGGCGGCGTAGGCAGGCACGGTCAGGTACGTCGAGATGAGCATCCGTCCCAGCTTGCGCGCATAGGAGGCGTCGTCGGTCGGGCAGAGGAAGATGCGCGCCACCACGTCGGCGCTGTCGTTGCCGATCGCCTCGACGCAGCGCGCGACGTCGGTGGATGCCAGCCAGTTCAGGATCGCGCCGTCGGCCTCGCGCCCGGCCAGTCGCAGCATCTGCGGCCGCAGTGCGGCTAGCAGCACCGGCGGCGGCAAGGCCGGCGCCTGCTCGAGCTTGAAGCGTTTGATGGCGAAGGTGTCGAAGGTGCCGTCGACCCGCCCGCCGGCCAGCGCGGACTTGACGAACCGCAGCACGTCGCGGCTGCGCAGGTAGGGCTTATCAAATGCAATGCCGTTCCAGTTGCAGACGATGACCGGGCTCGACGCACCCAGACCGAGCACGAACCGGCCCGGTGCCGCAGCCGCCATCGTGGCCGCCGACATCGCGATCAGGGCCGGACCGCGGGTGAACACCGGCACGATGGCCGTGCCCAGCCGCATCGTGGGCTCCCACGTCGAGGCGAGCGCGAGCGGCGTGAACGCGTCGGTGCCCGCCGTCTCGGCAGACCAGACGTCGGTGTAGCCGAAGCCGGGCAGCGCGCGGATCACGCCGGCGTGCGCCGGCAACGGCACGCCGATCAGCGGAATGGTGAGCCCCCAGCCCATCAGAGCGCCTCGCGTCCGGAGCGGTTTTCCCCGCTGCTGACCGGTTTCGAGCCGAAAAACCGAGCACCAGCGGGGAAAAGACGGGCATTCACCGGCGTACCTCCAGCGCAGCGAGGACGAGGTCGGCGAGTTCGCTGGCGATCTGGGCCGGGCGCTTGCGGCCCTGCGGGCGGTACCACAGCGGCAGCTCATTGATCACCCCGAAGATCGTGAACGTCACCATCTCCGGCGATGCGACGGCCGCGAACGAACCCGCGGTCTGCGCCTCACGGATCAGCCTGGTGACCGTGTCGTGGTAGCGGCGCCTGGCCCGGCGGTACTGCTCGGTGCGCTCGTCACCCAGCTTGTGCTGCTCGCGCCAGAACACCAACGCCTGCTGGGCACTGGCCGCGGTCGACTCGACGAGGTCGACGATGAGAGCGCGCAGCGTCTCGGCGGGCGGCGACCGCCGCGCCACGATCGCGTCCATCGCGGCCAGTTGCCGGGTGATCAGGTCGCCGTACACCTCGTAGAGCAGCGCCTCCTTGCTCGCGAAATGGTGATAGAAGCCGCCCTTCGCGACGCCGGCCCGGGTGATCACCTGCGCGACGCTCGTCGCGTCGTAACCCTGCCGGGCGAACAATGCGACCGCGGCGTACAGCACGCGCTCGCGCGCGCTCTGACTGATTCCCGCGCTCATCGCGTAGTGGCTGCGTGCGCGCGCAATTCCTCGCGCGCGATCGAGCGCAGGTGCACCTCGTCCGGGCCGTCGGCGAGGTGCAGGGTGCGCAACTGGGCCCACGCCTCGGCCAGCGGCGTATCGCCGGAGACACCCGCAGCGCCGTGCGTCTGGATCGCCCTGTCGACGACGAAGGACGCGGCGCGCGGGGCGACGACCTTGATGGCGGCGATCTCGGTGCGCGCACCCTTCGCGCCCACGTTGTCGATGAGCCACGCTGCCTTGAGCACGAGCAGTCGGGCCTGCTCGATCGCCATTCGCGACTCGGCGATCCAACCCTGGACGACCCCGTGACCCGCGATCGGCGAACCGAACGTGGACCGCGAGACGGCCCGCGCACACATCAGCTCCAGAGCGCGTTCAGCCATCCCGATGCTGCGCATGCAGTGGTGGATGCGGCCGGGACCGAGACGGGCCTGAGCCATCATGAAGCCGCCGCCCTGCGGCCCGAGCAGGTTCGCCGCCGGCACCCGCACCTGCTCGAAGTCGATGACGCCGTGGCCACCGTGCGGACCGTCGTCGTAGCCGAACACCGTCGTCGAGCGCGCCACCGTGACGCCCGGCGAGGCCAGCGACACCAGGATCATCGAGTGTCGCGCGTGCCGATCGGCGTCGGGGTCACTGACACCCATCACGATCGCGAGTCGGCACTCGGGACGCAGCGCGCCCGTCGACCACCACTTTCGGCCGTTGACGACGTAGTCCTCGCCGTCGCGGGTGATCGTGGTCGCGATGTTGGTGGCGTCAGAGGAGGCGACGGCCGGCTCGGTCATCGAGAAGCAGGAGCGGATCTCCGCGGCAAGCAGCGGGCGCAGCCACTGCTCGTGCTGCGCGTCGGTGCCGAACATGGCGATCAGCTCCATGTTCCCGGTGTCGGGAGCCGAGCAGTTCATCGCCTCGGGCGCGATCGCCGCCGAGCGTCCACTCAGCTCGGCGATCGGTGCGTAGTCGAGCACCGACAGGCCCGCGCCGAACCGCTCGTCGGGCAGGAACAGATTCCACAGACCCTGCTCGCGCGCCTCGTCCTTCAGCGTCGCCAGGACCTCGGGTGTGCGGAACGGCTGGCCCGCGGCGCGGTTGTCGGCGGCCTGCGTCTCGAAGGCGTGCTCGGCCGGGTAGATGTGCGTGTCGAGGAATCGCTGCACCTGCTCCTGCAGCGCCTGCGAACGTTCGCTGTGCCGGAAGTCCATGCGAGTTCTCCTATCGGTTGGCCAGCGACTGCAGCGCGGCGTCGAGCAGCTGTGGCACAGCGGCCCCGAAATGGTCGAAGCCCGTCCCGACCGTCATGCCCTGCAGGTAGCGGTGGTGGATTCCCTCGGCCACGACGGCGAGCTTGAAGTAGCCGAAGCCGACGTACCAGTCGAGGGCGGCCAGGTTGCGGTCCGATCCGGCGGCGTAGTGCAGCACCATCTGCCCGGGCGTGAGGAAGCCGTCGGCCGGGCTCATCCGCGGCATCACGAAGTCGTCGTCCGCCGCCAGCGTCTGGTAGACGACGAGCAGGCCGACGTCGGTGAGCGGGTCACCGAGGGTGGCCATCTCCCAGTCGACGACCGCGGCGATGCGGCCGAGGTCGGGGCTGAACATGACGTTGGTGAGGCGATAGTCGCCGTGCACGATCGCCGGTGCCGACGGCTCGGGCAGCGTGGCGCTCAGCCGATCGACGACCTGGCTCAGTTGCGCGCGCGGTTCGGTCTCGGACGCCTGCCACTGCCCGTGCCAGCGCCGGACCTGTCGGGCCAGGAAGCCGTCAGGACGGCCGAAGTCGCCCAGGCCCACTGCGGCCGGGTCGACCGCGTGCAGTGCGACGAGGGTGTCCATGAGCTGCTCGCACGTTGCGCGTGCGGCGCCCGCGTCGAGGCGGGCCAGTGAATCGGGGCGGTCGAGCACCACGCCATCGATAAAGGCCATCAGGTAGAACGGGGCGCCCAGCACAGCGACGTCCTCGCACAGCGCGACAGCCCGCGCGACCGGTACGTCCGTGCCCGCTAGCGCGCTGATCACCGTGTACTCGCGCACCATGTCGTGGGCCGTCGGCAGCACATGGGCGAGCGGCGGACGGCGCAGCACCCAGGTCGTCGAGCCGTGGGTGACCCGATAGGTGAGGTTCGACTTGCCGCCGGCGATCACCTCAGCGGCGAGCTCGCCCTGCCGCAAGCCGGGGTGCGCCGCGTCCAGCCAGCCCGTCAGCGCGGCGAGGTCGAGGCCGGGAAGTTCGGTCACCGTTCATACCCTAAGGACCGACCGGTCGGTCCACAAGATGTGCCGACCACTCCCACCCAACGACAGACACCAACTTCGCGTGATCAACAGGAAGAATTGGCTG
>DAITQD010000015.1:0-5079 GCA_036833255.1 Jatrophihabitantaceae bacterium
GAACGCGCTGGGCACGAACAGTGCCGCATCGGCGAGCGAGGTCCCACGGAAACTGGGCGGCGGCGATCAGCCGTTTGCGAAGCCGACCCGCCGCACGTCGGATTGGGCGATCTCCACATAGGCGATCAGGTTCGCTGGCACGATCACCTTTCGGCCGCGCTCGTCAACAAGTGACAGCTGCCCGTCGACGCTCTTGAGCGCCGCCCCGACGAGATCTTCGACCTCCGCGGGGGTCTGCGAGCTCTCGAGCACGATCTCGCGCGGTGTGTGCAGCACGCCGATCTTGACCTCCACGCGGTCCTCCTGCAGTCGTAGCCATCAGTGATCGCCCACGGTAGTCGAGCCCCGGCGCCGCTACCGCCAGAACCCCTGCGCCCAGAGCGAACGCGGTGCCTCAGGGTGCGGGTTCGCCCTGGCGCGGGAAGTTCGAGATGCCCCGCCACAACAGCGATTCGAGCAGCCGGACCGCGTCCTCCTGCGAGATCGGCCGATCGCTGGCCAGCCACCACCGAGCCGCGACCTGCGCTGCGCCGGTGAGCGCCGTCGACAGCAGTTCGGCCTGCGCCCGATCCAGGCCGGTGTCACCGGCGACGGTGTCGGCGACGGCCTTCATCGTCTTCTGCGCGACGGCCTCGACGCGCTCCCGAACCGCCGGTTCGTTGCCCAGGTCGGTCTCGAAGATGAGCCGGAACGCACCGTCCTCGTCGCTGCGGTCGACGAACTCGAAGTAGGCGGTGAGCACGCCGTGGATGCGGGCCCGGTTGTCGTCGGTGGCTGCGAGCGCCTCGTTGACAGCAGCGCCGAGCATCTCGGCCTGGGTGTCGAGCAGCGCGAGGTACAACTCGAGCTTGCCGGGGAAGTGCTGGTAGAGAACCGGCTTGGAGACCCCGGCGCGCTCGGCGATGTCGTCCATCGCCGCGGCGTGGTAGCCGTTGGCGACGAAGACCTGCTGGGCGGCGGCGAGCAGTTGCTTGCGCCGCGCCGAACGGGGTAAGCGACCGGCCCGCGCGAGCTCGGACGAGCCGGCATCGGGAGCGCTGGACATCGCGTCCTCTCCTGAATCCGGCGTCGGGGCGACCACGGTGGTCAACCACCGAAGTCTACTAGCGAGTAGCCATCGTCGGCGTGATGCGAGCGCGAGCGTCCTCGTCGAGCACGCCGGCGAAAAGGTCGCCGTCCGCGTCGACCCGGTCGAGGACGTCGGTGGCCGTGAATCGCAGTGCCTCGCCCGATGCCACCTCGTCCCAGCTCAGCGGGGTCGAGACTGTCGGCTCGTCGCGTGCCCGCAGGGAGTACGGCGCGACCGTCGTCTTGGCGGGGTTGTTCTGGCTCCAGTCGACGAGCACCTTGCCCGGCCGCAGCGACTTGGTCATCCGCGACACCACCAGGTTGGGGTGCTCGGCCTCGAGCCGCTGGGCGATCGCCCGGGCGTAGCGCGACGGCAACTCGGGGTCTTCGACGGACACCGCCGCGCTGACCTGCATCCCCTTCGAACCCGACGTCTTCGCCGCCGGCGCGAGCCCGTCGCCGCTGAGCAGCCCCCGCAGCGCGAGCGCGACCTCGCAGCACTCGTCGATCGTGGCGGGCGCGCCAGGATCGAGGTCGAAGACGACGAGGTCGGTACGCGGCTTGCGGGCCCGCGGCCGCACCCGCCACTGCGGAACGTGCAGTTCGAGCGCGGCGAGGTTGGCCAGCCACACCAGGGTGGCCAGTTCCTCGACCACGACGTAGTCGATCGTGTCGCGGTTCTTCGTGGAGCCGGGCACGGGCAGCGTCACGGTGCGCACCCACGACGGTGTCCCGCGCGTTGCGTTCTTCTCGAAGAAGAACGCACCATCGACGCCGTTCGGATAGCGCTTCACCGTCAACGGCCGGTCGGCCAGGTAGGGCAGCAGCACGGGCGCGATCCGAGTGTAATAGTCGATCACCTCGCCCTTGGTGAAGCCCACCGAGGGATAGAGCACCTTGTCCAGGTTGGACAGCGTCAGCTGCCGTCCGCCGACCTCTACGGTCACCCGCTCAGCCATCGCCCACCGCCTCGTCCGCTCGCTTGTCCTTGCGTACCCCTCGGAACACGGGATGTCGCAGCCGCCCCTCCGTCGTCCAGCTGGCGAATTCCACCTCGACCACGAGCCGCGGCTCGACCCAGTGCACCGCCCGGCCCGCTGTTCGCGGCGGCGGATGCGGTAACGGGCAGCCCGTCCGCGCGACGAGCTCAGATTGCAAGCGGGTGGCGATCTGGGAGCTGAGCCCGCTGCCGACCTTGCCGGCGTAGGTCATCATCCCGCCGGCGGGGTGGTAGCCCAGGACCAGCGAACTCAGCTCGCCCGGCCTGTCGCCCGACGCCTCCCAGCCGACGACGACGAAGTCCCCGGCGCGGACGAAACGCAGCTTGCGCCAGTCCGGACTGCGCGCGCCCGCGCGGTACGGCGCGCCGAGCCGCTTGGCCACGACGCCCTCCAAGCCGTGCTCGCGCGCGGCAGCGGTCGTCGCGGCGCCGTCGTCGAACATCGGGCTGATCGTCCAGTCGGGACGCTCGGCGCCCCATCGCTCCAACGTCGCCCGCCGCTCTGCGTAGGGCCGCCCCGACAGGTCGACTCCGTAGCGGCGCAGCAGGTCGAAGGCCATGAACGTCACCGGCGTGTCGGCGGCCAGGCGGCGCGCCTCGGCGGCGGAGCGCACATGCATGCGGGTCTGCAGACGTTCGAAGGAGGGCTGACCGTCTACGAACGCCACGATCTCGCCGTCGAGCAGCGCGTCACCGACCTTGCCGGCAAGAGTGACCAGCTCCGGGTAGGCGGCGGTGACCTCGTTACCAGCCCGGCTTCGGATGGTCACGCCCTGCTCGGAAACGTCGAGCAGGGCCCGAACCCCGTCCCATTTGAACTCGAATGCCCACCCTTCACCAGACGGCAACTCGGTAACCGCGGTTGCCAGCATCGGGTTCACGCCTACCATTCTGGGTATCTAACGAGTGCTGTGCCACCGACACCCGGAGGTCGACCGTGCGCGCTATCTGGAAAGGCAGCGTGTCCTTCGGGCTGGTGAGCATCGGCGTCAAGCTCTACACGGCCACCGAGGAACGCGACGTGAGCTTCCATCAGGTGCGCCGCAGCGACGGATCGCGCATCCGTTACAAACGCGTCGCCGAGTCCGACGGCGAGGAGGTCGCCTACGGCGACATCGCCAAGGGCTACCAACTGCCGAGCGGCGAGACCGTGGTGCTCACCGACGACGACTTCGCCGACCTGCCGCTGCCGACGGCTCGGGTTGTCGACGTGTTGCAGTTCGTCGCGCTGGACGATATCGACCCGATCTACTTCGCGAAGAGCTACTACCTGGAGCCGGAGAAGAACGCGGTCAAGCCGTACGTGCTGCTGCGCGATGCCCTCGAAGAGAGCGGCATGGCCGGCCTGGTGAAGGTCGCGATCCGTAACCGCGAGCAGCTCGCGACGCTGCGCGTGCGCGAAGGCGTGATCGTGCTCGAGACGATGATCTGGCCTGACGAGGTCCGGGAGCCTTCCTTCGCCTTCCTCGATGAGGACGTCTCAGTGCGCGCGCAGGAGCGTCAGATGGCCGAGTCGCTCGTGGCCAGCATGGCCGGCGACTTCGAGCCCGAGCAGTACACCGACGACTACCGAGCGGCACTGCAGGAGGTGATCGACGCCAAAATCGAGGGTCGCGAGGTCGTCGAGCCCGACGAGGCGCAACCGTCCTCCGGCACGGTCGTCGACCTGATGTCGGCGCTGCGCGCGTCAGTAGATGCCGCCAAGCGCGGCCGCGGCGAGGCTGGCGCGCAGCCGAAGAAGAGCACCAGGAAGGCACCGGCCAAGAAGACCGCCGCCAAGAAGACACCGGCCAAGAAGACCGCCGCCGCGAAGGCACCGGCCAAGAAGGCACAGAAGCGTAAATCCGCCTGAGCAAAGATCGGCCCGGCGGGTCGGCGTCGGCTGAGTGGGTGGACATGGCTCGTGTGGCAATCTGGACGGGTGCCGTTCTGGGAAGACGACGAGCCGCGGACCCGGTCCGCGCAGGCTCTCGCGCCTGATCGCGTCGAGGACGTCGCCCTCGCGCGCCGCGGTGCGCCCACGTTCGGGGCCAGACCCGGCGATCCGAGCCCGCTGCAGTCGCTACGCGACTTCACCCGGCG
Organism: Jatrophihabitantaceae bacterium; assembly: GCA_036833255.1. Classification (GTDB taxonomy): domain Bacteria; phylum Actinomycetota; class Actinomycetes; order Mycobacteriales; family Jatrophihabitantaceae; genus QHCC01. The sequence goes on from DAITQD010000015.1 coordinate 4,151, forward strand.
CTACGGCTGGCGCGCGTACGCGTTGCCGGGGCTCGTCGTGATCACGGTGCTCGCGCTGATGACGGCCGGCGGCGAAAACAAGCCGGCGGCAGGCTCGCATCCGGGGCCAGGCGCGGCGAACGCGCCCGGGCCGCCGACCGCCTCGTCCGATATCGCGCTCAAGTCCGACGAGCCCGGCCCAGGCTCGCGGAACGCGGTGCTCGCCGCGGAGGCTCTGCCCGCCGGCGCCGACTACACCAAGGCCGGCAAGGGCACTTTCCGCGTGCTCGCGGGCTCCGGCCCGAAGGTCGGGACGGGCACCGTGCACCGGTACAGCGTCGAGGTCGAGAACGGCATCAGTGGGATCGACCTGGCCAAGTACGCGCACCAGGTGCAGAGCGTGCTGTCCGAAGCGCGCAGTTGGGCCGGGCACGGCGGTGTCGCGTTGCAGCGCGTCGGCTCCGGCGCGATCGACTTCCACGTGACGCTGGTGTCCTCGATGACCGTTCGCACGCTGTGCGGCTACGACATCCCGATCGAGACGTCGTGCTTCGTCCGGACCGATCCAGTGAGCGGCGCGACGATCAACCGCGTCGTGATCAACGACTCGCGCTGGGTGCGCGGCGACGCGGCCTACGTCGGCGACCTCAACGCCTACCGCATCTACCTGATCAACCACGAGAACGGCCACGCCCTCGGCCACCTGCACGCGCACCAGTGCCTGCCGGGCGGTCTCGCCCCGGTGATGATGCAGCAGACATTCGGCTTGAAGTCCGCGGCGACCGGCACGTTGTGCCAGGCCAACCCCTGGCCATTCCCGACGGGAGTCGACGGCGCACCTGGCGCCGAGCAGGCCGACACCCCCCAGAACAGCGAGTTCCAGCTCAAGAACAACTGACCCTGCGGAATGCGGGAGCCAGTCGCCGCCGTTGTCCACGCAGAGCTACTCA
>DAITQD010000015.1:5179-6766 GCA_036833255.1 Jatrophihabitantaceae bacterium
GTCGACGAGTCCAACCTGCAGCGCCAGATCATCCACGGCCAGCGCGACATCGGCCGGTCGAAGGCGCAATCCGCGCGCGACTCGGTGCTCGAGATCAACCCGCTCGTCACGGTGAACCTGCACGAGCAGCGCCTCGACGCGGCCAACGTCATGGAGATCTTCGCCGACTACGACCTGCTCGTCGACGGCACTGACAACTTCGCGACGCGCTACCTCGTCAACGACGCCTGCGTGTTGCTGCACAAGCCCTACGTGTGGGGCTCGATCTACCGCTTCGACGGGCAGGCCTCGGTGTTCTGGGCCGATCACGGTCCCTGCTACCGCTGCCTGTACCCCGAGCCGCCGCCGCCTGGCATGGTGCCCTCGTGCGCCGAGGGCGGCGTGCTGGGTGTGCTGTGCGGCTCGGTCGGCGCGATTCAGGTGACCGAGGCGATCAAGCTGCTCACCGGTATCGGTGAACCACTCCTCGGGTCGCTGATGGTCTATGACGCGCTGGAGATGGAGTACCGCAAGATCAAGGTCCGCAAGGATCCGGACTGCGCGGTCTGCGGCGAGCACCCCACCGTCACCGAGCTCATCGACTACGAGGCGTTCTGCGGCGTGGTCTCCGACGAGGCACAGCAGGCCGCCATCGGCTCGACGATCACCGCGGCCGAGTTGAAGGACCTGCTCGACTCCGACAAGCCCGTCTACCTCGTCGACGTGCGCGAGCCCGCCGAGTTCGAGATCGTCTCGATCCCTGGCGCGACGCTGATCCCTAAGGACGAGATCCTGCGCGGCGACGCGCTGGCCTCGCTGCCGCAGGACAAGCAGATCGTCATGTACTGCAAGACCGGCGTGCGCTCGGCCGAGACCCTGGCCGCGGTGAAGAACGCGGGCTTCCAGGACGCAGTGCACGTGCAGGGCGGCGTGACGGCGTGGGTCAACCAGGTCGACCCCAGCCTGCCGTCGTACTGAGGCGTGGTTGAGCCAGCAGCGGGCGCGGGGTAGAACTTCACCATGGACGATGTGGTTGCCATGTTCCTGTCCGCTCAGCGCGAGTTCGGTGCGCGCGTGCACGCGGTGGGTGAGGACCAGTGGGCGGCCGCGACGCCCGATGCCGACTGGACGGTGGCCGATCTTGTCGAGCATGTGATCGACGAGCACCGCTGGGCCGCGCCGCTGTTGCACGGCCAGGACCTCGAATCAGCCGGCAAGGTCGTCGAGGGGTCCCGCTCGTTACCCGTCGACGGGGGCGTCGGTGCCAACCTGGCGCAGGAGTGGCACGAGGCCGCGATTGGGTCCGCTGACGCGTTCACCGCACCGGGTGCGCTCGACCGTGACGTCGCGCTGTCCAGCGGTGCGACGCCGGTGCGCCGCTACATCCAGGAGATGATCTTCGACCTCACCGTTCATGCATGGGATCTCGCGCAGGCGATCGGCTACCGCGGCTCGCTGCCCGATGACCTGGTGTCCACCGTCTACTCGTGGATGGCCGACGTGGGCGACATGTCGGCCTCCGGGATGTTCAAGCCTCCCGTCGATGTCCCCGATGGCGCGCGGACGATCGACAAGCTCGTGGCCGCGACCGGTCGCAACCCGCGCTGA
>DAITQD010000015.1:6866-33236 GCA_036833255.1 Jatrophihabitantaceae bacterium
TGGCGCGCGGACGATCGACAAGCTCGTGGCCGCGACCGGTCGCAACCCGCGCTGACAATCGATCCGACCTGCAGCCGGGCCGCCGGAGCAGCACGATCGCAAGTCGGTCCGCGGTGCCAGACTCGGCAGCGTGCCCGACGAGACCTTGCCGCAGCGGATCCTGGCCTGCGTCGAATCGATCCCGCCAGGGCGGGTGATGACCTACGGCGACGTCGCCGAGTTCGTCGGCACCCGCGCCGTGCGGCTGGTCGGCCGGGTGCTCGCGCAGGACGGTGGCACCGTCCCGTGGCACCGGGTGCTGCGCGCCGACGGGACCTGCGCCGAACACCTCTGCAGCGAGCAACGCCAGCGCCTGCTGAGTGAGGGCGTCCGCTTCGCCGACAACCGGGTCGACCTCGCGTCCTGCCGCTGGGACGGAAGCTAATCCGCAGCGCAATGATCGGGCAAGCCAGCTGCTAGCATTGTGCAACATGAGGACCCTGTACCTGCGCAATGTTCCCGACGACGTCGTCGCGCGTCTCGAGCGGTTGGCCGCCGTTGACGCCACGTCGGTCAGCGCCGTGGCGGTTCGTGAGCTGTCAGACGTATCGCGGCGCGCGGACAACCCAGCCTTGCTCGGAGTGCTGCCCGACCTCGGTCTTGCCACCGACGACATCGTCGCGGGTGTGAACGCCGAGCGAGCCCGCAGGTGATCGTCGCTGACGCGTCGGCCGCGATTGCCGCGTTGGTGAACGAGGGGGCGGGCCGGCACCTGCTGGCGGCTCAGCAGGTGCACGTGCCGCACCTCATCGACTCCGAGATCGTCAGTGGCCTGCGGCGCTTGGTCGCGGCCAAACAGCTGTCCACAGCGCACGGTTGGCAAGCGATCGACACCTGGCAGCGGCTCGGCGTTACCCGCTACCCGGCGTTCGCGATGCTCGAGCGGGTGTGGGAGTTGCGGGACAACGTGTCTGCCTATGACGCGACCTATGTGGCGCTCGCCGAGTTGTTGGGCTGCGCGCTCGTGACGGCAGACGGGCGGCTCGCGGGGGCGCCGAACCTACGCTGCAGCGTCACCGTGGTGCCCCGCTGATTCCCACAGGCCATAAACGAGGGGTACGCTCTAGCCATGAGTGGTACGTATGCAGTCGTGATGGGTGACCGCGGCCGCCTGGTCGTGCCGGCCGAGCTCCGCGAGCGCCTCAACCTCAAGCCGGGGACTCCGCTCGTGCTGCTGGAAACGCCGCAGGGCGTGGTGCTCGCGACGCGCGAGCAGGTCAAGACTTTGGTGCGCGCGGGTCTCCAGGGCCTCGATCTCGTCAGCGAGTTGCTCGAGGATCGGCGCAGGCAGGCTGTGGCCGAAGACGCGGCGTGAACCTCTTCGACGCCTCCGCGCTGCTGTGCTTTCTGCAGGGTGAGGACGGCGCGGACAAGGTGGAGCGCGCGCTGGCCAAGGGCGGACGGTGCAGTGCAGCCAACTGGTCCGAGACGGCGCAGAAGCTGATCGCGCATGAGCAGGACTGGGGTTTGTCGCGCGCGCTGCTGCAGAGCTATGGGCTCGCGGTCGAACCGGTCCTGGCGGCGGACGCCGAGCGGGCCGCGCGGCTGTGGCGCGCCGGCAGCGGTCTGTCCCTCGCCGACCGGCTGTGTCTCGCGACCGCTGAGCGGCTGGAAGCGACGGTGTGGACGGCCGATGCGGCGTGGGGCAGCAGCACGAAGATCCGCCAGGTCCGCTGACTGACGCACGCATCTGGAATAGCCACGCCCCTGGGCCCCAGACTGTCGGCTCGGCGTGTTGGGATGGTGGCCGTGCCCCGCCCCGCCGCTCCCGACTACCGGCTCGTCCGGCCGCACCGCGCTGCCGCAACCGCGCCGGTGCTCGACGACGCGCAGCGGCGGGTGGTCGAGCACGGTCGCGGGCCGTTGCTGGTGCTCGCTGGTCCGGGCACGGGCAAGACGACAACGCTGGTCGAGGCGGCCGTGGCGCGGGTGCAGGCGGGCGTGCCGGTCGAGCAGATTCTGATGCTGACGTTCAGCCGGCGGGCCGCGGGCGAACTGCGCGACCGCGTCACCGCCCGCCTGGATCGCACGCTGCGCGAACCCATCGCCCGCACCCTGCACTCCTATGCCTTCGGTGTGCTGCGGATGGCGGCCGTCACGAACCTGCTACCCGTTCCGCGGCTGCTGTCCGGGCCGGAGCAGGACGTCATCATGCGGCAGTTGGTGGCCGGCAACCCGGCCGAGCGTTGGCCCGCGGCGCTGCGTCCCGCGCTGCAGACCCGGGCCTTCGCCGCAGAGTTGCGCGACCTGCTGATGCGGGCCGTCGAGCGTGGCCTGGACGGGCCGGCCCTCGGTGCCCTCGGCCGCGCGCGGCGCCGGGCCGACTGGATCGCGGCCGGCGAGTTCCTGGGCGAGTACCAGAACGTCACGGCGCTGGGAAATCCCGGCGGCTACGACCCCGCCGAGCTGATCCGCTCCGCGCTCAGCGTCCTCGAGGACGACGCGGCCCTGCTCGCCGCCGAGCGGTCCGCGCGTCGGCACATCTTCGTCGACGAGTATCAGGACACCGACCCGGCGCAGGCAGAACTGCTCGCGCTGCTGGCCGAAGGAGCCGAGGAGCTGATCCTCGTCGGCGACCCCGACCAGTCGATCTACGCCTTCCGGGGGGCCGACGAATCGGCGATCCGCGATGTGGACACGCGATTCGGCGACGTGCCCGTCGTGGCGCTGACGACGTCGCGCCGCGCGGGCCCCACCCTGCTGGCCGCCTCCCGGCGGATCGCCGAACGGCTGCCCGGGCGTGCCGAGCAGCGGCGTCTCGTCGCAGCAGGGGAACTGCCGCGCGGCAGCGCCGAGGTCGCGATCTTCCGCTCGCCCAGCCAGGAGGCCGCCTACGTCGCCGGCGTGCTGCGCCGCGCCCACCTCGACGGCCTGCCGTGGTCGCGGATGGCCGTACTCGTCCGCTCGACCTCGACCGTGCTCGGCACGCTGCGCCGAGCGATGATCACCGCCGGGGTGCCGGTCGCGGTACGCGGTGCGGACCTGCCGCTGGCCGAACAACCCGCGGTGGCGATGCTGCTCGACGTCCTGCGGTGCGTGCTCGACCCGCCGGCGCTCACCGAGGACGTCGCGGAGCGGTTGCTGCTCGGCCCGATCGGGGCCGGCGACACGGTCTACCTGCGGCGGCTGCGCCGCGCGCTGCGTCAGTTGGCCGAGCCGATGGGGCAGGCGACCCTGCTCGCGCCGGCCCTGCTCGACCCGAAGGGCGCCGCCGTGCTGCCCGAGCACGTGCGAAGGCCCGTCGCCCGATTGGCCGCCGTGCTCGACGCGGGACGCCTGGCCGTCGCCGACGGCAGCCCCGAAGAGGTGCTGTGGGCCGTGTGGGACGCCAGCGGCCTGGCGCGGCGATGGGAGCTGGCCAGCCGGCAGGGTGGCGCTGCCGGGGCCGCCGCCGATCGTGATCTTGACGCGATCGTGGCGCTGTTCGACGCGGCCGCCCGCTTCACCGACCGGCTGCCCGCCGCCGGCACCGCCGCGTTCGCCGAGCACCTGGCCGCGCAGCAGATCTCCGGCGACAGGCTCGTCCCCGGGTCCGCCGAGATCGAGGCCGTGACGATCCTGACCGCGCACGCCAGCAAGGGCCTGGAATGGGACCTCGTCTGCGTCGCGAACGTGCAGGAAGGCAGCTGGCCCGACCTGCGCCGGCGCGGCTCGCTGCTCGGGTCTGAGCTGCTCGTCGACGTGCTGGCCGGCCGCGATGGGGCCGGCGTGTCCGTCGTCGCCCCGCAACTGGCCGAGGAACGCCGGTTGTTCTACGTCGCGGTCACCCGGGCGCGGCAACGCGTCGTCGTCACCGCGGTGGCCGGCGACGAAGAGCAGCCGTCGCGCTTCCTCGACGAGCTCGACCCGATCGACGGCCAGCGTGAGCTGTGCCCGCCGCAACGGGGCGTGCACCTGGCCGGGCTCGTCGCCGAGTTACGGGCGGTCGTCTGCGATCCGCAGGCCGACGCTGACGAGCGACAGCACGCCGCCGCCGCGGTGGCCACGCTCGCCGCCGCGAGGGTGCCTGGCGCCGACCCCGGGCGCTGGTGGGGGCTGGCCGGCCTGTCCGACGACGGACCGGTCGCCGATCCCGCCCGACCGGTCGCGGTGAGCCCGTCGCGCATCGAGTCCTTCCTGCGCTGCGAGCTGCGTGCCCTGCTCACCGACCTCGGCGCCCGCGACGGCGACCAGATTTCGGCCTCGCTGGGCAGGCTCGTCCACGAACTCGCCGCCGCGGCGCCGCCGGGCACCGACCTCGCCGAGTACGAGCGGCTGCTCGACGAGCACTGGGCCACCCTGGACTTCGGTGCACCGTGGTTCGCGCGCAACGAGCGCGCCCGCGCGAGCAAGATCCTCGCGCGGCTGGTCGATTGGTTGCGCCTCAGCCGCGGCGAACTCGAACTGGTCGGGACCGAGCAGGGCTTCGAGGTCGAGATCGACGACGCGGTGATCCGCGGCCGGGTCGACCGACTCGAACGCGACCACGACGGCCGCCTCGTCGTCGTCGACCTCAAGACGGGCAAGTCCAAGCCGAAGCCCGACGAGCTGCTCAAGCACCCGCAACTCGCGGCCTACCAGCTGGCGATCGAGCATGGCGCATTCGAGTCGGGCGCCCGCGCGGGCGGCGCGCAGCTCGTCCAGCTGGCCGCCGGGGGGGAGAAGACCAGCGTGCAGGGCCAGGGACCGCTCGCCGAATCCGAGGATCCGGACTGGATCGCCGAGCAGGTCCGATACGTTGCCGCTCGGCTGCGGGGCAGCGAGTTCACCGCGACGATCGGCGCGGACTGCCGCAACTGCGACGTCGTGGCGAGCTGCCCGCTGCAGACCGAGGGCCGCCAGGTGACGACGTGATCTCCGCCGTCAAGTTGGCCGAGCTGCTCGGTCTCCACGTGCCCACCGACCAGCAGGCGGCGGTGATCGAGTCCGGCCTCGATCCGGCCGTCGTCATCGCCGGCGCCGGATCGGGCAAGACCGAGACGATGGCCGCCCGGGTCGTGTGGCTGGTCGCCAACCGCCGGGTCGCACCGGAGGCGGTGCTCGGCCTGACGTTCACCCGCAAGGCTGCCGCCGAGCTGGGCACGCGCATCCGCCGGCGGCTGGCGCAGTGGCGCCACGTCGTCGAGCGCGATTATCCCGACGACCAGGCGCACCTCGTCCAGCTGCGCGCGGGCGAGCCGACGGTGTCGACCTACGCGGCGTACGCCGGGCGGCTCGTCAGCGAGCAGGCATTGCGTATCGGCGCCGAGCCGGATGCCCGGCTGCTGTCCCAGGCCCTCTCCTGGCAGCTCGCGGATGCCGCCGTCAGGCGCTATTCGGCCGCGCTGCCCGTTGACATCGGCGCGCCGTCCTCGCTCACCAAGTACCTGCTGACGATGACCGCCCAGTTCGCCGACCACCTCGTCGACCCGGACGAGGTGCAGCGGCTCTGCGATCGGTTGCTCGGGCAATTGGCCGTCGCGGCCGCTGGCCAGAACCTCCCGAAGTCGGGCCCGCTCGCCGACTTCGCGACCTCGATGGCGCACCGCGCAGCACTACTGCCGTTGGTGCGCGACTTCGCGGCGGCGAAGGCGGCGCGCCCGGCCGTCGACTTCGGCGACCAGATGCGCATCGCCGCACGCCTGGCCGAGATCGGCGAGGTCCGTCAACTCGAGCGGTCGCGTTTCGCCGCCGTGCTCCTCGACGAGTACCAGGACACCGGCCACGCCCAGATCGCGATGCTGCACGGCCTGTTCGGCGACGGCCACCCCGTCACGGCGGTCGGCGATCCGTTCCAGTCCATCTACGGCTGGCGGGGCGCCAGCGCGGGCAACATCGGTCGCTTCGCCCAGACGTTCCGGTGTGCCGACGGCGCCGACGCCACCGTCTACCCACTGGCGACGAGCTTCCGTAGCGACCGGGTGATCCTCGACGCCGCGAATGCAGTCGCGGAGCCGCTGCGCCGGCTGGACAACCTGACGATCGCGTTGCGGCCCGCCGAGCGCGCCGGCCGGGGAACGATCGCGGTGGCGCGCGTCGAGACGGTCGAGGACGAAGCCCGCTGGCTGGCCGAGCGGATGCGCGCCGAATGGGACGCGCTGCCCGTCGGCGCGCGCACCGCCGCGGTGCTGGTGCGCCGCCGCGCGCAGATCCCGCTGCTGTCCGAGGCGCTGCAGTCGGTGGGACTGCCCGTCGAGGTGGTCGGCCTGGGCGGCCTGCTCACGACACCCGAGGTGGTCGATGTCGCCGCGACGCTGCGGGTACTGGGCGAGCACAAGCCGGCCCGCTCGCTCATGCGGCTGCTCACCGGTGCGCGCTGGCGGATCGGTCCGCACGACCTTGCAGCACTGCGCAACCGGGCCTCGTGGCTGGTCCGTGTCGATGACGACGCGGCGTCTGACGAGCGCGAGCAGGCGAGCATCGTCGAGGCGCTCGACGACCTCGGCCCGGCTGATCGCTACTCGGCCGAGGGCTACCGCCGCCTCGCGGAACTCTCGGCCGAGCTACGGCGGCTGCGGCGCCGCCTGTCCGCGCCCCTGGCCGAGCTCGTCGCCGAGATCGAGCGGACGATCGGCGTCGACGTGGAGGTCGCCGCCCGCGCCGACCGCGCCGCCGTGGGTCGGACCCATCTGGACCGCTTCCTCGATGAGGCCGCCGGTTTCGCCGCCGAGTCCGATGAGGCGACGCTGCGCGCGTTCCTGGCCTTCCTCGACGCCGCCGAGGACGAGGAGAACGGGCTGGAGGCCGGCGAGATCGTGGTCGAGGCCGAGCGCGTGCAGGTGCTCACCGTCCACGGCGCGAAGGGGCTGGAGTGGGACGTCGTCGCGGTGCCCGGCCTGGTCGAGAAGATCTTCCCGGCCGAGCCGAGGAGCGTGAACTGGACGCGGGCCCGCCAGGAGCTGCCGGGGCCGCTGCGTGGCGACGGCGACGATCTCCCGCCGGTCACCCTCGACGGCGCCGCCGACCTGGCCGACGTGCGCAGACGTCTGGAGCGCCATCACGGCGATCTGATCGAGCGGCATGCGCGCGAGGAGCGCCGCCTGGCTTACGTCGCATTGACGCGCGCGCGCACCGTCCTGCTCGCCTCGGGATTCGCGTGGGACAACACCAAGACCCAGCGTGAGCCCTCGCGCTTCCTCGTCGAGCTGCGGCACTTCGCGTGCGCCGACGAGTGGTTCGAGCCGGAGCCCGACGCCACCAACCCCATGGACGCCGAAGCGGTGACGGGTGGGTGGCCGGCCGACCCACTGGGTGCGCGGGATGGCTTCGTTGGACGGCGCGCGGCGGTCGAGGCCGGCGCCGCTCTGGTGCGCGCCGCGGCCGCAGCCGGCGCGCCATTCCATTCTGCTGGGCAGTGGCACCACGACGTCGACGTGCTGCTCGCCGAACGGGCCCGGCTGCAGCGCGGTGACACGATCGATGTCGAGCTGCCCCGCCAGCTGTCGGTGTCACAGCTGGTCGAGCTCGACCGCGACCCTCAGCAGCTCGCGCGGCGGGTGCACCGCCCGCTGCCGATGGCCCCGGCCCCGTGGGCACGGCGCGGCACGGCGTTCCACGCGTGGCTGGAGCAGCGCTGGCAGGCGCAGACCCTGCTCGAGGTCGACGAACTACCCGGTGCCGCCGACGCCGGCGCCGACGACACCGACTTCCTGGCCCTGCGCGCGGCGTTCGAGCTCAGCGACTGGGCGAACCGCACGCCCGCCGAGGTCGAGGTGCCCTTCGAGATGGCGGTCGACGGCACCGTCGTGCGCGGCCGGATGGACGCGGTGTTCGGCAGCACCGGCGACGGCTGGCTCGTCGTGGACTGGAAGACCGGCAAACGCCCGACCGGAGCCGCCGCGCGCTCGGCCGCCGTCCAGCTCGCCGCGTATCGGCTCGCCTGGTCCCGACTGTGCGGCATCGCCGACGAGGACCTGCACCAGGTCCGCGCCGCGTTCCATTACGTGCGCAGCAACGAGACCGTCGCGCCAGCCGACCTGCTCGACGCCGCCGGCCTGCGTGCCCTGGTCACCGGGCCGCCCGGGCCGGCGGTGGATTCGGGACGCTAACGTCGCGGGCATGACTGACGTACGTACTTTTGTCGAAGAACACCGCCACGAACTGCTAGCCGACCTCGACCAGTGGCTGCGCATCCCGGGCATCAGCGCCCAGCCCGAGCACCACGACGACGTGCATCGCAACGCCGACTGGTTCGCCGCAGCGGCGCGTCAGGCCGGGTTCCCGATTGTCGAGATCTGGCCCACCGCGGGCCTGCCGGCTGTTTACGCCGAGTGGCGCAGCGCCGACACTGGAGATGACGAAGCCGCGCCGACGGTACTGGTTTATGGCCACCACGACGTGCAGCCCGTCGACCCGATCGAGCTGTGGCACACCGACCCGTTCGACCCGACGATCGCCGGCGATCTGCTGCACGCCCGCGGCGCATCCGACGACAAGGGCCAACTTCTGTTCCACCTGCTCGGCCTGCGCGCGCACCTCGCCGCGACCGGCCGCGACACCCCCGCCGTCACGCTGAAGTTCCTCATCGAGGGCGAGGAAGAGTCCGGCTCGCCGAACTTCGAGACGCTGATGGTCGAGCAGCGCGCCCGCCTGGACTGCGACGTCGTGGTCATCACCGATACCGGCATGGTCGCCGCTGACAAGCCCAGCACCGTCACCGGCATGCGCGGCCTGGCCGTGTGCACCGTCGACTTCCACGGCCCCGACCTCGACCTGCACTCGGGCATGTTCGGCGGCGCGGTGCCGAACCCGGCCACGGCGATCGCCCGCCTCGCCGCTGCGTTGCACGACGAGCACGGCCGCGTCCAGGTGCCCGGCTTCTACGACGACGTCCTCGAACTCACCGCGGCCGAGCGCGAGCTGTTCGCCAAGGTGCCGATGGACGACGCGGAGTTCGTCGGCGTGGCCAAGTCGCGGGCGCTGTCGGGTGAGCGCGGCTTCACGACACTCGAGCGTCTCGGGGCCCGCCCGACCGCCGAGGTCAACGGCATCGGCGGTGGCTATCAGGGCGCGGGCGGCAAGACGATCGTGCCCAGCGACGCGTTCGTGAAGCTGTCCTTCCGCCTGGTCGCCAACCAGCACCCGCAGACGATCATCAAGGCGGTCGAGGCGTTCGTCGCCGCGCACACGCCGGACGGGATCGACGCGGCGATCGGCTGGGAGGGCGAAGGCGTCGCGCCCTGCCTCGTTCCGCTCGACACCCCTGCCTACCGCGCGCTCACCGACGCGATCAGCCAGGCCTTCGACGGGCTGCCGGTGCTGCCGACGCGTGAGGGCGGCAGCGGTCCCGAGGCGGCCATCCAGCAGGTGATCGGTGCCCCCATGGTGTTCCTCGGCGTCGGCCTGCCCGACGACCAGATCCACGCGCCGAACGAGAAGGTGAACCTCTCCATGTTGTACAAAGGTGCTGAAGCGGCCGCGCTGCTCTGGGCCGGCTTGGCCCGATTGGGCCGCAGCGGCCTGCAGGGTGCCCCGTAAGGTGGGCCGCGTGCCGCGACCGATCACTCTGCCCGCACCCACCTTCGACCTCACCCACCACACGCTCGACAACGGCCTGCGGGTCGTCGTCGCCCCGGATCGCTCTGCGCCGGTCGTCGGCGTGGCCGTGCTCTACGACGTGGGCATCCGTTCCGAGCCGGAGGGGCGCACCGGCTTCGCCCACCTCTTCGAACACCTCATGTTCCAGGGCTCGGCCAACCTGGAGAAGCTCGAGCACTTCCGCTACGTGCAATCCTCCGGCGGCACGTTCAACGGCAGCACGCATTTCGACTACACGAACTACTTCGAGGCACTGCCGTCCAACGCGTTGGAGCGTGGCCTGTTCCTCGAGGCCGATCGGATGCTGTCGCCGCGGATCACCCAAGAGAACCTCGCCAACCAGCTCGAGGTCGTGAAGAACGAGATCCGCGTCAACGTGATGAACCGCCCCTACGGCGGCTTCCCGTGGATCGTGCTGCCAGCCGTGCTGTTCGACACGTTCGCCAACTCGCACAACGGCTACGGCGGCTTCGAGGACCTCGAAGGGGCGACGGTCGAGGACGCGCGCGACTTCTTCACCCGCTACTACGCGCCGGCCAACGCCGTGCTCGCGGTGGCCGGCGATCTCGACGCGGACGAGACGATCGATCTGGTGGAAAAGCACTTCGGCCCGATCAAGAAGCGGCGGGCCCCGAAGCGGCCGAGCTTCGCCGAACCACCGCTGTCGGCCGAGCGGCGCGCGACCCACGACGACCCGCATGCGCCGATCCCCGCCGTCGCGCTCGGCTACCGGGTGCCCGACCCGGTGGGCGGCCTGGACGACCACCTGGCCAACGTGCTGCTCGCTGAGGTGCTCAGCGACGGTGACGCGTCCCGCCTTCAGCAGCGCCTCGTGCAGCGCGACCAGCTCGTCACCGACATCGGCGCCTACATCGGGGAGTTCGGCGACCCGTTCGACGAGCGCGACCCCACCGCGCTCACGATCACCGCGCACTACCCGGACGCTTCGTCGCTCGAGGCCATCCTGCGCGCGATCGACGAGGAGCTGGCGCGCATCGCCGACGACGGTCTCGCGCCGGGCGAGCTCGACCGGGTGCGTACCCGCCTGGTCAGCGTGCTGCTGCGCGAGCTCGACGCGGTGCTCTCGCGCACGCTCAACTTCGCGAAATTCGAGTTGATCTACGGACGTGCCGAGCTGATCGCCGAGCTGCCGGGCCGGTTGGCCGCGGTCACCGAGCGGGCCGTGCGCGCCGCCGCCGCCGAACTGCGCCCGGAACGACGAGCCGTACTCGAACTGATCGCGGGAGGTGCCCGATGACCAGCGTCGTTCCTGCTTTGACCAAGCCGCGCAAGCCCAAGAAGCTGACCGTCACCGAGCGGGTCACCGACCACGGCGTACGGGTGATCGTCGTCCGCAAGCCAGGGGTGCCGCTCGTCGAACTGCGGCTGCGGTTGCCGTTCGCCTCGGCGCGCGCGACCCATCCGGCCCGGTCCGCGGTGTTGTCCGACGCGATGCTCACCGGGGCCGCGGGGTTCGACCGGGCCGGCTTCGCCGCGGCCGTCCAGGCGCTCGGCGGGGATGTGTCCGTCGGCGTCGACCCCGACCGGCTGATGGTGGCCGGGAACGTCCTGGCCACGAACCTGGCGCCGCTGCTCGGCCTGGTGGCCACGGTGCTCACCGATGCGAGCTACCCGGACGCCGAGATTGCCACCGAGCGTGATCGCCTGGTCGAGAAGCTGACGATCGCCCGCTCCCAGGCCGGGGTCATCGCCGGTGAGGCATTGGGGCACCGGATGTGGGGCGAGCACCCGTACGCGCGCTCCCTGCCCGGCGCCGATGATGTCGCGGCCACCACGCCTGCGCAGGTGCGCAAGCTGCACGCCGACCTGGTTCGGCCGAGGCGCGCCGTGCTCGTCGTCGTCGGCGACGTCTCGCCCAGTCGGGTTCTCGACCAGATTGACGCCGCGCTTGCCGGCTGGACCGGCGTGGCACCGGTCGGGCGGGTCCCGGCCCTTCCCGAGTCCGGGCCCGGCCCGCTGTTGATCGTCGACCGCCCCGACTCGGTGCAGTCCTCGCTGCGGATGGGCGCCGCCGCGGTGCCGCGTATCGACGAGCGCTACCCGGCGCTGCAACTGGCGAACCTGATCTTCGGCGGCTACTTCTCCTCGCGCTGGACCGAGAACCTCCGCGAGGACAAGGGCTACACCTATGGCCCGCACAGCCGCATCGAGCACAACGATCTCGGCTCGTCGATCATGTTCGACGTCGAGGTGGCCACCGAGGTCACCGCTCCGGCGCTGCTCGAGACGCTGTATGAGCTCGGCCGGATCGCGTCACTTCCGGTGACCGCGGCCGAGGTCGAATCGGTGCGCCAGTACGCGATCGGCTCGCTCGCCCTGTCGACGGCAACACAGGCCGGGCTGGCCTCGACCCTCTCGGCGCTGGCGGCGTTCGGCCTCGGCCTGGACTGGGTCACCGAGCATCCTCGCCGGCTCGCGGCGGTCGGCGTCGAGGAGGTCAGCGCGGCCGCCGCCGAGTTCTTCGCGCCGGCGCGGCTGACGAGCGTTGTCGTCGGTGACGCGCAGACGATCACCGCGCCACTGGCCGCGCTCGTCGCGGTAACCGCCGAGCCGTGACTGCGGAGCGGGGCCCGCTGCTGTCGCGCGCCGGCTACGACAGGGCCGCACACCGGCGCACCGATGCGGACTGGCTGGCGCAGGCGTGGACGCAGGCGCGGGTGTTGGCCGTCAGCGCCACGTCCACGACGCCCGTCGAGCCGGGCGCCGACGGCCTGCCGCGGCTGGCGTTTCGCGACCCGGCATCGGTCGACGAGCGGGCGCCGCGGCGGTTCCTCGGGATCGTCGACGAGGTGCCGTACTTCGCCGCCACCGTCGATCGCGACGGCGAGGACTGGCTGACGCTGCGCGATCTCGGGCCGACGATCGGCGACCTGGGCGCAGGGCTGCTCACCAGCGCGATCGCGCTCGAGCAGTGGCACCAACGCCACACCCACTGCCCGCTGTGCGGTGTCGCGACGTTAGAGGCGAACAGCGGCTGGATCCGCACCTGCCCGAGCGACGGCAGCGAGCACTACCCGCGCACCGACCCGGCCGTGATCATGCTGATCCACGACGGCGCCGAGCTTGCCCTGCTCGGCCGTGGTGTGCAGTGGGGGTCCGGGCGCTTCTCGACGCTGGCAGGCTTCGTCGAGCCGGGGGAGTCACTCGAGGCTGCCGTCGCCCGGGAGGTGTTCGAGGAGGTCGGCGTGGAGGTCTGCGACATCCGCTACGTCGCCAGCCAGCCGTGGCCGTTCCCGTCCTCGCTCATGCTCGGCTTCAGCGGCCGGCTCGACGGCGACCCGACGATCGCGCTCGACCCGGTCGAGATAGCCGAGGCCGGCTGGTTCACCCGCGCCGAGGTACAGCAGGCGGCCGACTGGGTCGATGCGGGGGCCGATCCGGAGCCGGGCGTGCGGATCCAGGGCGTCTCGCCGAAGCTGTCGATCTCGCGTTACCTCATCGACCTCTGGCTCGCCGGCGAGCTGCCCGGCTAGCCGGTATCTGCGCCGAGGACGAGACTGGGTGCGTGGTGAATCAGCCGATCAACATCGACGACGGGTTCGCGCTGTTCGCCGAGTCGTGGTCACCGAAGGCGACGGCGACGGCGACGTCACCGTCGGGCCGGGCGAGATGTTCGTGGTGCCGCGCGGCGACGCGCAGCGCCCGTCCGGGGCAGCGGCGCGTGGACGAGGCGGTCGGCGAGCAGGTCGCACAGGTGTGCGGGGTCGACCGGCCGGTACGCGGCGATCAAGCCGCGAGCTGCGCCTTGACCTCGGCGATGCTCGGATTCGTCAGCGCGGTCCCGTTCGGGAACATGGCGGTGGGCACGGTGCGATTGCCCGCGTTGACGCTCATGACCACGTCAGCCGCGCCGTCGACCAGCTCGATGTCGACCTCGGCGTAGGTAATGCCCTCATCCCGCAGGTTCGACTTGAGGCGGGTGCAGAAGCCGCACCAGTTGGTCGTGTACAACGTCAACATCGTCGAGATCCTCCAGATTGGGCAGTCATTGTTTCAACATGGCGGCTGCGTCGGTCATTCCTCCCGCACCCTGTCGTGATCAACAGCACTCGATGGTCGCCCTGGCGACCAGATTCTGCTGTTGATCAACGGGAATCGGGGGCGGTGCAGGATACCTGGGCGGGAGCTTGTGGGGCTGTCGGCGGGCGCTGACAGGATCGGGCGAGTGACGGGCGGCGAGTGACGGGCGGGCGAGTGACGGGCGGTGAGTGGTGTCGGAAATGAGTGACGCGGAGAGCGTGCTGGCCGGACTCGACCCGGAACAGCGGGCCGCCGCCGTCGCCGTGCGCGGCCCGGTCTGCATCCTGGCCGGTGCCGGCACCGGCAAGACCCGCGCCATCACCCACCGCATCGCCTACGCCGTCCGGTCCGGCGCGGTGCCCCCGGGCCAACTGCTGGCGGTCACCTTTACCGCGCGCGCGGCGGGCGAGCTGCGCACCCGGTTGCGCAATCTCGGCGCGCACGGCGTCCAGGCCCGGACGTTCCACGCGGCTGCCCTGCGCCAGCTCACTTACTTCGCGCCGCGGGTGCTCGGCGGCGCCATGCCCGACGTGGTCGACAAACCGCTGCGGCTGGTGGGCAACGCGGCCGCCCGGCTGCGGCTGCGCACCGATCGTGCCGAGTTGCGCGATCTTGCCGCCGAGATCGACTGGGCCAAGGCCGTGCTCGCCACGCCCGAGGACTACGCCGCCCGGGCCCACGCGGCAGGCCGCGAGACCTCGACGACGCCCGACACGATCGCGAAGGTCTACGCCGAGTACGAGCAGACCAAGCGGCGCGCCGGCCAGCTCGACTTCTCCGACCTGCTGCTCGTCATGGCCGGTGCCATCGAGGAGTACCGCGACGTCGCCGAGGAGATCCGCTCGCGCTACCGGCACTTCGTCGTCGACGAGTACCAGGACGTCTCGCCTCTTCAGCAGCGGATGCTCGACGCCTGGCTGGGCGGCCGCGACGATGTGTGCGTCGTGGGCGATGCCAACCAGACGATCTACTCCTTCGCCGGCGCCACGCCCAAGTACCTGCTGGGCTTTCGCCGCCGCTACCCCGAGGCCGTCGTCGTGCGACTCGAGCGCGACTACCGGTCCACCCCGCAGGTGGTCGAGCTGGCCAACAAGCTGGTGCGCGGCAATGCGGGGGGCACGAAGCTGACGCTCATCGGCCAGCGCGCCGACGGCCCGGCGCCGAGCTTCGCCGAGCACGACGACGAGCCCGCCGAGGCGGTGTCCGTCGCCGCCCAGTGCCGGGCGCTGATCGACGACGCAACCCCAGCCGCCGAGATTGCGGTGCTGTTCCGCATCAACGCCCAGTCCGAGGTGTACGAGCAGGCGTTGGCCGACGCCGGCGTGCCGTACGTGCTGCGCGGGGGGGAGCGCTTCTTCGACCGTCCTGAGATCCGCGAGGCCCGCCTGCTGCTGCGCGGTGCCGCGCGGGCCGGGCAGGACGGTGACAAGCTGCCCGACGCGGTGCGCTCGGTGCTGTCGAGCCTGAACTGGCACGCCGAACACCCGCCCCCCGGTGGCACCGCCCGCGAACGGTGGGAGTCGCTGAGCGCGCTGGTGAACCTGGCCGACGACCTCATCGCGACGATGCCCGAGGCGCAGCTACCCGATCTGGTCGCCGAACTCGACGCCCGCGCTACCGCGCAGCATGCGCCGACCGTGCAGGGCGTCACCCTCGCCTCCCTGCACTCGGCCAAGGGCCTGGAGTGGGACGCCGTCTTCCTGGTCGGCCTCACCGACACGACCGTGCCCATCCAGCACGCCACCACCGACGCGCAGATCGCCGAGGAGCGCCGGCTGCTCTACGTCGGCATCACCCGCGCCCGCGAACGCCTCGCCCTGTCCTGGGCGCTCGCCCGCAGCCCCGGGCAGCGCCGCGGCCGGCGGCCCAGCCGATTCCTCGACGGCCTGCGGCCCCACGTCGCCCGCGACACCGCACCCAAGCAGGCGAAGAAGAAGGGACCGGCGCCTGAGGCGGCCGACGCCGAACTGTTCGGCCGGCTACGCGCGTGGCGTAAGGCACAGGCCGACGCACAGGGCTCGGCGCCCTACATCGTCTTCAGCGACGCCACGCTCGTGGCGATCGCCGACGCCCGGCCACAGTCGGCGCCCGCACTGGCCCGCATCTCCGGGGTGGGTCCCACCAAGCTCGAGCGCTACGCCGAGCCGCTGCTGGCCGTCCTGGCCGGTGCCGATCCGCAGAGCGTCGACATGGTCGAGATCAGCTAGTCGACGTCGGCGGTGACTGCCGCGGATCGGGCCGGGACGAGCGCGGTGACGGCAGCCGCCACCAGGATCACGATAGCCGACGCGAGCAGTGCCTGATGCAGTCCGGCGCGGAACGCCCCGGTCGCGGCATCGACGATCGGCTTGAGAATCGCGGGCGGATGGGCGATGTCGAGCCCACCGCCGCCCGCACCGCTACCGCCCGTCTCGACGGCGTTGATGATCAGCGACTGCAGCGAGCCGGTGATACCGAGGTGGTTCAGCCTCCCGGCCAGATCGCTCGTCAAGTGCGAGTTCACCAGCGCCCCGAGCGCCGTGACGCCGACCACCGCACCGATCTGACGGCTGGTATTCGTCGCCGACGCCGCCATCCCCGAGTGCGCGGCGGGGACGTGGCCGAGTACTGCCGACGTCAATGGCACCACCGCCATCCCGAAACCCAGCCCGGCCACCGCCAGCACGATCGCGAGCGGCGTGAACGACGGCTCCGCGGTGAGGTAGTGCCGGGTCAGCAGGATGCCCGCCGCCGCCACGACACACCCGACGATCATCGGCACGCGTGAGCCGGCCCGGCCGACCCAGATGCCGGTCAGCAATGAACCGAGCACGATCGCTGCCGCCATCGGTGAGAAGACGCCAGCCAGCCGCCAGCCCGAGTAGCCGACCACCAGGTCCAGGTACAGCGCGGCGAAGAAGAAGATCGAAAACACCCCGAAGTAGACGGCGAAAGCGACGAACAGCGCGCTGCGGACGATGGGATCCGTCAGGTACTGCAGCTTGAGCATCGGGCTGCGCGCCCGGCGCTCGACCACGACGAAACCGATGAGCGACAGGCCGCCGATCACGAACAGGGCCAGGATCCACGGCGCGGAGTACCCCGCCCGCTCACCGGAGATGCCCGCGAAGATCGTGCAGCCGAGCGCAGCGGTACCGAGCGCGAAGCCGGCCACATCCAGGCGCCCGGGCTGCGGGTCGGCACTGTTCGGCACGTACAGGGTGGCTGCGGCGAGCAGCGCCCCGCCCACCGCGAGGTTGAACCAGAACACCGTTCGCCAGTCGCCGGCACCCACGAGCAGGCCGCCGATCACCGGCCCGAGCGCCAAGGCCAAGCCGGACACCGCGGCCCAGGCGCCCAGCGCCCGCGCTCGCACGACCCGATTCGGATATAGGTGCCGGATCACCGACAACGTCCCCGGTTCGGAGGCGGCGGCGCCCACGCCCATCACCGTCCGCCCCGCGATCAGCGTCGCGACGTTCGGGGCCAGCGCACACAGCACCGACCCGGCGCAGAAGATAGCTATGCCGGCGAGCATGACCCACTTGCGGCCCAGCCGGTCGCTCAGAGACCCGGCGATGAGCATCAGGCTGGCGAACACCAACGCGTAGCCATTGACCACCCACTGCAGGGCGATCACGCCGACATGCGGCAGTTCGGACTGGATGCTGCCGAGCGTGACGCTGACGATCGTCGTGTCGAGGAAGGTCAGGAACAGCACGGCCAGCACCGTCGCGAGCGTCGCGCCGCGCGGGACAGTCGAGATCATGTGACCGCTCAGCCTGGCAGCGTCGTCGCCCGTAAGGTCTTGCAGACCGGCGGCACCGCGCCCTGTGTGGCGAGCACATTGCAGAACGTCGCGCCGGCGACCTTCCACTTGCCGTCCTCGAGGACGGCGTACCCGGTCTGGTTCGCCAGCGCGGGTGAGCCGTCACGCACCACAGTGAAAATGACCGTCGCCTTGTTCGCGGAGTTCACGCCCACCTTGGTGACCTGCACCGACTCGCTCTTCGTGAACTCGGACGTCGACTCCTGCGAGATGGCCTGCGAGAACTCGGCGCCGTCCTGGATCAGGCCGAGCTTCTGGGCCTGCGCGACCGTCGAGTCGAAGAAGCGGATGTAGGCGGTCGTGATCGCGGTGGCCGCGGCGTCGTTCACGCCGCTCGCAACGTCGGTGCCGGTGGGCACGTGCACGCCGGAGCGGCTCGCCGGCTTGCTCGTGGAACTGCTGCAGCCGGCGACCATGACCGCGATCAGCAGACCCGCGATGACGGGCGTGCGACGGCGCAGTGCGCTGGCCGCCGGCATCCCGGAGTCGATCATCAAACCCCTTTCCGCAGAAGCCCACCCTATAGATCGTTCAGGCCGCGAAAAAATTAATAGCTTGCGGGCCGGACGTAGCCTTGGTTAGCCTGCAAACAACCGACGGAAAGGGGTGGCCTTGATGCTGACGAACATGATCACGACGAAGGCCGCTCTGCGTGCGCGCACCGAGTCGCCGTTCGTGCCGGCCCACGTCGCCGCCAAGCAGAACCGCCCACCTCGAGGGGTGCCTCGCTGATTTCCATCAGTGAAAGGCTCCTCGAGGCCGCGGCTCCCAGCTTGGGAACCGCGGCCTCTCTGTCTGTCCAACTACCTATCCGACTCACATGAAAGAGGTGACCAGACGTGTTCACCAGCCTCGCACCAGAGGTCGCGACCGAGCTGGCTTACCCGCTGGACCCGCTGGCCAAGGAGTGTCCGGACGACGTGCCCTGCCGGGTGCTGGACCCGGACCTCTGGTTCGCCGATACGCCCGCCGAACTCGAGCAGGCCAAGGGACTCTGTCTGGGCTGCCCGGCCCGGCTCGCGTGCCTGACCGGCGCCATCGAGCGTCGGGAGCCGTGGGGTGTCTGGGGCGGCGAGATCTTCGAGCGTGGCGCGATCGTCGCCCGCAAGCGCCCACGTGGCCGTCCGCGCAAGGACGACCGCACCGAGGTCGCTGCCTGACACTGCCGTCGGATCAACTGATCCGGCGGCAGTCTCACGTCACCACCACTCCTGGTCGAGCTTGGCCTCGATCGAGCGGACGTATCGTCGGGTGCACTCGCCGCACACCCACCGGGTGCGGTGTCCGTCATGGGTCTCGATGACGTCGGCGGACCAGGTCAGCGGTGGATCGCCGTCTTCTGCGGGATCGGCAATCCGGCCGCACATCGAGCACGCTTCCTGCACACCCTCATTCCAGTCCGATCTTGCCCCCGCGTCCAGCGGACACGGCAGCGCGGCGTTGGCATGTTGTTCGCCGCGCTCACCACAATGACATCGAGCGCTGGAAGATACCGGCGAGGTCGTCACCGGTCACCGGCCGCGGCGCCGTGGCCAACAGCCGCTGCTGCTTGAGCGCGCCCTCGACGAGTTCAGCGACGTCCGCCGCACCGAAGCCGACCGCAGCGACGCCGCCGGGGATGCCGACATCGCGCATCAGCCCGATCAGCACGTCCGGCAGCAGTGCGGCCGGATCCGAGGGCGTGTCGGCCGACGGGTCGAGCAGGCGTGCCGCGCGGATGTGCCGATCCGGTGCGGCGTCGAAGGTGAACCGGAACGACTCCGGTGCGGTGAGCGAGACGGCCATGCCGTGCGGCACCATCGCATGGCCGACGGGGTAGTCGGCGGGATGAAAGTCACGGACCTGGCCCGCGATCGGGTAGGCATTGGCGTGCGGGATGTGCACGCCGGCGTTGCCGAAGCCGAGGCCGGCGAACGTCGCGGCCAGCGCCATCGAGCCACGCGCTTCGCGGTCCTCGCCGTGGGCCACCGCGCGCCGGAAGCTCGATGCCATCAGGGAAAGCGCCTTCTCGGACCACATGTCCGAGATGGGGTTCGAACCGCAGTACGGCACCCGCTGCGCCGGCTCCTTGCGTGCGACCGCGGTGTAAGCACGGGCCGTGTAGCTCTCCAGCGCGTGGCAGAGGATGTCCATGCCGGCCGAGGCCGTGACGCCGGCGGGCTGGGTGAGCGTCAGCGCCGGATCCACGACGGCCAGGGTCGGGCGCAACCGGGCATGGCTGATTCCGGACTTCACCCGCTGCGCCAGGACGTCCATCACGCAGATGGTGGTGCTCTCGGCGCCGGTGCCGGTGGTCGTGGGCACCGCGACCAGCGGGTGCAGCGGGTTGATCGGCGCCCGGCCACCGCCGACCGGCACGTTGACGTAGTCGATCAGCTCGCCAGGATTGGTGAGGAGCAGGTTGACGGCCTTGGCGGTGTCGATGCTCGACCCGCCGCCGACCGCGACAAGTGCGTCCCACGGCCCGTTCGCGCGCGCCCAGTCGATGGCGGCCTGCATGCTTGCGTCCGTGGGCTCGATGTGGACAGCGTCGAACACGACGGCCTCGACGCCGAACTGCGCCATCTGCGCCGCGACGCGGTCGGGCAGTCCGGTGGCGGCGACGCCGGGATCGGTGACGACGAGGGCCCGGCGCGCGCCCAACTGCGCCAGGTCGTAGCCGATCTCGTCGGAGGCTCCGTCGCCGAACTTCAGCGCTGGCGCGCCGTAGGTGAAGACGCTCTCCGGAGCCGGCCGGGTGCTCACGCCGCGGGCCTGGCGAAACCGGGCTGCCACCGCTCGGCGAGCCCGCGGTAGGGCGCGGTCGCGCCGAGCTGACAGAGCACGCCGATGGAGCCGAGTGTCACCCGATGGATGAGCAGGTAGGACGGCGGCAGGTTGAACTGCCGCCCGACTTGCGCATCCTGGCTGCGAGGATCGATGATCCGGTTGGCCTGCTGGCGCATCCACTTGCGGGTGAAGGTGAACGTCGGTGTGACCAACGGTTCGACGATCGGGCCGAGGTAGTCCATGACCTGCTGCGGATCAACGGCGATGCCTGGGCGTAGGAAGCCCTGGGCGCGCATCTCGCGCATGACGCCGTCACCGTCGTTCTCCAGGGCCAGCCGGGTCAGGCGGCCGAGGGGTTCGGGAAAGCCGCCGGGCATCCGCGCGACAGCGCCGTAGTCGACGACGCCGAGGCGACCGTCGGCCAGCATCCGGAAGTTGCCGGGGTGCGGGTCGCCGTGCAGCAGCCCGGCCCGGGCGGGCGCCGAGTAGTGCAGCAGAGCCAGCAGCGAGCCGGCGTGATCCCGCTCCGCGGTGGTTCCGCTCGCGATGATCCGCGACAGCGGCCTGCCCTCGAGCCACTCGGTGACGATCACCTTGGGCGCGCTCGCGACGACCCGGGGGATTGCGATGTCGGGATCGTCGGCGAACGCGGCAGCGAAGTCGCGCTGGGCGCCGGCCTCGAGGGCGTAGTCGAGCTCCTCGAGCACTCGTTCCTTGAGTTCGGCCAGCAGCGGTTTGACCTCGAGACCTGGTGACATGCGCGCGAACAGCCACGCCAGCCGGGACAACTGGGTGAAGTCGGCCATGAGCGCGGCGCCGGCGCCGGGGTACTGGAGCTTGACGGCCACCTCGCGCCCGTCGGCCCACACCGCGCGATGCACCTGGCCGATGCTTGCCGCCGCGGCGGGGACGTCGTCGAAGGATTGGAATCGATCGGGCCAGCGCCGGCCGAACTGCTCGTCGAGCACCCGGTGCACGGTCTCCGTGTGCATCGGCGGGGCAGCTTCCTGCAGCCTGGTCAGGGCCTCGCGGTAGGGGGCGGCGGTGTCCTCGGGCAGCGCGGCCTCGAAGACCGACAGCGTCTGCCCGAGCTTCATCGCACCGCCCTTGAGCTCGCCCAACACGGTGAACAGTTGCTCGGCGGTGCGGGCTCGCAACTGAGCGTTGACCGACTCGGCGGACTTGCCGGTGATCCGCTTGCCCAGCCCTACCGTCGCACGCCCCGCCACGCCCAGCGGCAGTGACGCGAGCTTGGCGGTTCGAGCCACGCGGCGCTGCGGGATATCGCTCACTCGGTCATTGTGCAGTAGCGGCCCGTCCACAATCGCAATTCGGGTGGACGGGCCAGCTGCGACGTCGGATCCGCCAGTCGGGCAGGTGCATCTCCAGGGTGCCCTCGATGGCCGCCGGCTCGCCGCCGTCGAGGTAGGCCAGCGCCTGCAGTACCGCAACACCGGCTACGACAGTGGCCAGGCCGACGTCGGACGCTCCGCCTCGCCTGCGCGCGACCGTGAGCTGGACGGCGAGCGCGGTCCAGGCCGGATCGCGGTCGCGGCGGTGCAGGTCGGCGCAGCGCAGGCAACTGGTGAATCCGGGAATGACAAGCGGCCCCACGACGCCGTAGTCGGCGCCGAGACGGACCGCCAGGTGGGCACATTCGCGTGCGTGCAGCGCGTCGCGCCGGTCGCTGTCGATGGGCTCGTCGACGGCGAGCACGACGAGGTCGGGACGCTCACCCATCGGCAGCGGGGTGGTGTCGGCCTCGGGCGCGGCCCGCCGCACCGCGGCGCTGGCGGCGGCGACGAAGCGCCTGCCCTCATCGGCGGGGCCGACACCGCCGGGCATCGCCTGATGCAGCCGCACGTCGTCGGCGTCGAGGAGATAAACCCGTCCGACGCCGGCTGCCGCGAGCAGGGCGGCGACATGCGCCGCGACCCGCCCCGTGCCGTGGACCGCGACGGCACAGTGCTGGCGGGCATTGAGCAGTTCAGCGGCACGCGCGCCGTGCCGGGCGGTGAGGGCGGCCAGGTCAGCCGCGAGTCTCGGCACCGGCGGCGCGAGCCGGGCATCGCTGTTGGGCTCACTGTTGGGCTCACTGTTGGGCTCGCTGCCGGGGTCGACCCTCGGCCAGAGATAGCCGGCTTCGGTGAGGCTGGTCAGCGAGTGCCGCGTCGAGTCCTCGGTGTGACCGTCCGGCGCCGCGGCCGAGGCGTGCCCGCCGGGGGAGACGAGCTCGCGCACGGTCGCGGCGTCGACGCCTTCGACGAGCACGGCGCGGGCGCCGAGTTCGAGTTGGACGACGTCCTCGGCGCGCCAGAGGACACGAACGGCGGGGTTGAGCATCACGTCGATCGGGGCGTTGCGGGTCATCGGCCCACCGTCGCATGGCGGTGGCGACACGGCCCGGTTATCCACAGGGTGCTCCGGCTGAACTGACCGACTCCCCGTAGTAAGCCTCAAGCTCGTCTTTACGTGGATGTCCACAGCCTGTGGATAACCGTGTGGACGGTGTCCGAATAGTCCGGACCGCGCTGTGGACATCGCCGGATATCTGTCAATCAAGAGGCTGTCCGACTCGCGCGCTAGCGTGTCGGCATGCCGGTCGAGGTCGAGGTGCGACGCAGTGTGCGTCGTCGCCGTACGGTGTCGGCCTACCGCGATGGGCAGCGCATCGTCGTGCTGATCCCGGCCCGGTTCACCCGCGCCGAGGAGGCGCAGTGGGTCGCCACGATGGTTGCCCGCCTCGACACGGGGGTCTCCCGCGGCACGCGGCGCACGGCGAGCGATGCCGCGCTGATGCGGCGGGCCGGCGAGCTGTCGGCCGAGTACCTCGACGGCCGCGCCCGCCCGGTGAGCGTGCGCTGGGTAGCCACGATGCGCACCCGCTGGGGCTCGTGCACGCCGGCCGAGCGGACCATCCGGATCTCGGAGAAGCTGCGGGGCATGCCGTCCTGGGTGCAGGACTACGTGCTGCTGCACGAGCTGGCGCACCTGCTCGTGCGCGGGCACGACGCGGACTTCTGGGCGTTGGTCGGGCGCTACGCACGCAGCGAGCGGGCCCGGGGCTACCTCGACGGCGTCAGTGCGGCCGCAGACCTGCATATCGCCGACGACCTCGCCGGTGACCTCGATCCGCCGAGCGCACTATGACGACCTTGATCAAGTGCCAGTTCTGGTTGCATGTCGACCACAACTCGCACTTGATCAACCCTGATCTCGGGCCGGTGTATCCGAGTCGTCGGGCGGCGTGTCGTCGAAGCCGGTGAGGTGCTCGCCGCCGATCGTGTCTGCGAAGCCGAGCGGGTCGTCGAGGTCGTCGGCGCTCGGCAGCAGGTCAGGGTGTGACCAGAGCGAGTCGCGTCCGCTCACGCCGTGCTTCTCGGTGACCGCCCACCACAGCGCGGCGGCCTCCCGCAGCCGGCGCGGGCGCAGCTCCAAGCCGACCAGCGTGGCGAAGGTCTGTTCGGCCGGACCGCCGGTAGCGCGCCGGCGTCGGGACGCCTCGCGCAGTGCTTCGGCACCCGGCATGCGCTCGCCGGCGGCGGCGGCGACCACCGCGTCCACCCAGCCTTCGACGAGCGCGAGCAGCGTCTCGAGCCGACGCAGCGCGGTGTGCTGCTCTGGCGTCTCCTCGGGCGCGAACAGGCCGCCGGCCAGGGCGTTCTGCATGCTCTCGGGGTTCGTCGGGTCGATCTCGCTCATGGCCCGCTCGATGGCGGACATGTCGACGCTGATACCCCGCGAGTACGCCTCCACGGTGTCGAGCAGGCGCTGACGCAGCCAGGGCACGTGCCCGAACAGTCGCTGGTGGGCGGCCTCGCGCAGCGCGAGGTAGAGCCGCACCTCGTCGGCGGGCCGTTCCAGGCCGGCACCGAAGTCCGCGACGTTCTGCGGGATGAGCGCGGCGACGCCGCTCGGCCCGAGCGGGACGCCGATGTCGGTGCCAGCGACGACCTCTTGGGCGAGTCCGCCGAGGCCCTGCCCGACCTGGGCGCCGAACATCAGGCCGCCCACCTGGGTCATGATCCCGGCCAGCGGGTTTCCCGCGCCTAGCTCCGCCAACTGCTCGGCAGGGATCGCCGACGACATCGCGGCCACCACGCGCGCGGCCACCGGATCGCACAGCGCCGACCACACGGGCAGCGTCTTCTCGATCCACTCCAGCCGCGTCCATGACTCCACCGACACGACACCCGACGGCAGGTCGGTGACCTCGTCCAGCCAGAGGTCCGCGAGCCGCAGCGCGTCGGCGACGGCAGCGCGCTCGGCAGCGCTCACCGCAAGCTGGCCGCCACCGAGGGACGAGGCGGCCAGTTGGCGGGCGAGCTCCCAGTTGACCGGGCCGCCGGACCACGACATGAGCTTCTGAAGTTCGGCGAACAACGGCATGGCGCCGGAGAGGTCGTCCCCGCCACCGGGCTCACCGTCGCCGCTGCCGAACCCGAACGGAAGATTGGTGCCGTCACTGCTCATGTGTTCCACGGTAGTAGCAGCGAGCGAGGCGCGCGCTTCGTTCCCCGCCCAGCCAGCGTTGCGCCGACGGCGAACGCGTCGGCGCCGGTAGCGTGGCGATCATGGCCTGGGCGGTGTGGTTGGCGGTGCCGGTGGCCGCAACGGTGCTTGCGGCGCTGTGGGCGTGGTGGCGTGCGCGCCCGGAGCGGGCACCGACCGCGCGCGAGGCCATCCGCGCGCACCGCGACTATCTCGACGCTCTGATCGTCCCTGCCCGCGGCATGGCGCGCGTTGCGCCCGGCGCTGCCCGCCTCGAGCCTTCCGACGTTCGCGACTGACCAAGGGTCGCCAGCGTCGCCAGATAAGGTGCTCGGGTGAGTCGACGCGTCCGCACCCTGCTGGTGGGTGGTGTCCTCTTCGTCGTGCTGTTCGTCCTGGCGCTCACGATGCCGGTGCCCTACGTCATCCTCTCGCCGGGCCCTACCTACAACACGCTGGGCACCGACGACTCCGGCAACACCATCATCGTGATCAACGGCACGGCGACCAAGTCCACCAGCGGCCATCTCAACCTGACGACCGTGAATGTTTCCACCCAGCCGCTCACCGCATTCGCGGCGCTCGACGGCTGGCTGCTGCATGACGAGGTGGTCGTGCCGAAGACCTCGATCTACCCACCGGGGAAGAGCCAGAAGCAGGTCAACGAGCAGAACATCGAGGATTTCGCGCAGTCGCAGGACAGCGCGACCGCGGCGGCCTTCTGCGAGCTGGGCTACCCGAAGGGCTTCGGCGTGATCACGGTCGATCCGAAGGGACCTGCCCACGGCGTGCTGCAACCGGGCGACCAGTTGCGCACGCTGAACGGCAAGCCGATCAGCTCGATCGAGAAGGTCACCGCGGTGCTGGGGGCCCAGCAGCCAGGCACGGCCGCGACTGTGTCGGTGCAGCGTTCGGGAAAGCCCGCGGTGCTCACGGTGACGCTCACCGAAGCGCCGAAGGGAGCCAAGGGGGCCCGTCTTGGGATCACCGTGTCGAACGGCTGCCTGGCGCCGTTCGAGGTCGACCTCGGGCTCGGCAACCAGATCGGCGGGCCGTCGGCCGGCCTGATGTTCGCGCTCGGGATCATGGACAAGGTCGGCACCGTCGACCTCACCAAGGGGATGTTCATCGCCGGCACCGGCACGATCGATCCCGACGGCACGGTGGGCCCGATCGGCGGCATCGCGCTGAAGATGATCGCCGCGCGCCACAAGGGCGCGAGCGTGTTCCTGGCACCGGCGGGCAATTGCGGCGACGTGCGCGGCGCGACCCCCAAGGGCCTCGAGGTCGTCAAGGTCGACACCCTGCACTCGGCGGTGCAGGATCTGCTCGCGCTCCAGGCGGGTAAGTCCGTCCCGCACTGCTAGGACAACGTCGAAAGCAAGGCCTCGACGAGATTCGGCGCGAGTTCTGATCCGGGCCACGCGATTTGCGCGAGCGTCTCGTCCAAGGGTCCTTCGGGCAGGTCCTCCTGCACGATCGGCGTCAGTGCGTCGCCCGCCGCCTCGTGCAGACCCAACCGGGCGGCGGTGTCCGGCTCGTCGGCCGCGAACTGGCCGGCCCGCGCGAGCGCGAACAGCACCGGCGGGCGGTCCCAGCCGGAGCCGCGGACGTGCGCCTCGATCTCGGCGGCCGTTGATTCCAGGAAGACTGGCTCGATCACGGCCCCATCGTGCCGCACCCGTGCCGACGCGCGGCTGGAACCCGCGGCGCGGCCGGTACGTTGT